>NZ_LDRT01000032.1 GCF_001476655.1 Microbacterium testaceum | reverse complement strand
GCCCAGCCGTTGCGCGTCGAGTACCCCGTGGTCCCCGCCAGCGCCATCGCGACGCGGAGCTACGGCGACGAGGGTCCGATGCGCGCGATCGACGGCTACAGCGACAACAGGAACGAGACGTGCTGGTCCACCTGGGGGGATCCCTTCTCGCTCCCCACCACCCCGGAGTCCCTCGTGCTGGACCTCGGCGGGGTGTGGAGCAACATCTCGTCGGCGACGTACCTTCCCAAGCAGTGGCGCCGCGACGACAGAACCGACGGAGACATCACCTCCTTCACGATCTCGCTGAGTGTCGACGGCACCACCTGGACCGATGTCGCGTCCGGAACCTGGGCACCCGATCAGTCGGCGAAATTCGTCGAGTGGACGGCGCGAGACGCGGCCTACGTGCGTCTCACCGCGAAAGCCGCCACCGGCGACTACGTCAATGTCAGCGGTATCGCGGTCGGCGGCCGAAGGGCCAAGCCCGCCCTGCTCAGTCGGCCCTACGGCGGCGGCGCCCGCTACCGGCTCGACAACGTCAACAGCGCGCTCGCGTTGACCACCGACGGCAGCCGCGTCCTGCAACGCGCCGCCGGAGCCTCGTCCGCACAGACGTGGGCGATCGAGTCGACCGATGACGGCTTCTACAAGATCAAGGACGTCGCCGGCGGCGGGTACCTGCAGGTGACGAACCGCAACCGCGACAACGGAGGCGGCATCTCGGTGGGCGCCGCCGCGGATCAGTTCACGCAGCACTGGGCGATCCTGCGCACCGATACGGGAGCGAGCGTGCTGACGAACCGCTTCAGCAGTCTGGTGCTCGAAGTCGCCGCGGGTTCCACCGCTGACGGCGCGAACGCCGCGCAGCGCATGTGGGGCAGCCGTCCCGAGCAGCGGTGGACCATCACGGCCCTGTAGGACACGACGCTCGCGGGTACCGGTGAAGCTGCGGCGGGGCAGGAAGTGCCTCAGTCGCACCAGCTGGGGCGGGTACCCGCGAGCGTGGCCACCCGCGCTCCCGTCGCCACCTCGACGACCGTCGAGGTGCGCCCGACCCACTCCGCGCGAGCGGGATAGCCGTCGACGACCGCTCCGGCCGGCACCGTGCCCACGAGCACATGACGTCCGCTGGGTGCGAGGCACACCTCGTCGATGCGCTCCCCCGGCGCGGCCGTGAAGAGCGAGCGCTGCGAGTCGTCCAGCCGAACGGTCGCGGCATCCCAGCTCAGCGATGACGTCGGCGACACGAGGAGTGAACCGGCGGAGATCTCGCCGGAAGGCGACGAGACCGGCGCCGGGGTGAGAGAGCCGTCGGTGAGGTCCAGGATGGCCGCGCCCGTGGGCCCCTCGACGACCACCGACGTCGCTCCCGGGAGCACGGCACGCAGCGTGCCCACCTCCCCCAGGCGGCGGGCCGGGGCCGCTCCCGACGCGTCCACCAGGGTCAGCGTGGCATCCGGCGATTGCGCCACGAGATAGCTGCTGCCGGGGAGGAAGAACCACGCGTCGGCGAGCAGAGGGATGCCGCCCACCCCGCGCACCGGCTGGGGGCGGGCCCCCGGTTCCTCCAGGTCGAGGGCGAAGAGCGTGTTGAGGTAGGAAGTGCCGTCCGGCCCCGGACCCGAATAGACGAAGCCGACCCGAGTCGCGTCGGCCGAGACGCGGACGAGGCCCACCGTGCCGTCACCGGGTGCGGCGAGAGACGTCGTCCCGTCCGCTCCCACGCGCCGCAGCGCGGCTCTCCCCGCCTCGTCCCGCACGAGGGCGACGAGGCTGTCGCCGTCGACCGCATACTCCTGGATGCGGCCGGCGGAGAAGAGCGTGCTCTCGCCGCCGGACAGGACGTCGTGGCGCACGATGCGATCCTCGCCGCCGGTCCGGTCGTAGGCGCCGCCGCGTTCGAGGGTGGTCACCGTCAGCGAAGGTGTGCGGAAGGCGAACTCGGCCGCGGCGGCGGCGCCCGTCGAGCGGCCCCGCAGGTTCGGTGCCACGATGCGGTAGTCCGTCCCGAAGTCCAGCGGCGAGAGGAAGCGGACGCGCAGGGTCGCGCCCTCGACCTCGACATCGACGTCGGAGGGAGGGTCGACACGCACCCCCTCGGTCGACGTGTCGGCGAGAGGTTGATCGGCGCGCATGCCCAGTGTCACTCCGGGTCGCTGCACGGTGAGCGCGGTGTCACCCACGGTGGTACGCAGACGAGGGCCGCGCTCCAGCGCCGACGCGGTCAACAGTCCGCTCACCAGCGCGAGGCACAGCGTCACCCCCGTCGCCGCAGCCAGGAAAGGACGCGCGGAGCGCCCGGCGCGCGACGGACGGGCGTCAGGAGAGATAGGGGTCATCGGGCTCCTCCACCGCCTCGATCGTCGTGGGTGACAGGCGCGTCCCCGCGTCGTCGTCGGCGAACGTCCCCACCACGTGCACCCATTGGCCGGATGCCGCGCCCGCGGGCAGCGCACCGGGAGCAAGCGGTACCGCGAAGAGCTGCGCGTCGACGGTGCAGCAGGTCACCGCGTACCGCCCGACCCGGACCGCACCGGTGTCGTCGAGGAGGAGGAACCCCGTGATGTCGGCCTGCTGTCCGATGAGATCGTTCGCCGTCGCGCCGCTGCCCAGGATCGCCGCCCAGTCCCGCACCGAGTACCGGGCGGGATCGCTGCCCACGAGCACCGTGGGTGGGACGTCGGCTGTCCCGGAGCCGTCTGTCGCCGCGGAGGCCAGAGCGCGATCGGCGCTGAGGGTCGAGGGCGGCACGACGAGGAGAGCGACGGCCGAGACGGCGACGACGGCCGCGACGGCGACGGCTGCCGCCCCCCGCCGTAGTCGCCGCGCCGGGTGCTCCGGCACCCCGTCGTGCGGGGGGTCCCCGTGGTCGTGCCCGTGCGGGTGCGGGCCGCCGACGGCCGAGTACCACAGGGCCACGGCGAGCAGCAGCGCGCCCCCGACGCCGAGGATCACGGTGAAGACGACGTAGCGGGGGTGGATGTACAGCGTCAGCTCTCCCGTGGCCGCGAGGACGAGGGTGCTGATCACCCCGATCCCGCACAGGCACATCCCTGCCCACTTCCGCACGACCTCAGACAAGCGCGTTCACCCCCAGGCCGAGAGCGAAAGCCCCGAGGGCGACGAGGAGTGTCACACCCGCCAGCGTGCGGGCCCGGAACGTCGTGCCGAGCATGAGGAGCATCTTCACGTCGATCATCGGACCGAGCACGAGGAAAGCGACGAGGGCGCCCGGAGAGAAGGTGGACGCCAGTGACAGCGCGAAGAACGCGTCGACGTTGGAGCAGATGGCGATCATGACCGCGAGCGCCATCAGCGCGAGGATCCCCGCCACCGGGTGCCCGCCGATCGCCGTGAGAGTGTCTCGCGAGATGACTACCTGGATGAAGCCGGCGATCGCGGCTCCGAAGAACAGCGCCGGCAGCATCGCCGACATCTCGTCGCGGAAGAGCAGCGCCGCCCGGCGGAGCGAGGGCCGCTCACTGTTCGTCGAGGCGACCCGACAGGCCGCGATCCAGCTCGGGGTGAGCAGCCGTTCGGGTTCCGGGTGCAGGCTCACGAGCCACCCGACGAGGTTGGCGAGGACGAAGCCGCCGACCAGCCGGGCGACCAGGATGCCGTTCTCCCATCCGAATGCCTGATAGGTGGTGACGAGGGTCACCGGGTTCAGGATCGGAGCGGCGAGGAGGAAGGTCATCGAGTCGGCGACGGAGAAGCCGCGCACCATCAGCCCGCGCGCCAGTGGCACGTTGCCGCATTCGCACACCGGGAGCACGACCCCGAGGAGGGAGAGGACGGCGCGACGCGGCATCCCGGATCGGGGGATCAGCGCGTCGATCACCCTCGTCGGGACCCACAGCTGTACGGCGATCGAGATCAGGATGCCGAGGAAGACGAACGGGAGCGACTCGATGACGACGCTCGTCGCCAGGGTGATGCCGTCGGAGAGAGCACCGGGGAAGGGGGTGTCTGCGTCCCGCGTGCTCAGCCGCGTGGTGACGGCCACGACGACGACGGCCGCGGCGGCGGCC
This sequence comes from Microbacterium testaceum, assembly GCF_001476655.1. Taxonomy (GTDB): domain Bacteria; phylum Actinomycetota; class Actinomycetes; order Actinomycetales; family Microbacteriaceae; genus Microbacterium; species Microbacterium testaceum_C. The sequence goes on along the minus strand of NZ_LDRT01000032.1, from coordinate 38,651 downwards.
GCGATCATCGTCCGGGAACCCGCCGGACCGGGGAAGCGCCGTGGGGCAGACACCACGCTCGCCCGCGAAGCGGATCGGTTCACGTGCGGCATCGCGCTCCTCCCGGACCGTGACCGGATCGTCGGCGAGCGGGCGTCTCACCGCCACGAGCGAGGTGAGACGACACCGTCGACAGAGAACCCGACGGAGAATCGGTGCCCCGGGCCCGTCGCAGCCCACCGCTACAAGGGGTCCGGGGCACCGTCCGCGCACCGGCTGAAGCCCGGTCCGCGGCACGCCAACTGAGCGAACAGAAAGCGCGAGTGCCGCACCGCCCCGGGGCCCACATGCGAGGGCAGCCCGGGACGGCGGGGGTCTTACAGGCCCTGGGCCAGGCGGTAGTACGCCTGGTTCCAGCGCAGCTCGCTCTGGAAACCGCGGACCGTGGTGTCGTCGTCGATGACGACGAGCTCGGTCTTGGCGATCTCGGCGAAGTCGCGGAACACCTCGATGCCCACGGCCGTCGTCATGACGGTGTGGTGCGCGGCACCGGCGGCGAGCCAGCAGCCGGCCGAGGTGGCGAGATCGGGGGCGGGCTTCCACACCGCGCGGCCGACGGGCAGCTTCGGCAGGTCGGGCGCGTCGACGTTCTCGACGACGTTGGCCACGAGGCGGAAGCGGTCGCGCATGTCGCTCATCGCGACGACGAGAGCGGGGCCCGCGTCGGCGGTGAAGACCAGGCGCACCGGGTCGTCCTTGCCGCCGATGCCGAGCTCGTGGATCTCGAGGCGCGGCTTCTTCGTGGTGAGCGAGGGCGAGACCTCGAGCATGTGGGCGCCGAGGATGCGCTCGGAGCCGGGGACGAGGTCGTAGGTGTAGTCCTCCATAAGCGACGCGCCGCCGGGCAGGCCCGCGCCCATGACGTTCGCGACGCGCACGAGGACCGCCGTCTTCCAGTCGCCCTCGGCGCCGAAGCCGTAGCCCTCCGCCATGAGGCGCTGCACCGCGAGACCCGGCAGCTGCTTCAGAGCGCCGAGGTCTTCGAACGAGGTCGTGAAGGCGCCGAAGCCGCCCTCCTCGAGGAACGAGCGAAGGCCCAGCTCGATCGCGGCGCCGTCGCGCAGCGACTGGTGGCGCGCCCCACCGGGGAGCAGTTCCTCGACGACGTCGTAGCTGTCGACGTACTCCTGCACGAGCGCGTCGATGTCGGCATCCGATGCCTTCTCGACCGCCTCGACGAGCTCGTTGACGCCCCACGTGTTGACCTGCACGCCGAAACGCAGCTCGGCCTCGGTCTTGTCGCCCTCGGTGACCGCGACGAAGCGCATGTTGTCGCCGAAGCGCGCGAGCTTGAGGGTACGGGCGGCGGTCCAGCCGGCGGCGGCGCGCTCCCAGTCCTCGATCTGCTGACGCACGGCGGGGTTCGACACGTGGCCGACGACCGTCTTGCGCGCGACGCCGAGGCGCGTCTGGATGTACCCGAATTCCCGGTCGCCGTGCGCGGCCTGGTTGAGGTTCATGAAGTCGAAGTCGATGTCGTTCCACGGCAGCTCGACGTTGGCCTGCGTGTGCAGGTGCAGCAGGGGCTTCTGCAGGGCGTCGAGGCCCGAGATCCACATCTTCGCGGGGCTGAAAGTGTGCATCCATGCGATGACGCCGATCACGTCGTCGCGGCCGTTGATGTCGAGGGCCATGCGGCGGATGCTGTCGGAGTCCTTCAGCACGGGCTTCCAGACGACCTTCACCGGCAGGCCGTTCAGCCCCTCGACGACGGCCTGCGACTGCTCGGCGACCTGCTTCAGGGTCTCCTCGCCGTAGAGGTTCTGGCTGCCGGTGACGAACCAGACCTCGTAGCCGTCGAGGTCGTTCTTGAGGGGAGTGCGGGTCATGCGAGTTTTCCTTCGGTGGGAGGGGTGCGAACGCGGGGAGCGCTCACGGTGTCGCGGCGATGGCGGTGTGCTCGACCGCCAGTCCCGCGCGATAACGGGAGAGGTATGCGGCGAATCCCGGAACGTCTTCGGGGTCGGGGGCGACGACGTCGACCCCCGTCCGGTCGAAGATCCGACTCTCGAGGTACGCGCCGAGATCGGTCGCCGTGGCGTCGGACGCGAAGGCCGCGAGGACCGCGATCCCCCACGCGCCGCCCTCCGACGCCGTCGATGCCACCGCGACAGGTGCGTTCAGCGCCCCGGCGAGGAAGCGCTGCGCCACCCCGGCCGTGCGGAAGACACCCCCGTGGGCGTACATCCGGTCGAGTTCGACGCCCTCTTCGGTCAGGACGCGCATGCCGAGCGCGAGCGTGGCGAACACCCCGTACAGCTGTGCGCGCATGAAGTTCGCGAGCGTCAGGCGGCTGTCGGGTGAGCGCAGCACCAGGGGGCGCCCCTCCGGGAGTCCCGCGATGGGCTCCCCGGCCAGGTGGTTGTACGCCAGGATGCCGCCGGCATCGGGCGCGCCGTCGAACGCCTCGCGGAAGAGTGCCTCGAAGACCTCGTCGGAGCTGAGCGAGCCCCCGGCGATCTCGGCGAACCGCTCGAAGAGCGCCACCCACGCCGCGAGTTCGCTGGCGCCGTTGTTGCAGTGGACCATGGCGACGAGATCGCCGGACGGCGTCGTGACGAGGTCGAGTTCGTCGTGCGCACGGCGCAACGGCTTCTCGAGCACGACCATCGCGAAGATGCTCGTTCCCGCGCTCACGTTGCCGGTGCGGGGGGCGACCGAGTTGGTCGCCACCATCCCCGTGCCGGCGTCGCCCTCGGGAGGGCAGAACAGGATGCCGGGGCGAAGCGCCCCGCTCGGATCCAGCAGCGCTGCCCCCTCGTCGGTGAGCGAACCCGCGGCCTGTCCCGCGACGAGCACGTCGGGAAGCAGAGCGCGCAGCTCCAGCCCGTGCGCGCGTTCGGCGACGAGTCGGTCGAACTTCGCGATCATGCCCGCGTCGTAGTCGCGCGTCGCGACGTCGATGGGGAACATGCCCGAGGCATCCCCGACGCCGAGGACGCGACGACCCGTCAGCTTCTCGTGCACGTAACCCGCGAGGGTGTTGAAGGAGGCGACGTCGCCGACGTGGTCTTCCTCGTCGAGCACCGCCTGGTACAGGTGCGCGATCGACCAGCGCAGCGGGATGTTCGTTCCCAGCAGTTCGGAGAGCACCCCCGCGGCGCGCTCGGTCGAGGTGTTCCGCCACGTGCGGAATGGCACCAGCAGATCGCCCGCCGCGTCGAAGGCGAGGTAGCCGTGCATCATGGCCGACACGCCGATGGCCGCGAGGTCGCGGATCACCGTGTCGTGGCCACTCTTCACCCGCGCACCCAGGTCGGTGTAGGCGGCCCGGACGCCCGCCCAGACGTCGTCCAGCGAGTACGTCCAGTTGCCGTCGTGGTACCTGTTCTCCCAGGCGTGCGAGCCCGTCGCGAGCACGCGTGCGGGGTCGTCGCCGTCGATCAGGCATGCCTTGATCCGCGTCGAGCCGAGTTCGATTCCCAGGACCGCGCGCCCGGAGGCGATCACCTCGGCGACCGAGGTCTGCGCCGCGCTCACCGGCGTGCGTCCGAGCTCTGGCCGTACACGTTCTGGTAGCGGTTGTAGAGGGCGTCGATCTTGTCCTGCGGGATCGGGATCAGCGGACCGGCTTCGCGCGCGATGTGCACGGTGCGGGCGACGTCTTCGAGCATGACGGCGGCCTTCACGGCATCCTTCGCATTCGCGCCGATGGTGAAGGGACCGTGGTTCTGCATGATGACGCCGCGCGAGCGATGCCCGCGCAGGGTCTCGACGATGCCGCGGCCGATCGAGTCGTCGCCGATGATCGCGAAGGGGCCGACCGGGATCGGGCCGCCGAACTCGTCGGCCATCGCCGTGATGACGCAGGGGATCTCCTCGCCGCGCGCGGCCCACGCGACGCCGTAGGTCGAGTGCGTGTGCACCACGCCTCCGACCTCGGGCATGTTGCGGTACACGTAGGCGTGCGCCGCCGTGTCGCTCGACGGGCTGCGCTCGGAGCCGGAGGTTCCGGGGATCGCGTTGCCGTCGAGGTCGCAGAGGATCATGTTCTCCGGGGTGAGGTCGTCGTACGAGACGCCCGAGGGCTTGATCACGAACAGGTCGGCGCCGGGCACGCGACCCGAGACGTTGCCGCCGGTCCAGACGATGAGGTTGTAGCGCACGAGCTCCGCGTGCAGGCGCGCGACGTCGGCACGGACCTGGTCGATGGATGCCTGCACCGCAGGCGGGAAATCAGCAGACGGCTCTGCCATGGTGTTCTCCTCGAGATGACGACGGTCGACGGCGGCGGTCATTTCCTTCGCCGCGCCGTCAGCACGCGCTGGAGCAAGACGAAGGCCAGCAGGATGCTGCCGGTGATGATGGTCAAGTACTCCGGGCGGATGCTACCGTCCTTCGTGATGATCATCGCCAGCGCCGCGAGCACGAGCGAGCCCACGACCGAGCCGAGCACGTAACCGGCACCACCGGTGAGGAGCGTTCCGCCGATCACGACGGCGGCGATGGCATCCAGTTCCCACCCGATACCGGTGACGTTCTGCGCCTTGCCGCCGACCTCGGCGGTGTAGACGACGGCGGCGAGACCGGCGAGCGCACCGCTGATGACGTAGATGAGCACGCGCGTGCGGGCCACGGGCAGACCCATCAGCTGAGCCGAGTTCTCCGCCCCTCCGATGCCGTACACCGTGCGACCGGTGCGGGTGCGGTGGAGGAGGAAGAAGGCTCCGACGACCACGAGGACGGCGATGAAGAAGCCGGGGGTGAGAATGAGGTCGTTCGTCTTGGGACCGTCGTACAGCTTGAAGTCCGTCGCGAGGGTCAGGATCGGGGAGTCGTCGGCGACCTGCACCGGGACCGTCGACAGGATCGAGGCGAGACCGCGGGCCAGGAACATCATCGCGAGTGTGGCGATGAACGGCTGCACGTTGAAGTACTGGATCAGCACACCCGAGACGAGGCCGAAGAGGGCCCCGAACGCGATCATCAGCACGATCGCGAGCCAGCCGTTCACACCGGCGTTCATGAGCATGACGCCGGAGACCGAGGTGAAGGCCACGACCGCACCCACCGACAGATCGATACCGCCGGAGAGGATGACGATGGTCATCCCCACGGCCAGGATGATCGTCGGCGCGAAGCTGACGAGCAGGCTCGACATCGTTCCCGCGTGGAACACGCGGCCGTAGGCGATCTCGGCGTACACGAGCATCGCCACGAGCAGGATGACGGCGGCGAAAGTGGGGATGGCCGACTGGCTGCGGCCCCACATGCGGGAGATGGCGAGTCCCCGCACCGGGACCTCGGTGCCGTGCGAGGGGGGCGACACGGTCGTGCTCACGCGACGACCTCCTTACGGGTACGGCGGCGTCCGGCCTGGAGGACGAAAGCCCTCACACGCTCGGACTGCAGCAGGACGAGCAGCACGATGACGATGGCCTTGAAGGCCGGGGTCGCGGCGGCGGAGACGCCGAGGAAGAGCACCGTCTTGTTCAGTGTGGCGATCAGCAGCGCACCGATCGTCGAACCGAGGATGGAGAACTTGCCGCCGGCCAGCGACGTTCCGCCGATGACGACCGCGAGGATCGCGTCGAGCTCCATCTGATAGCCGGTACCCGAGACGTCGACGGTCATGACCTCCGACACGGTGAACAGTCCGCCGCCCGCGGCGAGGATCCCCGACAGCACGTAGACGGTGATGAGGATCGGACGCGGGCGGATGCCGGCGAGCCGGCTCGCGTCGGGGTTCACGCCGATCGACTCGATCATCAGACCGAGGGCGGTGCGGCGCATGATGACCGACACCACGACCACGATGACGATCGCGATCACGAAGCTCGTCGGAAGGCCCAGGACCTGTCCGTTCGAGATCTGCTGGAACGGCGCGTTCGTCGAGTTGGTGTTCTGACCCCCCGTGATGACACGCGCGATACCGCGCGCCGCGAGCATCATCACCAGGGTGCTGATGAAGGGCTGCAGGCCCACGACCGACACGAGCAGACCGTTCACGAGACCGAGCACCGCGCCGATCGCGAGGGCGATGCCGATCGCGGTGAACATCGCGCCGAAGGAACTGGGGGCGTTCAGCGCCCGCAGGGTCTCCATCGCCGCGGCCCCGCCGACGGCCATGATCGAGCCGACCGAGAGGTCGATGCCCTTCGTGGCGATCACGAAGGTCATGCCGAGGGCGATCATGATGATCGGCGCCGACACGCGGAGGATGTCGAGCAGGTTGCCCGCCACCAGACCCGTCGCCGGGTTGATGCCGATCGAGAGGTACGTGGGGTCCTTGATCACGTTCAGCGAGAGCAGGAGTAGGATGCCGATGATCCCCCAGAACCAGGGAGTGCGCAGCAGCGTCTTGACGACGGACATCAGGGGGTCTCTCCTTCGATGAGCGACTCGGTCTGGGCTTCGGCCTTCTCGTCGGACTCGGCCGCGATGATCGAGACGACCCGCTCGGCCGTCACGTCGGGACCGTTGACGATCTCGCCGACCTTCTGGTGGTCCTTCATGATCACGATGCGCTCGGAGAGTCGGACGACTTCCTCGAGCTCGGACGAGATGAACACCACGCTCATCCCTCCCTCGGCCAGTTCGGCCACGGTCTCCTGGATGTCGGCCTTGGCACCGACGTCGATGCCTCGGGTCGGCTCGTCGAGGAGGAGCAGTTCGGGGTCGGTGGCGAGCCAGCGTCCGAGGAGCACCTTCTGCTGATTGCCTCCGGACAGCAGACGGATGGGGCGATCGGGGTCGTTCGGGCGGACGCTGAAACGCTCCATGTAGGTGCGCACCAGCTCGTCGACCTCGCGCGCGGGGATGCGGCGCAACCACCCGCGCTTGGCCTGCAGCGCGAGCATGATGTTCTCGCGGATGCTGAGATCGCCGATGATGCCGTCGTCACGACGGTTCTCGGTCGAGTACGCGATGTGGTTGGCGAGCCCCGAGACGGGCGAGGTCACATTGACCTTCTTGCCCTTCAGACGCACCGCCCCCGCATCGGCGCGGTCGGCGCCGGCGATGAGGCGGGCGAGCTCGGTGCGGCCGGACCCGAGGAGACCGGCGAATCCGACGACCTCGCCCTTGTGGATCTCGATGTCGGTGGGGGCGAGCGCGCCGGCGCGGGCGAGGCCTTCGGCGGCGTACACCGGGGTCGCCGACCGGTCGCGCGCGTCGACCTGACGGTTGGAGCCGAGGGCCTTCAGCGCCTCGATGTCCTTACCGATCATCTTCGAGATGAGCTGCGTGCGGTCCAGGTCCCGCGTGAGGTACTCACCGACGAAACCGCCGTTGCGCAGCACCGTGATGCGGTCGCTGATCGCGTAGACCTGGTCGAGGAAGTGCGAGACGAAGAGGATGGCCACGCCCTGGTCGCGCAGGCGACGCATGACAGTGAAGAGGACCTCGACCTCGGCGGCATCCAGGCTCGAGGTCGGCTCGTCGAGGATGAGCACCTTGGAGTCGGTGACCATCGCACGGCTGATCGCCACCAGCTGCTGAAGGGCGATCGAGATCGACGACAGCGGGGCGCGGGTGTCGAGGTGGCCGAGACCCATACGTGTGAGCGCCTCGGCGGCTTTGGCGTGGGTCGCCCGCCAGTTGATCCCGAGGGGGCCCCGGATCTCGTGGCCGAGCATGACGTTCTCGCCGATGGTGAGGTTCGTGCAGAGGTTGACCTCTTGATAGACCGTGGAGATGCCCGCGGCCTGAGCGGAAGCGGTGCCCGTCAGGCGACGCTCCTCACCGAAGATCAGGATCGAACCGGAATCGATCTGGTAGACGCCGGTCAGGGCCTTGATCAGGGTGGACTTGCCCGCCCCGTTCTCTCCCATCAGGGTGTGGACCTCGCCGGGGAGGAGTCGGAAGTTCACCTCGTCGAGGGCTTTGACGCCGGGGAATGTGATCGATGCGCCACGGACTTCGACGATCGGTAGGGACTCTGCCATCGCTGACGAACTTCCTCGTTTGTACGGTGCTGGTGGGAACCGGGAGTGGGGGTGGCCACGGGGCCACCCCCACTGACGGAGAGGTGCTACTTGTTCGGCAGACCCGGCTTAGAAGCCGAGACCCTCGGAGAGCGCCTTGTCGGCCGCCTGGGGCGAGTCGAACGTCGCGCTGTCGACGATGATGGTCGGCTCGACCGACTCACCGGCGATGGCCTTCTTGACGGCGTCGGCGGCGATGTCGCCGAAGAACGGGTTGTACTGGGCGACGAAGCTCAGCTGACCCTTCGACAGGGCCTCGAGCGCGCCCTTGGTGCCGTCGATCGTGGCGATCTTCACGTCGGTGCCGGGGGTCAGACCCGCGGCGCTGACGGCCTGGGCCGCTCCGATACCCATCTCGTCGTTCTGGGCGAAGATGAACTGGATGTTGTTGTTGTTGGCCTTGAGGACCGTCTCGATGACGGACTTGCCCTCGTCGGTCTTCCAGTTGGCGGTCTGCGCGCCGACCTTGTTGAAGCCGGACGCGCCGCTGATCGCCTCGTCGAAGCCCTCGTTGCGCTCGTTCACGACCGAGAGGCCGGGAACACCCTCGAGCACGAAGTAGTTCGCGCCGGACGGGAAGGCGGTGAGTGCCCAGTCGCCGACGGACGCCGCGACCTGCTTGTTGTCGGGGGCGATGCGGGTGACGTAGAGGTCATCGGGAGCGTCGACGCCACGGTCGAGCAGGATCACGGGGATCTGCGCCTCCTTGGCGAGCTTCAGCGAGTCTTCCCAACCGGAAGCCTCGGTGGCCGTCAGCAGGATGGCGTCGACCTCGTCGTTGACGAACGTCGAGAAGGCGTCGAGCTGGGACTTCTGGTCGCTCGGGCTGGCAGCCGGAGCGTACTTGAGGTCGAAACCGGCCTCGCTCGAGAAGGCGTCCTTGACGGCCTGCTCGTTGGCGTTGCGCCATCCACCCTCGGGGCCGACGGCGACGAAGCCCACCGTGATGACGCCGTCCTTGCTGCTACCACCGGCGCTGCCGCTGTCCGAGCTTGCTCCACCGGAGCAGCCGGCCAGACCGAGTGCCAGAGCACCGACACCGACGACGCCGAGAAGGCCCTGGACGCGCTTCGACTTGGACATGTGTTCTCCTCCTTGAGATCTCTCCACCAGTCGGGTTGAAGAGAGTTGCCGTGCTGCCACCGCTGGAAGCACCCTTGGTCATTCATATTGTGCGCGCTAACAATCGGGAACGCAAGCGGATGACGCGAGAATTTCCTCTCACGAGATCACGAATGCATCACGACGACCACGCGGGACGCGCGCGACCGCGGCCCTACGCGCGAGACGCCGTCGACTCCCGCACGATCAGCGCGGGCTGAATGGTGTCGTGCGTGGGATCGGTGTTCCCCTCGATCGCCGCGATGACTTGCTGCAGGGCGAGTTCGCCGAGCTCGGCGAAATCCTGACGCACCGTGGTGAGCGGCGGGAGGAAGTGACGCGCGTCCGAGAGATCGTCGAAGCCGACCACGCTGATGTCTTCGGGGACCCTGATGCCGCGACGCGCGAGGCCGTGGACGACACCGAGCGCGATCTGGTCATTGGCGGCGAACACGGCCGTGGTGTCGCCCCACTCGAACGTCTGACCGAAGTCGAAGCCGAAGTCCGAGGACCACTCCCCCACGACGAAAGGCCCGTGGGCCAGGCCGGCCTCGTCGAGCGACTCCCGCCACCCCTGCACGCGCTCACGCGCGTCGAACCAGTCCTGCGGGCCGGCCAGGTGCGCGATGGAGGTGTGACCGAGGTCGATGAGATGTTTCACCGCCAAGCGGGCCCCCGCGCGCTGGTCCACGCCGACGGTGTGCCACGCGGCGTCCGCCTCCGCCTTGATCACGATGGTCGGCAGTCCGGTCGTCTGCTGCCGCAGCAGGTCGAGCGACGAGGCACGCGGGGCGATGACGCACAGAGCGTCGACCCCCTGGGTCACGAGCTCCATCACGCCGGAGTCCATCTGCGACTCGTCGTCGCTGCCGATCGAGAAAGCGCTGACGGCGTATCCGACGCCGCGCGCGGCCTTCTCGAGGGCGCGGAGCGTGTTGTTCGGTCCGTTCTGGACCGGGCCGTCGATGAGCACACCGATGCGGCGAGCACGCCGAGTCGCGAGGGCGCGAGCGATCGAGCTCGGGGTGTAGTTCATCTCGTCGATGGCCTGGAGGACCTTCGAGCGCGTGGACTCGCGGATGTTCGGATGACCGTTCAGCACCCGGGACACCGTCATGTGCGAAACTCCGGCGCGACGGGCGACGTCGTAGATGCTTGGTCGCTGCCATCCCCGGCTCGACGTCTGAGGCATGGGCGAGATTCCGATCCAGGCGAGGCGGCCCGTGTCCATCGACCGCTCTCGCCCCGAATCGGGCAGGACGCGCCCCTTCCGGGGAGTTCTGTCGATGGAGGCGATGCTACGCTCCCTCGTCGCGATGCGTGGTGATTGCCCGTGTGAGCGTTCTCATGGTCACCCTCCGAATGACGCGAGGAGACATCGCTCGACCTAGGGACGCGCGCGACGCCCGGCGCGGCGCCGCAGGATGATCGCGAGGCCCACGACGACGAGCACGACGGCCACGCCGACGAGGACCCACGCCGGTTCCATCCCGGTGATCGGCAACCCGTGGTCGGGGCCGGGAACGATCGGGGAGAGCGTCGGCGTGGGCGTCGGCATCACGGTCGGAGCCGTCGTCGGCGACGGCGGCACCGTCGGCAACGGGGTGATGTCCACCCCGACTCCCACCGAGGCGGACGCGGCGGGAGAGGTGAGAAGAGCGTGGATCACTGGTGCTCCATTGCAGGTGAAGAGACGGGAAGTCTGCGAGACCTCCGTGCGGGGGGATCGGCCGGCTCCGACGGCGAGGTCTGCGTCGGCGCGTCGGGCTGGAGAGCGGAGGCGCGGCCCTCACTCCGCGCACGATCGAGAGCGGCGGCGAAACGTCGACGACGCCAGAGGAGAGCGAGCAGAAGCAGTGCGACGCCGAGGAGAACCAGCAGCTGCGGCACCGGCACCGCCCACAGGGACGCGGCGGTCGACGACGCGGCGACGGTGACTGCCGCGCCACTGAGGTCGGATGCCGTGGGGGCCAGAGCCACCTCGCCGGGAACGTAGAAGGTGGGCCACACCCCCGGGATCGTCGCGGTGAGGGTGCGCGAATCCCCGGGCAGGAGCTCCTGTCGCTGGGTGTCATCGCCGGGCACGTTCGTCTGCGCCCCGCCGAATCCGACCACTCCGGCGACGGCGAGGCTCGCGTTGCCGGTGTTGTGGACCGTGAAGGTCGTGGTGACCGCTCCCGGCTGGAAGGGGTTCCACGACATGTCGTACGCCGAGTCGATGCCATCGACGGTGAAGGCCGGCACGATCTCGCCCGCGACCCTCGTCAGCACGCGGAAGCCCACGCGGCTCTCCACCCCGACCGTCGATCCGTTCGCATCGGTGCCGGTGGACGTGACGGACGCGGCGATCCCGGCGGCGTGGTCGCCGGGGATCGCGTCGGCCGGCACCGTGGTCGTGAAGGGAACGACCACGGTGGCGTTCGGCTCGACGGTCACCGTCTCGGGCAGGGAGATCCATCGGCCCGCATCGACCGATTCCTGGTCGGAGGGGAGCATGTTGAACCGCCCCCGGTCCGTGTAGTAGCCGTCCGCGGCGTGGAGGCGGAAGGTGATCTCCGTCCGGCTGAGGTTGCGCACGGCGAGGTGATCCTCGCGCGAGGCGCCCGGATCGAGTTCCTGCTGGATGAACCCCCGCGTATCCGCGCCGTCGGGGGTCGCGGGCGTCACGGCCCAGGTGACATCGTCGGGTGCGGCGTACGCGTTCGTGCTGACAACGAAAGGCACCCACAGCGCAGCAACGACGGCGAGAACCGCGAGGGTCAGGCGGGAGCGCTTCTTGTGCATGGGGGTACCGTCCGAGTCGTCATCGAGCATCGAAAGCAGTCATCTTCGCATGTGCGGCGAGGCGGGTCCTCAGGGGACCCGCCTCGCGCCAGGCGACGGGATCGATCAGTTGACGACGTCTTCGAAGAGCGACAGCGTCAGCGTCGAGGAGTACGAGCCCGGGGCCACGTCGGTGCCGGTCTTCAGCACCAGGTCGGCGCTCGCGGACCACGACTTCCCACCCGCCTGAAGGAGGTCGGAGGAGTTGGTCGTCAGGTAGAGCAGTTCCTTGTCCTTGAGGCCGACGTTGTTGCCGAACCCGTCCGGGTCGGCGTCTTCGACGGTGTCGACCTGGGGCCCCTCGGCGACGAGGCCGTCCGCGGGGTCGAGGACCTTCGGGGTCCAGCCGAGGTTGCCCGCCGAGATGGTGCCCGCCGAGCCGGTGAAGTCGCTGGCCTGCCCGAGCACGTACCAGGCGAGGTCGGTCGACACCGACGCGGGGTCGCGGGTGTCGGTCACCGTCACCTGCGGAAGCGAGCCGTCGAACTGACGCAGGCTCGGGTCTCCGGTCTCCTTGTTCTCGGTGAGCGACGTCGACGTGCCGGCGACGGTCAGGCTCAGGGTGCCAGGCCCGTCGACCGGGGCGATGTTGACGTTCACGTCGACGTCACTGTCGCCGTACGGCTGTTCGGCGGCGAACGCCGCACCCGCCGTGCCGGCCAGAATGAGGCCGCCGGCGGTGGCCACCGCGACCCTCGCCGCGAAACCGTGAGAAAACTTCATCGTGTACTCCGTTCTTCGATCGACATCCCCGTCGATCAAGTAGCAAGACCACCGAGCTGGGCAGCTCCCGCAGAATCCGTCGGGACCGGGGCTCCCCTGCGGTCCTCGAATGTTAGCGAGAACATTGGGTGCGGTGCAAGAGCCGAGTTTGACCGGCGTCGGGACCGGCGTCGGGACCGGCGTCGGAACAGCGCGGCGAGCGCGACACCGAGCGACGCGAGCACGCGTGCGGAGTCGCGTGTCGCCGTGTTGCGCTCGGCGACGCCCCCGGCCGCAGAAGCGCCTACCGTTTGAGGTATGACTTCTCTTCCGCACGCCGAACCCGAGAGCACCCCCGCGATCGGCACCACGGTCTCGGCGGACGACTTCAAGCGCGCTTTCCGCGGGCACCCCGGCGGCATCGCGGTCATCACCGCATACGGCGAGAACGGGCCCGTGGCCCTCACCGCCTCGTCGGTCTCGTCCGTCAGCGCAGACCCGCCGCTGTTGATCTTCTCGGTGTCGGCGCTGTCGTCGGCGACACCCACGATCATCGCCGCCGACACGATCGTCGTGCACCTGCTCGACGCCGAGGACATCGGCCTCGCCCGTACGGCGGCCACGAGCGGCCTCGACCGCTTCGCCGACACCTCGACGTGGTCGCGTCTGCCCACGGGCGAGCCCGTCTACCACGGCGTTCGCGCGTGGTTGCGGTGCAAGATCGTCAGCCGAATGGATGCCGGCGGCTCGACCGTGATCGCCGCCCAGGCCCTGCAGGTCGACGTCGAGCGCGACCTCGAGCCGGGAGAGCCGGGCTCCGCGTTGGTCTACCACAACCGCACCTGGCACCGCCTCGGCGAGCACTCGCGGCTCGACTGATCCGGACGCACGAGAGATGACGAACCCGCCGGCTCGGTGGGGGCGTCATCTCTCGCGGCCGACTCAGACGCGCGTCACCGCATAGACCACCGCCGTCTCCGGGTACAGCAGCGGAGCCATCAGGCCCGCCGCCCCCAGGAGCGCGCCCGACATCTCCACCCCCGGCTCCGAACCCTCCTGCCACACCGGGGCGCCGTGGTACACCGCGGACGGAGCCAGCTCGAACCCCCACCAGCGGGCCGGCGTGAAGCGGCTCGGCAGCGGCGTCGGAACGACCGGCACCACCCGGTACCGCGCATCCGGGTCCAGGCCGGGCAGACGCACACGCCCCGGCGAGACGGTCTCCGACCGGGCGAGCGACGCGTACGAGTAGACGGCGGCCGAGCGGTCGGCCGCGACGACGCCGTTGACGGCGATGGTGTCGTCGGGGTGGTCCAGGCGCACGAGATCACCGCCGTGCAGCAGTGCGCGGTGCTGCTTGTAGAAGTCGATCCACGTCCGCAGCTCCGCGCGCTCGTCGTCGGTGGCGGTCCGCAGGTCCCACTCGATCCCCAGGTGCCCGAACAACGCGGTCGCCGCCCGGAACGACAGGTCGTGCCAGCGACCGGTGGTGTGCGAGCGGCCCGAGGCGATGTGCGAGCCCATCATCTCCGGCGGTACCAGCTGCGTGGTCCACCGGTTCATCTGCTGGCGGTCCAGCGGATCGATGTTGTCGGAGACCCATACCCGGTCGGTGTGCTCCAGGATGCCGAGATCCACGCGCGCGCCACCCGAGGAGCACGACTCGATCTCGAGCTCGGGATATCGGACGCCGATCTCCTCGACCAGACGGTAGAAGGCGAGGGTCTGAGCGTGCACGCCGGGCCGCCCTGCCGGGAGCGTTCCGGCCTGCACCAGGTCGCGGTTGTGATCCCATTTGATGTAGGCGATGTCGTACTCGTCGAGGACCGCGCAGATCGCGTCACGAATGAACGCATAGCACGCGGGGATGCCGAGGTTCAGCACCTGCTGGTGGCGAGACTCCACGGGCAAGGACTCACCCGTCGCCATGATCCACTCGGGATGGGCGCGTGCGAGATCGGAGTCGACGTTGATCATCTCGGGCTCGAACCAGAGGCCGAACTGCATCCCCAATGCACGCACACGGTCGACCAGGGGGTGCAGGCCCTCGGGCCACACGTCCGCCGAGACCGTCCAGTCACCGAGCCCCGAGAAGTCGTCGCGGCGGCTGCCGAACCAGCCGTCGTCGAGGACGAAGCGCTCGACGCCGAGGTCGGCAGCCTGCTCGGCGAGGTCCACCAGCACGTCGAGGTCGTGGTCGAAGTACACCGCTTCCCAGACGTTGAGCGTGACCGGGCGCGGCGAGGTGGGGTGCTGTTCGCGCGCGCGCAGCATCCGGTGGAATCGGCGGGCGACGGCATCCAGTCCCTCGCCGTACGCGCCGTAGACCCACGGGCTCTCGTACGATTCGTCGCGGCCGAGGCGCACCTCGCCCGGCAGCAACAGCTCACCGCCGCCGAGGACCTGCACACCGGTCGAGACCCGCTCGACCTGGTGGACGTGGTTGCCCGACCACCCTGTGTGCACGCCCCACACCTCGCCGCGCGCGAAGCCGAACCCCGGCTCTCCCACGCTCAGGAGCGTGGCGGCATCCGCTCCCGTGCGGCCGTGGCGGCCCTCGCGGCGGTGCGCTCCGATCGTGACCATGCTCCGCTGGGGCACGCGCTCCTTGCCCCAGCGACCGGCCATGTCGAGGATCTCGCTCGCGGAGGCGGGGACGGGCAGGCTCAAC
This sequence comes from Microbacterium testaceum, assembly GCF_001476655.1. GTDB lineage: Bacteria > Actinomycetota > Actinomycetes > Actinomycetales > Microbacteriaceae > Microbacterium > Microbacterium testaceum_C. The sequence goes on along the minus strand of NZ_LDRT01000032.1, from coordinate 23,390 downwards.
AGCAGTTCATCGAGCTGATACACCTCGTCGGCGAGGTTGGTCAGACGCGCCCGCGTGCGGACGATACCCGAGACGCTCATCTCGACGCTCAGCAGGAGCGCCAGCTCGCTCTCCTCGTCGATGGCCTCGACCTCGAGGACACCGGCTCCCGCATCGTGGACGCCCGCCGTCAGCGGGGTGCTGTCCAGGCGTACGGCGGTGGAGCGGAAGCGGGGCGACCACGCGCGTCCGGCGCGGGAGCCGTTCACGCCGGGGCGTCCGCTCCAGCCGGTCCATTCCTCGGGCAGCATCGACAGGCGGATCGGCTGGTCCATGTCGTTCGGCCCGACCGGGGCGACCCCGGTCAGGGCCAATGCGGCAAACGCCTCGGCGCCGAGCGGACCGCAGTCGGCGCCCCAATGGATGACAGCGGGAAGCTCGCGATCGGACAGGTCGACGGCGAGTGCCACGCCGGCGGCGCGGAGGACGACTCCGAGGGTGTTCGGAGGGGTCATTCGAGGTTCCTCTCTGGGCGTCACGGGGTGACGCGGGGTGGGGGTGTCGCGCATCCGCACGATTCGCGGATGAGAAGTTCGCCGGGGAAGGACGTGTAGTGGCCGCCGGCGGCGGCGGGATCGAGGACGGCTGCCACGGCGGCACGAGCGACGTCGCCGATGGGCTGCGCGACCGTGGTCAGGCGCGGGATGCTGAAGGCCGATTCGGTGGAACCGTCGTACGAGACGACCGCGACGTCCTCCGGCACGCGCAGCCCCAGATCGGCCGCCGCGCGGAGGACACCGATGCCGAGCAGATCGGAACCCGCGAAGATCGCGTCGGGGCGGTCGGGGACGGAGAGCAGTTCGTGTGCCGCGGCGATACCGCCCTCGCGGGACCAACTGGTCACAGCGATGCCTCCCGAGACCGCGCCCGTGGCGGCGAGCGCCTGTTCCCACCCCTGTTGGCGTGGATCAGGGTTGCCCGCGGGGTCGGCGCTGGCTCCGAGGATGAGAGCGATCGATCGCCGATCGTGCACCTCGACCAGATGCCGGACGGCCTCGCGCGTGCTCGCCGCGGCATCCACCCCGATGGAGGGCACGCCCTCGGCGGGATGGAACGCGTCGATGAGCACGAGCGGGACCTCGCGCGCATCGCCCGGCCACGTGGCATGGAAGACGCTCGCGAGGATGACGCCGTCCGCCCCGCGCGAGCGCATCTCCCGCATGAGCCGGAGTTCGGTCGCGGGGTCGTCGTGCGTGTTGGCGATCAACAGCCCATAGCCCTGTTCGGCCGCCACGCTCTCGATCCGCAACGCGATCTCGGCGAAGTACGGGTTGCTGCTGTCGGGCAGCAGCAGCGCGAGAACATACGTCTTGCCCGTCCGCAGGGCGCGGGCCGTGCTGTTGGGGCGATACCCGAGTTCGGCCATCGCCTGGCGAACCCGCTGTTCTTTCTCGGGCGTCACGCGCTTGGACCCGGTCATCACATAGCTCACCACCGCCGTGCTCACCTGGGCGCGCGCGGCGACATCGTTGCGGGTGGGCGCCTTGGCCGGGCGCGCCTCGAGGTCGGGCGACGCGGCGGCGCGAGGGGGAGTGGTCTGCGACACGTGAGCCTCCTGGCGGGTAGAGGGGACCCGACGGATCGGATCCCCTCTACTCTGGCGCGATCTATTTGCTGAAGAGGGCGTTTACCTGGTCGTTCGCGCTGGTGAGCGACGACGGGTCGGCTTTGCCCTCCATCACCGCGTCGACCGCGGGCGTCATGATCCCGGCGATCTTGGCGGCGTTGTCCGAGATGGGCGAGAGGAAGGTCGTGCCATCCGCCACCTGCTGGGTGAACGGAGTCACGTCGATGCCCTTGCTCTGGAACGTGGACGCGGCCTCCTCGGCGCCGCTGGGGATGGCGGGGAACACGACACCGGCCTTGCCGACAACATCCTGGCACGCCGCGGATGCGAGGTACTCGACCCACTTCGCGGCCGCATTCTTGTTCTTCGAGCCCGCCCAGATCGAGTCGGCGAGACCGTTGAACATGCTCGCGCGCTTGCCGTCGGGGCCGGTGGGCGTGGGCGCGATGCCGACGTTGATGCCCTTGAGCGCGTAGAAGGAGTTGATGTTCCACGAGCCGTTCGTGATCATCGCGTACTTGCCCGCGCCGAAGGTCTGGGTCGAGTCACCACCGGTGACTTCGGCCACCGAGGGCATGTAGCCCTTCTCGATGAGGTCGGCCATCCACCCGATCGTCGACTGGAAACGCTCGTCGTCGTAGTTGTAGTGCGTGCCCCACGGGTTCGTGTCCATGTAGTTCCACCCGGTCGCGCCGCTGTACATGCTCCACTGGGTCTGGCCCACGCCGCCGCCGGACTGGTTGTCCAGGCCCAGGCCGTAGACGGCCACGCGCGTCTTGTCGAAGCCGGGCTGGTCGCCGCGGACACCGTTGGCGTCGACGGTGAGGTGGGCGATCGCCTTCTCGTATGTTCCGCCGTCCTCGGGGTTCCACTGCAGAGCGGCGAGTTGGTCGGCGCTGTAGCCGCCGGCCTGGACGAGATCCTTGTTGTAGAAGATCGAGATGGTGTCCCAGTCCTTGGGCAGCCCGTAGCGCTTGCCGTCCTGACCCACCCACAACTCAGCGAGGCCGGGAGTGTACTGGCCGACGTCCACACCGTCCTTGGCGATCACGTCGTCCAAGGGGACCAGCTGGTTGTTCTTGATGAAGTCGGCGTACTTCGAGAGGTGGTCGGTGAAGACGTCCGGCCCGGTGCCCGAGACGAAGGCGTTGGTGATCTTGGTCCAGTAGTCGTCCCACGAGTACTGGGTGATGTTGACCGTCACGTCGGGGTTGGCGGTGTGGAAGTCGTCGGCGCACTGCTGGTACGCGGGCTTCTGGTTGTTGTCCCAGAGCCAGTACTCCACCGTGCCCGTGGCCTTGCTGGTGTCGATCGAGGCGGAATCCCCGCCCGACGAGCCGCCGCCGACGCAGCCGGTGAGGGCGACGCCCATGACGGTGACGCCGGCGACGATGACGGCGGGCCTACGGATGAATGCGGACATGAGCGGTGATGCCTTTCTGCTTCGATGCAAAGAGAGGGTTGTGCGAGGGGAAGTTCGGGTTCGCTACTTGACGCCGGAGTAGCCGATGGAATCGACGATCCGCCGCCCGAAGACGAAGAACAGGGTCAGGACGGGGATGGCGGCGACGAGCGTCGCCGCCATCAGGCCGGCCCAGTCCGGGCTGCCGTTCGGCGTCTGCGAGCGGAAGACGCCCAGGGCGACCGTGAGCACGCGCGAGTCCTCGGTGTTGCCCGCGAGCAGGGGCCAGAAGTAGTCGTTCCACGTGTTGATGAAGGTCAGGATGCCGAGGGTGGCGAGCGGCGCGCCGCTCATCGGCACGATGATCTGGAAGAACACGCGGAGCTTGCTCGCCCCGTCGATCTCGGCGGCCTCCTCGATCTCACGGTTGATCCCGAGGAAGAACTGCCGCAGGAAGAACACCGCGAACGGAGTCATGAGCAGGGTGGGCAACGCCAGACCGGGGATGGTGTTGAGAAGGCCGAGGTCACGCATGGTGACGAAGTTGGGCAGGGCCGTGAAGATCGGCGGCACCATGAGCGCGGTGAGGAACACGAAGAAGACGGCATCCCGCCCGGGCCAGCGCAGCCGCGCGAAGGCGTAGGCAGCCAGCGAGCAGAACAAGAGCTGCCCGACCGTGACAAGCGTGGAGTAGGCGAGAGAGTTGCGAAGGTAGAGGAGGAAGTCCACCGAGGCCCCTGACCCACCCTCCGCGATGGCGCTCTCCTGCGACGCCAGCCCGAGCACGCGGGCGAAGGCACCCCAGGTGAACTCCACGGGCAGGATCGACCCGGCACCGGCGGCGAGGGCGTTCTCGGTCGAGAGGGCGGTGCGCGCCATCCAGTAGAAGGGGAAAATCGTCAGGAAGAGGGCGATTCCCATCACGGCCCAGGCGAGCGCACGTCCGAACGAGAAGCGGCGGCTGCCGCGCGATCGGGGCCGGTGCCGTTCGGGGCCGACGAGCAGGGTGCGTGTTTCGGTGGAGGTCGTCATCGGAAGGCCTTAGGCGAGGTCGGACTGGTTGGCGCGCATCATCCGAAGCTGGAAGAACGAGACGACGGCGAGGATGAGGAGCAAGACGACCGAGATCGCGCTGGCGTAGCCGAAGTCGTTCTCGCCGAACCCGGTTTGGTAGATGTAGTACTGGATGACGCGGGTGGCGTTGATCGGGCCGCCCCGGGTGGTCACGGCGACGGTGTCGAACACCTGGAACGATCCGGTGACGGTGATCACCAGCACGAGGGCGAGCACCGGGCGCAGCAGCGGCAGGGTGATCTTCCAGAAGGTGCGCCATTCGCTGGAGCCGTCGATCGCCGCCGCCTCGTACACGTAGGACGGGATCATCTGCAGGCCCGCGAACACCAGGAGCGCGGTGTAGCCGGCGTGGCGCCAGACGTTGACGAGCGCGATCGTGGGAATCGCCCACGTGTCGTCGGCGAAGAACGGGATGCGAGTAAGCCCGAGCGCCTCGATGGCGCTGTTGACCAGGCCCAGCTGAAAGTCCAGCAACAGGAACCACACCATCGCGGCGATGACGTTGGAAACGAGGAAGGGGAGAAGGATCGCGCCGCGAATGACGACCGACCGGGTGAGCCGGTGCATGAGCACGGCGAGCCCGACCGCGACGACCGTTTGGACGGCGATGTTGATCACGACGTACTCGAGGGTGACGCCCACGGAGTTCCAGAAGAGTGGATCGCCCATCAGGCGTACGTAGTTCTGCAGCCCGATGAACGACGGGGCACTCATCAGGTTGTAGTCGGTGAGGCTGATGTAGAACCCGCGAATCGTCGGCACGAGGTAAAAGGCGGTGAAGCCGATCGCCGCCGGGAGGACGAACGCCATGGCGGTCCGGAACTCGCGCCGACGCCGGCGGCGCTGACCCGGCGACAGGCTCGGACGCAGCGCGGTCATCGGACGCGTCGATCGTTCGCGGAGGCGTAACGCGGGAAACGGTACACGGGGACTCCTCTGTCGATGATCCGGTCCGATCGTCTTCGGCGCTCCGGATGCCACTTCGTCGATGGAGCGGCTGTCCGGAAAGCTACACGAGTAGATTTTGCTTCGCAAGACTTTGAGCAAATGGCATTACATTTATCGCAATCGACCTCCGCCCCCTCCCCCGACCCCAGGAGAACTCGTGACAGAGACGTCCGTGCCGCCGCCCGACCTCGTGCGCGTGCAGCGTTTCCCCACCGATCCGTTCGTCCCGATCGACCGCTCGACCGTCGCGGTCCACACGACGACGGTCGGCCGGGGCCTGCGCGTGGACGTCGAGGCGAGCGAGGCGGTCTCGCGCGTGGTCCTGCGCTGGCGACGACCGGTCCCCCGCTCGACGCGCGTCCTCGGCGACGCCTGGGAGCGGACGTACGGCGACCTCGAATGGCGGATCGTCCGCCCCGAGGCGGTCCTCCCCTGGACTGTCCTGCTGCACGACGCCACGACCGGCACGACGACGGGTGCCGGCGTCGAGGTACGCGGTGGCGCCTTCGCCTTCTGGCAGGTCGACGACCACGGCGTCACCCTCACGCTCGACCTGCGCAGCGGAGGCACCGCCGTCCGCCCCGGGGAGCGTGCCATCGCCGCCGCGACCGTGCGGTGGACGGCGTCGGAGGCCGGTGCTTTCGCCGCGCAGCAGGAACTGCTGCGCCTGTTGTGCAGCGACCCGCTCAGCGCGGGGCCGCTGGTCGGCGCCAACAACTGGTACTACGCGTACGGACGCGACTTCGCCCTGGCATCCGTCGTCCGCGACGCTCGCGCGATCGCCGAACTGGCCGGAGACCACCCCGTTCGCCCGTTCGGGGTCATCGACGACGGATGGAGCAGCGACGGCACGGCCGACGGGCGCGAGGCCTCGCCGGGCCCCTGGGACGGCGGCCGCCCGATCGAGTTCCCGGACATGGCCGGAGCCGCCGACGCCATTCGCGCCGAAGGTGTGCGACCGGGCGTCTGGTTCCGCCCGCTCCTCACCCGCGACGCGAGCGTCGAGGGCGTGCGCGCGTCGCGTGACGGAGCTCTCGCTCTGGATCCGACCGCACCCGCGGTGCGCGAGCTCGTCGCGTCCGACTTCGCGCGGCTGTCAGGGTGGGGATACGAGCTGATCAAGCACGACTTCTCCACATACGACCTCCTCGGACGCTGGGGGCCGCAGTTCGGCGCGTCGCCGGCGGAGGGTCCCGCACTCAGCGACCCGCGCGTCACGACCGCCGAGGCGTTCGTCGGCTTCTACCGGGACGCGAAGGATGCCGCCGGCGATGCCCTCATCCTCGGCTGCAACACCGTCGGCCACCTCGCGGCCGGCCTCGTGCATGCGCAACGCATCGGCGACGACACCTCCGGCCTGGACTGGAACCGCACCCGCCGGGTGGGCGTGAACGCCCTCGCCTTCCGACTGGCCCAGCACGGTGCGTTCTTCACCGTCGACGCCGACTGCGTGCCCAGCACACCCCTGACGGACTGGACACTGAACCGGCAGTTCCTCGACCTCGTCGCACGCAGCGGCACCGCACTGTTCGTGTCGGTCGACCCGTCCACGCGGAGCTCCCGCGTGGACGACGATCTCGCCGCGGCGCTGCGCCTGGCGCTCGACGGCGGCGAGCCCGGGGGCGTCCGCCCCCTCGACTGGCTGGACACGCCCACGCCCACCCGCTGGGCGACGGATGACACCGTCGTGGAGTACGACTGGCTGGGCCAGACCACCGCCGACCCCTTCGAGCCGACGTCCGCGGCGAGCCCGCCCCCGTGAGACGACCGACGCGGCGAGTCAGAGAGCGCCTCAGCTCGTGACGATCTCCACCACCGCTGCCCCACCCGCGGGGGCAACCACGCGCGAGACGCAGCAGCACATCTTCGACCGCGCGTCCTTCTGCCGCTCGCTGTAGAACACGTCGCGGTGGTCGATGTCGCCCGAGAGACCCAGGACGCGCACTTCGCACAGACCGCACTCGCCCTTGCGGCAGTCCCACATCATGTCGGCCCCGGCCGCCTCGAGGGCTTCGAGCATGGACTGGTTCGGCCGCACACGCGCCTCGATCCCCGTGGCGGCGATGCGCACCGTGAACTCCTGCGCGTCGAACCAGCCGCTGTTGCCGAAGGTCTCCATCCGGAGGTCCGCGACGGGGCGCTTCTGTCGCATCCACTCCCGGCGGATGGCATCCATCAGTCGTATGGGACCGCAGACGTACACCTCGGTTCCGGGCTCGATGCCGTCGACGAGATCGGGAATGACCAGCGAGGTGTTCTCGTCGCGCACGTGCAGGCGGAGGCGGTCACCGTGCGTGTCGCGCAGGTCGTCGACGTAGGCCATCAGGGGGCGGCTGCGCCCGGCGTAGAGCAGGCGATACTCCGCTCCACGGGCCCGGAGGCTCGCCGCCATGCCCACCATCGCCGTGATCCCCACACCCCCGGCGATGAGGACGTAGCGGACGGCGCCGGGGCGGAGCGGGAAGTCGTTGAGCGGTTGAGTGAGCTCGAGCCGGTCGCCCGGCGAGAGCGCATTCATGACGGCCGCGCCCCCGCGGCTCACCGGTGAGGTGTAGACGCTGAGCGCGATGCGACGACCGTCGTCGGTGGCATCCACGATCGAATAGGATCGGCGATCGCGCTCGCCCCCGATCGTCAGGCGCACGTCGATGTGCGCGCCGGGGCTCACCGGGACGGGGTCGTCGACCTCGATCTCGATGCGACGGATCTCGGTGGTGAGGGGACGGGATGCCACGACCGTGCCACCCTGCCAGACCTCGGTGCGTGAGACCGCCACCTCAGCGCACCAGCTGGGCGCCGCGGCGCGGAGCGGGAGCGTGGTCGCGGCCCTCGGCGAGCAGCATCCGCTCGAGGATCCGACGCACCCACATGCCGCCGGCGTCGATGTTCAGACTGTAGAACTCGTAGTCGGGGTTGGCGTCGATCGCGGCCTGCTGGGCGGCGAGCATCGCCTCGTCCTCGCCGAACACGCCGTGCACGCCCTCGCGCAGCTGCGTGGTGATCAGCTGGCTGTCGAGGCGGTAGTTGCGTTGGAACGACCAGAAGTAGTGGCTCGACCGCGCCGTCTCGGGGGTGATGGTGTTCATCACGTAGCCGTTGACGCCCTGCGACCGATCGCCCTCCGGCGCCCCGGTGCCCGCTTTGGCGACCCCCACGTCGATGCAGATCGTGGACGGCGCTTCGAAGTGGATGATCTGCCACCGGTCGACACGGCCCGAGAAGCCGGGGAACTTGTCGCGCATGTTCTTGAGCCAGAACGGCGGCGCTTCGATGTCGTGCATCCATCGCTCGACGGTCACGGTCGTGTCGGTGTGACTGGTGACGAACTCGCTCTCGCTGAGCTCTTTCTGCCCGATGCTGCTCGAGTGCACGAACTCCTCGTGGGTGAGGTCCATGAGGTTGTCGAGGATGAGCTGGTAGTTGCACGGGGCGTGGATCGTCAGGCCATCGCCGGTCCAGGCGGCATCCGTCATCTGGTGCATGTCGGGGATGAGTGCGGGGGAGGCGAGAGCGGGGTCGCCCACCCACACCCAGACGTAGCGATAGCGGTCGACGACGGGGAACGACGGCACGAGGGCGCTGGGGTTGATCGTCTCCTGCGCGGGCATGCTCGTGCAGCGGCCTCGGGCGTCGTAGGTGATGCCGTGGTAGGGGCAGCGGATGTCTTCGGGGCCGACCAGGGCTCCCTGCGACAGCGGAGCCAGGCGGTGCCAGCACGCGTCCGCGAGGGCGACGGCCCGGCCGTCCTCGGTGCGGTAGAGGGCCAGCGGCCGGCCCGCGACGGTCCGAGCCAAGATCTTCTTGCGCCCGACCTCGTGGTCCCATGCGGCGACGTACCACGCGTTGCGCGGGTGGTCGAGCAGTTTCGCGGTCACTGTCTCCTGCATGGTGCACTCCCTTGTCCACTAACTATCACGATAGTTATACGGGAGAAGATACGGTGGAAGCTCGGCATCCGCAAGCGTGGGGAGGAGTCGGCCGATGAGCCTGCGCTACGCCCTTCTGGCCCTCCTGACCGCCCAGCCCATGACCGGATACGACCTCGCCAAGGCCTTCCATGTCTCGGTCGGGCATGTCTGGCACGCCCCCGACTCGCAGATCTATCCCGAGCTCAAGCGCATGGTCCGCGACGGCCTGCTGGTCGATGAGTCGGTGCCGTGGGGCGAGAAATCGACGAAGACGCAGTACTCCGTCACCGACGAGGGCGTCGCCGCGTTCCGAGCGTGGATGCGCGAACCGATCGACTACCCGAGCGAACGCGATCCGGCGCATCTGCGTGCGGCCTACTTCGAGTGGACCGAACCCGAGATCGCGCGCCGCCACCTGCAGGAGCACATCGCGCAGTACGAACTGCGCCGCGCGCAGTGGCAAGCACAGTTGGATGCCATCCGCCGGCGTTCGCACCCCATCGTGGCGCGCCGGCTCGCGAGCGACACCGAGCACGACCCGGACGCGATCGTCGCCTTCAAGGTTTTCACCTACGAGGGCTTCCTCGACCGCGCCGAAGGCGAGATCGCCTGGGCACGGCACGGGCTGGAGCTGCTGGAGAGGCTCAACCCGGGGGCGTAGCGTTCACTCCTCGGCGGGAAAGGCGACCGCGCGAAGAAGCCGCGCCAACTCGATCCGGTCGGTGTTCGATAGCGCGGCGTGCGCGCGCCGCTCCCCCGACTCCACGTCGGCGAGCGCCCGGCGATAGACCTTGCGCCCCTCCAGGGTGGCGGACACGACGTTCGCTCGTCGATCACGGGGATCGGGCTCGCGCGACACGAGTCCGCGTTGCTCGAGGTCGTCGATGAGCGCGACCACCTGACTGGGATCCAGGCGCAGAAAGGCCGCGAGCTCGCGCTGCGAGGGCCGTCCGCCCGTCACGGCGAGCGCCAGCACCGAGTACGACCGCACCTTCAACCCGTGCGCTGCGAGCGCCTCGTTGCCCGCCGCGTGGGACACCGCGGCGGCACGCGCGAGCAGGAAACCGAGATCGTCGACGAGGGGCGCGTGCTCCAGTCGCGACGCCGGAGTCGCATCCTCGCCCGCCGCAGTGCTCATGACGTCAGTGTAGCGAAAATCAATCATTGACATTCTCAACGAATGGATGCCACGATGGCGGCGACACGAAGGAGTTCACCATGTCGCTCACCGGCAAAGTCGCCATCGTCACCGGTTCCGGGCGCGGCCTCGGCCTCGCCTACGCCCAGGAGCTCGCCCGACAGGGCGCCGCCGTCGTGATCAACGACGTGGACGCTGCCACCGCCGAGGCCGCGGTGAAGACCATCGTCGACGCGGGCGGGCGCGCGGTCGCCGTCGCCGCCCCGGTCGGCCCGACCGAGACCGCCGATGCCCTCGTCGCCGCGGCGGTGGAGAACTTCGGGCGCCTCGACATCCTCGTGACCAACGCGGGTGTCCTGCGCGACACCGTGCTCTGGAAGATGAGCGACGACGATTTCGACACCGTCATCGGCGTCCACCTTCGCGGGACCTTCACCACCGTGCGGGCCGCCGCGACGTACATGCGTCAGAACGAGATCGCCGGGCGCATCATCTGCATCGGCTCGCCCACCGGCCAGCGGGGCAACTTCGGCCAGACGAACTACGCGGCCGCCAAGGCGGGCATCGTCGGCATGGTGCGCACGTGGGCTCTCGAGCTGAAGAGGGCGGGGATCACCGTGAACGCGGTGATCCCCGTCGCCGCCACCGCGATGACCGCGACGGTCCCCTACTTCGCCGCTGCCGTCGAGGCGGAGGCCGCGGGCGAGCCGATGCCGGCGTTCTTCCGTCACGACCTGGGCTTCGGTACGTCCGACGACGTCGCCGGCCTCGTGGCCTACCTCGCCTCCGGCGCCGCCGCGGGCGTCACCGGCCAGGCCATCGGCATCGGCGGCGACCGTCTGCAACTGTGGTCGCACCCCGAGCCCGTGGCGACGGCTTATCGCGAGGGCGGCTGGACGTTCGAGGCGCTCTCCGACGGCTTCGCCGAGGCGGTCGGCGACCTGCAGAGCGTCGGCGAGCGGTTCCCCGCTCTGCCCGCCGACCTGCAGCGCCCGGCCCCGACCGCCTGACAGCCATGGCCCGCTACGAGTGCGCCATCGACGTCGAGGCGCTGAAAGCCATCGACGTGCACGTGCACATCGAGATCGACGGGCACGGACACGCCTCTCTGCCCGACGATCTCGCGGCGGCCGCGAGCCGCTACTTCGCCGTCGACGCCGCACGTCCCGACCTCGACAGCATCGCGGAGTACTACCGCGAACGGTCGATGGCGGCGGTGGTCTTCACGGTGGATGCCGAGAGCCACCTCGACCACCCGCCTCTGTCGAGCGCCGACATCGCCGCGGGCGCGGCACGCCACAACGACGTGCTGATCCCCTTCGGGTCCGTCGACCCGAACCGCTCCGACGCGGTCGACCGCGCGCTCCGGCTCATCGAGGATTCCGGTGTCCGCGGGTTCAAGTTCCACCCCACCGTGCAGAACTTCGACCCCGGCGACGAGCGCCACTACCCGCTCTACGAGGTGCTTCAGGCGGCCGGCGTGGTCGCCCTCTTCCACACCGGCCAGACCGGGATCGGCGCGGGGATGAAGGGCGGGCGCGGCCTTCGCCTCGGCCTGTCCAACCCCATGCTGCTCGACCCGGTCGCGGCGGACTTCGGCGATCTGCAGATCATCATGGCCCACCCGTCCGTGCCGTGGCAGGACGAGGCGATCTCGGTTGCCACCCACAAGCACAACACGTGGATCGACCTGTCGGGCTGGAGCCCGAAGTACTTCCCGGAGCAACTCGTCCGCGCGGCCAACTCGTTCCTGAAGAGCCGCATCCTCTTCGGCTCCGACTTCCCCCTGCTCACCCCCGACCGCTGGATGCGCGACGTCGAGCAGACCACCCTGAAAACCGAGGTGATGCCGGGGATCCTCCGCGACAACGCCGCGCGCCTCTTCGGCCTCTCCACCCCTCCCAAGGAGCACTCATGACCACCACCGTCACCTATGACGACATCGCCGGCCTCACCGGCACCGACCTCGGCTGGTCGGACTGGCTCGAAGTCACCCAGGGCCGCGTGGACCTCTTCGCCGATGCCACCGACGACCACCAATGGATCCACATCGACCCCGAGCGCGCGAAAGACGGCCCCTTCGGCAGCGCGATCGCCCACGGCTTCCTCAGCCTGTCGCTGGCCGTGAAGTTCTGGACCGAGCTCTTGGATGTCACCGGCGTGACCACCAAGGTCAACTACGGCCTCGACAAGGTGCGCTTCATCTCGCCCGTGAAGGTCGGCGCGCGCGTGCGCATGAACGCCGTCATCGCCGAGGTCACCGAGATCGCCGGCGGGTATCAGCTCGCGGTCGACCAGACGATCGAGATCGACGGCGGCAGCAAGCCCGCCGTCGTCGCCCGCGGCCTCTACCGCTTCTACGCCTGAGCCGCCCCGGGGCCCGTCGCAGACGGGCCCAGGGACACCGTTGGACCCCCGCCAACCCGCACTCGAAGAAGAGACCGCGCATGAGAACCCAAGGACTCGGAGCATGGCTCCCCCGGCGCCGGCTGCGCTCACCCGACAAGATCGCCGTGGTGTTCGGGGAGAACCAGCGGCTGACCTACCGACAGCTCGCCGACGGTGCCGAGGCGGCGTCCGCCGTCCTCGCGGAAGAGGGCATCGGCGCGGGCGACACGGTCGCCTTCCTCGGCGAGAACAGCCCGGACTTCCTCATCACCCTCTTCGGCGCGGTGCGCATCGGTGCCGTCTTCGTCCCGGTCAACACGCGCCTCGCCGGCCCCGAGATCGCCCACGTCCTCTCGGACAGCCGCGCCCGTGTGCTCATCCACGACGCCTCATTCGACGATCGTCTCGACACCGTCGAGGCCGGGCTCCCCCATCCACCGCACCGCCTGCGCACGGGAGTATCGGGCCGGAACGGCGAACCCGGTTTCGACCGGAGGAAGGATGCCACCGGCCCGGTGCCCGCGCTCGTGATCGCCGAGCCTGACGCGCCCGCAGCGGTCGTCTACACCTCCGGCACGACCGGTCGCCCCAAGGGCGCGGTGCTCACGCACGAGAACCTCACGGCCGTCGCGGTGAACACCGTCATCGACTACGACGTCGTGTCGGACGACGTCGCTCTGATGATCTCGCCCCTGTTCCATGTCGCCTCCCTCGGCATGGGTGCCCTCCCCGTCGTCCTCAAAGGCGGAACGCTCGTGCTGGAGAAGGGGTTCGAGGCCGGCCGCGCACTCGACCTCGTCGAACGGCACCGCGTCACGATGATCTCCGGGGTTCCCACGACCTTCCAGCTCATGACCGACCACCCCTCGTGGGCGAGTACCGACATCTCGAGCCTGCACACCCTCACATGCGGCGGGTCCGCGGTTCCCGATCGCATCCTCCGGGCCTGGGAGGAGCGCGGCCTGTCGTTCTCACAGGGCTACGGCATGACCGAGACCTCTCCGGGCGCGACGTCGCTCGCCCCGCACATGACGCGAGCGAAGCAAGGCAGCGTCGGCCTCCCGCACTTCTTCACCGAGGTCCGCGTCGTCGACGACGAAGGCCACCCCGTCCCCGCGGGAACCGTCGGAGAGATCCACGTCACCGGTCCGAACGTCTTCGCCGGGTACCTCGGTCTCGACGAGGCCACGCGCGCCGCGAAGACCACCGACGGTTGGTTCCGTTCCGGCGACCTGGGCTACCTGGATGCCGACGGCTATCTGTACATCTGCGGCCGGTCGAAGGACATGATCATCTCCGGCGGCGAGAACATCTACCCGGCCGAGGTCGAAGCCCTGATCGCGGACATACCGGGAGTCACGGGCGTCGCCGTCATCGGCATCCCGGACGATCGCTGGGGCGAAGTGCCCCTGGCCGTCCTGACCGTGACGGAAGGAACGACGCTCGACACCCCCGCGGTACGCGCGCACCTGGATGGTCAGGTGGCGCGCTACAAGCTGCCGAAGGACGTCGTCGTGGTCGACGCACTCCCCCGCACGGCGTCCGGCAAGGTCGTCAAGGCCGAGTTGCGCGAGCGCTTCGGCGGAGCCTCCGTCTGAGGGGCACGGGCGAGGACGGTCAGCCGTCGGCGTGAGCCGTCTCGGTGGCGCTCTGCGCGGAGTGACCGCCGCGCTTCGTCAGGCGCGTGATCACGGTGATGACCGCGACGATGGCGAGCCCGACGGCGAGGCCGACCACCGCCGACATCGCCGTCTCCACGATCCACACGATCACCGGACCGGCGGCCTCGATCGCGTGCGTCACCACGTGCACAAGGTCGTAGGGGCCCGCCCACAGCGTCTCAGCGAGGTTCTGCAGCAGCAGGTGCCCCCCGACCCACAGCATCGCGATGGTGCCGACGATGCTGATCACGCGGAAGACCGTGGGCATGGATGCCACGACCCGCACGCCGAAGCGGCGGACTGCGCGAGAGGGGCTCTTCATGAAACGCAGACCGATGTCGTCGATCTTCACCAGCAGCGCGACCGCGCCGTAGACAACGACCGTCATGGCGAGACCGATGACGAGGAGGGCACCCAGCGTCATCCAGATCCCGAACCCGGGGTCGAGACTCGACAGCGCGATCAGCATGATCTCGGTGCTGAGGATGAGGTCGGTGCGAACGGCCCCGAACACGAGCTTCTTCTCGTCGCGCGGGCCCTCCTCCTCGTGTTCGCCGTGGCTGACGCCGAACCACTCGAGCACCTTCTCGGCGCCCTCGAAGCAGAGGAAGGCACCACCGACGATGAGGAGGTACGGAAGCACCATCGGCGCGAAGGCTTCGAGCAGCAGCGCGATCGGGATGATGATGACGTACTTGTTGATGATGCTGCCGAGCGCGATCTTCCACACGACGGGAAGCTCGCGCGCGGGCGTGAGGCCCTGAACGTACTGCGGAGTGACGGCGGCGTCGTCGATGACGACGCCCGCGGTCTTCGCGCTCGCCTTCATGGCGGCGCTGAGGATGTCATCGACGACGGCGAGCAGACCGACAGACATGGGGATTCTCCGGGGGTCGAGGGGCGACGGGGCCTTCAGCGAGGATATCGGCGTCGCCGGCTGATCCATCCGGATGCGCGACACTTCTCCGGGATCTGCGCCGGTGCACCCCGGGAGGAAAGAGAAGAGCCCCGGCGGACCGGGGCTTTTCTTCAGTGCGGAGACGGAGGGATTTGAACCCTCGGTCCCCTTACGGGGACTCCACCTTAGCAGGGTGGTGCACTAGGCCTGACTATGCGACGTCTCCAGGTGATCGGCGCCGAAGGCGCGAGCACACCGGTTCATACTACCCGCTCGCGCCCCGGCATCCGAATCCACGATCAGGAGGATCCGGATGCCGGGAACGAGAGTGTCAGCGGACGTTTCCGTTCGAGCAGGTGGCCTGGGCGGCCGTCTGGCCCGCGATCTCCGACGGCAGCGTGATCGCCGACGCCGACGGCTCCGGAGTCGGGGCCGCGCTGTCGGTCGGTGCCGGCGACGCGGTGTCGGTCGGCGCCGGCTGGGCGTTCTCGTCGACGACGACGCCGTCTCCGTCGCTCAGGTTCCCCGAGAGCTGGAGGGGCTGGTTCGCGGCGAGCGCGGCCCAGAGCGTGTCAGCGGCGTCGTAGTCGGGGACGACGCGGTTCGGGTCGGCCGAATCGGTGAATGTCGGGTACTGGATGAAGACGATCTCGTTGAAGGGGACGTCCTTCACCGCGGAGGCGATCTGCACGAGCGTCAGGGGATTCGTGAGCGACGTCGAGGGATCGACGTTGCGCAGGGCGGTGGACGCGAGCTTGTAGAGGGTTGCCGGGTTCGACAGCACCTCCTGGCTCTTCAGCTTGTTGGCCAGGCGCGACATGTACTGCTGCTGGTTCGAGATGCGACCGAGGTCACCGCCGTCGCCGACGCCGTGGCGGGTGCGGAGGAACTGGAGGGCGTCCAGGCCGACCACGGTGCGGGTGCCGGCGGGCCAGTCGATCCCGGTGTAGGGGTCTTTGATGCCGTTGGCGATACACACGTCGACCCCGCCGATCGCGTCGGTGATGTTGATGACGCCCCCGAAGCTCACCTTCGCGGCGAAGGGGATCTCGAGACCGCTGAGCTTCGAGATGGTGTCGACCACGCACGACAGCCCGCCGTAGTAGAAGGCGCTGTTGATCTGCTGCTTGCTCATCGCCGAGTGCTGCGTGCCGTCTTTGTCGGTGCAGGAGGGGATCGGAACCATGAGGTCGCGGGGGAACGAGATGACGGTCACGCGCCGCGGCTCATCCGAGATGTGCACGAGCATGTTGACGTCGTTGAGGCTGTCGCCGGAGTCGGCTCCCGTGCAACGGTCGCCGAAGAGCGACGCGAAGTCGGGTTCGCACTCGTCGGTTCCGACCAGGAGCAGGTTGACACCGCCCTTGAGTTCGCCGATGTCCGGCGGAACCGCGGGCTGTCCCTTGAGCTCGACCGCGTCGGCCGTGAAGCTCGACGACAGGTCGTACAGCGCGTAGGCGCCGACTCCGAAACCGGAGACCAGCAGAACGGCGAGGCCCACGGCCACCGCCCGCATGATCTGGCTGGCGGGGCTGAGCGTCCGCAGACGTCCGTGGCGCGCGACGGTTCTCTGCCCGCGCGGGGTCGTGCTCTTGCTCACTCGGGTCCTTTCGGGGACGGATGCCATCCGGCCGGGCATCGCATCTCGCCTGGGCCGCGGCCACAGGTCGGAGCCATCTTAGGGATGCACTGCTGAGAATCGTGTGAGGGTCAGGGGAATCTCATCCGATGGCGAGGTCGCGCCAACGCCCGACGATCGCGTGGTCGACGGCCGAACGGTCCATGCCCGTCATCGTCGGGGCGACCATTCCGGCGAAGGTACAATCGGCACCGGCGACACCGGATGCCGGTAGGGGGCGGAATGGCTCACAAAACGTCCGACGAGCTGCGAGCAGCGAATCGCCGTTCGAATCAGCGTTTCGGCTCGATCGTGAGTGCGATCGGGGCGCTCCTGGCCGTCGCGGGCCTCGCGTTGACGTACGCCGCGGGCGCCGCTGCCTCGGGCGGAGGGTCGGCGTCCGGTGACCTCGCGGAGACGTCGACCACGACGGTGGGCGTCCTCGCCTTCTTCTCGCTGTGCGCGCTCATCACCGGGGAGCAGATGCGACGAGGGTCCATCCGCGCCAATCCGACGCCGCCTGACACCGCGACGCCCTCCGCGACAATGGTCAGCTCCTTCCGTGTTCTCGGGACCCCCTGGCGAGTCGTCTGGATCGTCATCGCGTTCACCATCGCCGCCTCTCTCCTCGGTCCGGTCATCGCCGGGTTCCTCACGGGAGCATGGCCGCACTCGCTGTCGGCTCACGAAGCGGTCGAGGTGCTGTGGGCGATCTACGGAAGTCTTGCTTTCGCGACGGGGCTCACCCTGTTGTCATCCCTCATCAAGGTGCGTGCCACTGCTCGGCGTGCGTCATCCGGGAAACCCTCGCAGGCAGGATGGCGCTTCTGGCTCTACCGCTGGCGTGCAGACATGTGGCTGGTGTCGGTCGGCGGATTCTTCGCCGCCGTCTGCGCGGTCTTCGCCGTATCGGAGAGCACCGTTCTCGAGCGCTCATCCGTTCAGGGCCCCCTCATCGTCGTCGCGATCGTCGCGAGCGCGATCGCCGTCGCCGGTATCGCCTTGGGCACGCAGTTCTGGCGCACGGGCGAGAGTCTCGGTTCCGGCGAGTCCTACGACTGACCCGCGGCGGCCGCGGGACCACCGACGATCCGACGGAGCACTGGGGACTCGCCCCGGCGAGCCGAGGAGAGCGGAGCCTCCGGCGGCGTGGGCCCAACTCCGTTCGACTCCCGCTCAGCCGGTCATAACGACGGAAGCGGCCCCCTGCGGGAGCCGCTTCCGTCGTTGCGGAGGGTGTGGGATTCGAACCCACGGGACATTGCTGCCCACTGGTTTTCAAGACCAGGTCCATCGGCCGCTCGGACAACCCTCCCGGTCGTCCGAGTCTACCGAGGGCAGGGAGGGCCGCGCGTCCAGCCCCCGTCGCGCGTGGAGAGCCCTGACTAGCGTCGATCCCATGGCGAAAGCAGTACGCGGGTCGGTGGCATCCTTCTTCCTCCGTCTCGGGCGGCAGGTGTGGGTACGGGCGGCGATCTTCACGGTGATCGCGGTGCTCGTCGCGCTGGCGGCGCGGTTCCTCGGGCCGCTGCTGCCGTTCTCGTTCTCGCTCGACCTCGGTCAGAACGCGGTGGGGTCGCTGCTGCAGATCATCGCGACGGCCATGCTCACCGTGAGCACCTTCTCGGTGACGGCGATGGTGACGGCGTTCTCGTCCGCGACGACCACGGCGACACCGCGCTCGACCTCCCTGCTCATCGCGGACCCGACGTCGCAGAACGCGGTGTCGACCTTCGTCGGCGCGTTCGCCTTCTCTCTCGTCGGGATCGTCGCCCTGTCGACGGACTACTACAACGAACAGGGCCGGACGATCCTGTTCGTCGGCACCCTCGTCATCATCGCGATCGTCGTCGTGACGCTGCTGCGCTGGATCTCGCACCTCTCCACCTTCGGACGCATGGCCGACGTCATCGACCGTGTCGAGAGGGCCGCGACGACCTCGCTCGAGCTCTACGCCTCCTCCCCCACGCTCGGCGCGCGCCGGAGCACCGGTGTTCCGGGGGATGCCGCCGCGGTCGCCGCCGACGAGGTCGGGTACGTCACGCACGTCGACATCGCGGGCCTGGACCGGCTCGCGCGCTCCCACGACGTCGAGGTCCACGTGCACGCGTCCCCGGGCCGCATCGCCGACGCGAGGGTGCCGTTGGCGTTCGTGCACGGCGAGATCGACGACGCCCTGGCATCCGGCATCCGCCGCTGTTTCCGCATCGAACGCCACCGCACGTTCGAGCAGGACCCGCGGTTCGGCGTGATCGCCCTCACCGAGATCGGCAGCCGCGCGCTCTCGGCCGCGACGAACGACCCGGGTACGGCGATCGAGGTGATCGCGGCCCTCCAGCGGGTCCTCACGCGCGCGCTCGTCACGGAGCCCTCGCACGACGTCGCCTATGAGCGCGTGTTCGTGACCCCGCCGACGCTGCGCGACCTCGTCGCCGACGCCTTCCGGCCGCTCGCGCGCGACGGAGCAGCAGACATCGAGGTGCAGGTGCGCCTGCAGAAGTGCCTGGCCTCGCTCGCGGCCACCTCATCGGCCCACGAACACCTGTTCCAGGATGCCGCGCGCGCAGCGTTCGATCGCAGTCGACGTGCCCTCGACCGCAGCGACACCCGTGTGCTCCGAGCCGCAAGGCGTTCCGCGTGGGCGGGGCACGGCATCCGTTCCTGAACGAACACCCAGCGACGGATATCGGTTCCCCCAGCGCTCGCCACCGGCGCTTGAATGCGCACCGAGGCAGGCGTAAACCGGGAGAAATCAGCCCACCGCCCTCCGCAGCGGGTCTTGTTCGACAAGGAGGGGAATCCCATGCTCATCGCCTTCGCGCTCATCTACGCGGCATCCATCTGGGCCACCGTCGTCACCGTCCGTGACGCGCAGGTCTCCATCGGCCTGAAGGCCACGTGGGCCACGGCGCTCCTGCTGCTGCCGCCGTTCGGGCTGCTGGCCTGGGCCGTCGCGAGCGTCGCGAGCCACCGGCCCGGACACGCCGCGCACGTCTAAGGGTCAGAGCGCGCGCAGCACCGCCGCGACGCCGCCCTCGGCGACCGAGAGCCCGACCTCGCCGGCGGCGGCGTGCACCTCGGGCGGGCCTTGGTGCATCGCGATCGCGCGGCCGCCGTTGCGGACCGCCCACTGCATCATCTCGATGTCGTTGCGTCCGTCGCCCATGACGAGGACACGCTCCGCGGGGATGCCGAGCCAGCCGCGCACGAGTTCGAGCGCGGTGGACTTGTCGACGCCCTGCGGGGCGATGTCGAGCCATGCGGTCCACCCGATCGCGTACGACACCTGGTTGAGGCCGATGCGCTCGACCAGCTGCAGGAAGTCCTTGTCGGTCTTCTCGGGGGCGACCACGACGACACGGCACACCGGCTGCTCGGACAGCTGGTCGAAGGTGACGCGGTTCGCGCCCTCGAGATTCCAGTCGTCGAGGTAGTCGGTGAACAGCCGGGACCCGTCGGGCAGTTCGACCAGGAAGTGCGCCCCGGCGAGATGCTCGCCGAGGAGGGTGAGGACCTCGGTCGGGTCGAACGTCTCGACGTGCGCGCGCTCGTACGGCGCGGCATCCCCGTCACCGATGCGGCGCATGACGATCGCACCGTTGGAGCACACCGCGTACTCGGGACGGATGCCGAGGCGGTCCATGATCGTGTGCGTGCTGCCCCAGCTGCGGCCGGTGGCGAGCATGACCTCGTGGCCCGCCGCCTGGGCTCCGGCCACCGCCTCGACCACGCCCGGGCTGAGGGTGTCGTCTTCGAGGAGCACCGTCCCGTCGACGTCGAGGGCGATGAGCATGCGCGCGACGGGAGCGTCGGCGAGGTCGGCGACGGCGTCAGCCGCCTCCTGCTTCGGCGCGCTCTCGACGGCGCCGGTGTCGGGGAGAGCGGCCTCGTCGTTCACGCGATCGGCTCCATGACCTCGAGCCCGCCGAGGTACGGGCGCAGCACCTCGGGGACCGCGACCGACCCGTCCTCACGCTGGTGCGTCTCGAGGAGGGCGACGATCCACCGGGTGGTCGCGAGCGTTCCGTTCAGCGTCGCGACGGGCTGCGTCTTGCCGCCGCCCTCGGGCCGGAACCGCGTCTCGAGGCGGCGCGCCTGGTAGGTCGTGCAGTTCGACGTGCTCGTGAGCTCGCGGTAGGCGTCCTGGGTGGGTACCCAGGCCTCGATGTCGAACTTGCGCGCGGCGCTGGAGCCCAGATCGCCCGCGGCGACGTCGATCACGCGGTACGCGAGCCCGAGGTCTTGCAGCATGCCCTCCTGCATCGCGACGAGACGGTCGTGCTCGGCCTCGGCATCGGCGGGGTCTGTGTAGACGAACATCTCGAGCTTGTTGAACTGATGCACGCGGATGATGCCCCGGGTGTCCTTGCCGTAGGACCCGGCCTCACTGCGGTAGCAGGTGGACCAGCCGGCGTAGCGCTTGGCACCGCGCTCCAGGTCGAGGATCTCGTCCATGTGGTACCCGGCGAGCGGGACCTCGCTCGTGCCGACGAGGTAGAGGTCTTCCTTCGGCAGGTGGTAGACCTCGTCGGCATGCTGACCGAGGAAGCCGGTGCCGCGCATCACCTCGGGACGCACGAGCGTCGGCGGGATCATCGGGGTGAAGCCGGCCTGCAGGGCCCGGTCGAGCGCGAGGGTCATCAGCGCGAGCTCGAGGCGGGCGCCGATGCCGGTGAGGAAGTAGAAGCGGCTGCCCGAGACCTTGGTGCCGCGCTCCATGTCGATCGCGCCGAGCAGCTCGCCGATCTCGAGGTGGTCGCGCGGGGGGAAGTCGTAGGTGGGGATCTCACCGTGCGTGCGCAGGGTGATGAAGTCGTCTTCGCCGCCGGCGGGTACACCGTCGAGCACGATGTTCTCGATCTTCGCCAGCGCCGCCTCGGCGGCCTCTTCCGCGGCGTTCGCGGCCTGCTGGGCGGCTTTGACCCGCTCGCTCAGCTCCTTGGCCTCGGCCACGAGGCCCGCTTTCTCGTCTTTGGGCGCCTGCGCGACGCGCTTGCCGTGCGCGTTCTGCGCGGCGCGGAGCTCTTCGAAGTCGGTGATCGCCTTGCGGCGGAGCCTGTCGGCATCCAGCGCTTCGTCGACCGACGCGGGCGATTCCCCGCGGGCGATCTGGGAGCGCTTCACGAGCTCGGGATCTTCACGCAGCAGAGTCAGGTCGATCACGCGTCCATCCTACGGTCGGGGCCGACCTCGCTCCCTCCCTCGGACGGCCCGCACCGGCCGACGCAACGCCGGGCGCGTCGCAGCGGGTATGGGCCACCGGCATCCGGTCGTCAACCCCGTCCGATTCGCCCGTCCGGAAGCGGATCCCGGTCCTATGGTGGAGAAATGGCCGACCCTGACGCGCCGCGTGACGACGCGGAGTCCCCCGAGACCGTCCCCTCTGATGCGCCCGCCGAGGTGAAGGCGGACGCTGCTGCCGCCGAGGGCTCGGGCGACGACTTCCACGCCGCCCGCCTCGGCGACGATGCGGCCGATCGTCCGCGCAAGGACGTCCCCCACCCGAAGGACGCCGCGGAGCCCGACGACACGATCCATCAGCCGGAGGACGTCCCGCCCGACTCGTCGGCAGAGACCCCGGGCAAGACGCAGCGCGTCGACGCCGAGGGCGAGGAGGCTCCGATGGACGCCGAGCCCACGCGGAAGAAGCGTGCCGCTCTCGTCTACAACCCCACCAAGGTCGAGCCCGAGACCCTGCGAGCGCGCGTCGCCGAGCTCGCGGCCGAAGCCGACTGGGCCGAGCCGCTCTTCTACGAGACCACCGTCGACGACCTCGGCGACGACGCGACCCGCGCCGCTCTCGACGAGGACGTGGATGCCGTTCTCGTGGCCGGCGGAGACGGCACCGTGCGTGCGGTCGCCGAGGCTCTCACCTCCACCGGGGTTCCGCTCACGATCGTGCCCAGCGGCACCGGTAACCTCCTCGCGCGCAACCTCAACCTGCCGCTCAACGACACCGACGCGATGATCCGCGCGACTTTCGAGGGCGACATCCATCCGATCGACACCGGGCTGGCCCGCATCCGTCGTGCCGACGGCGAGGTCGAGGAACACGGGTTCTCGGTCATGGCCGGTATCGGCTTGGATGCCGCGATGATCCAGAACACTCGCGACGACCTGAAGAAGCAGGTCGGTTGGGTGGCCTACGTCGACGGAGCGGCGCGGTCCCTGGTCTCGGCCAAGCCCTTCCGTGTCATGTACCAGCTGAACGGGCACCGCCTGCACTCGGCGAAGGTGCAGAGCGTGCTCTTCGCCAACTGCGGCGCCCTGCAGGGCGGCGTGGCGCTCATCCCCGACGCGTCGATCGCCGACGGTCGCCTCGACGTGGCCGTGCTTCAGCCGACGGGGGTGCTGGGCTGGCTGGGCGTGTGGCGGAGCATCGTGTGGGACAACTCGGTGCTGCGCAAGTTCCGCGCCGGCCGGCGCGTGCTCGAGCGCCGCAAGGACACCTCGGTGCGCTACCTGCGGGGCACGGGCATCGAGCTCGCGACCGCTCCCGCGCAGCCGATCGAGCTCGACGGCGACGAGTTCGGCGAGGCGACCCGCATCTACACGCGCATCATTCCCGGTGGCCTCTCGGTGGCGCTGCCGAAGGGGCACGACGTCTCCTCGCTCTGACGCGGTCGGGTGCGCGGCGCGCGGGCTGGCCCTTATACACATCTGACGCTGCCGACGGTCGTACGCGTTCACGATTACTCGGACGCGCGGATATCAAAAATACAAATAACATGTAAGGATAAAAAGCAACA
>NZ_LDRT01000031.1 GCF_001476655.1 Microbacterium testaceum | reverse complement strand
CCCCGTGCACGGGGTCTACCACGGCGACGTGCGTCACGTCCGCTCGCTCGCGCTGAGCTGCGACGGGTCCCCCGTCGAATGGATCTCGGCCGCCCCCGACGGCGCCTCGCGCCTCGTGCTCGGCGGTCTGCTCCGAGGGCTCGACGACACCACCCCCGACCCGAAGGTGCGACTCCTGCGCGACCGGCGGGTCACCGACGGACACGTCAGCGAGACCTGGACGCTGCGCTCCCGCGTCGATCGGCCGATCTCCACCACGCTGAGGTTGTCCCTCTCCCCGGAGTTCGCGCAGTTGCACGAGGTGAAGTCCGGCCACGCGCACGCCCGCGACACCGTCGTCGCCGTCGACGGCGAACGCGCGACGGTCGACGCCGGCGCGCAGGGCCTCGAGCTCGTCGCGCCGGGCGGGCAGCTGGCCTCCGGGCCCGACGGCCTCGTCGTGCAGTGGGACGTCGACGTGCCGGCGTTCGGCACCGCCGAAGCCGGCTGGACGCTCACGCTGCGCGACGACACCCTCGTCGTCGGGGCGGCGACGGCAGCCCCGCGGTGGGACTCCGCCGCTGTCGCCGCGGGTTCTGCCGACCCTCGTCTCGGCCGCTGGGTGCGCACCGCCCTCGACGATCTCGACGCCCTCCGTCTCGTCCTTCCCGAGCACCCCGGCGACGAGTTCTTCGCCGCCGGTGCCCCGTGGTTCTTCACCCTCTTCGGACGCGACTCGATCTGGGCCGCGCGCCTCGCCCTCCCGCTCGACCGCGAGATCGCGGCATCCACTCTCCGCGTTCTCGCGCGCCTGCAAGGCACCGACGACGACGCGCAGACGGCGCAGGAGCCCGGCAAGATCCTGCACGAGCTGCGGGCGTCCGCGCTCGAGATGCCCGGCGAGGGGATCGTGCTGCCCCCGAAGTACTACGGCAGCGTCGACTCGACACCGCTGTGGATCTGCCTGCTCGCCGAGGCGTGGCGCGCGGGCATGCCCGCGGCCGAGGTGCGCGAGCTCCTGCCGACGCTGCGGGCAGCCCTCGGGTGGATCCGCGACCACGGCGACAGCGACGGCGACGGCTTCCTCGACTACATCGATCGCCTGGGCACCGGCCTGTCGAACCAGGGATGGAAGGACTCGGGCGACTCGATCCAGTGGCGCGACGGCTGCCTCGCCGAGGGGCCGATCGCCCTGTGCGAGGTCCAGGCGTACGCGTACGAGGCGGCCCTCGCCGGGGCCGCGCTGCTCGAGGAGTTCGGGGACGGACGGGATGCCGACGACGCGGTGTTCTGGCGATCCTGGGCCGCGAAGCTGAAGGCGCGGTTCGCCGAGACCTATTGGGTCGACACCCCCGAGGGCCGCTACCCCGCCGTGGCCCTCGATCGCACCAAGCGGCCCGTCGACACCCTCACGAGCAACATCGGCCACCTGATCGGCACCGGACTGCTCTCCGCGGAAGAGGAGGACCACGTCGCGCGCCTCCTCCTCGGCGAGAGCATGTCGAGCGGGTACGGCATCCGGACGATGTCGACGGATGCCGCGGGCTACTGGCCGCTCTCGTACCACGGGGGCAGCGTGTGGGTGCACGACACCGCGATCGCCGCGCACGGGATGCTCCGCGCGGGACTCCTCGACGAGGCGCGCGCGGTGGTGGAGGGCCTGCTCGACGCCGCGGAGGGATTCGCCTACCGCGTGCCCGAGCTGCACGCGGGCGATCCCCGGAGCCACTCCTCCGTGCCGACGCCGTACCCCGCGGCCTGTCGTCCGCAGGCCTGGTCGGCGGCCGCCGCGGTGGTGTGCCTGAGCGTGCTCGCGCCCGGGGCGTGAGGCTGTCCCGCGGACCGGCACCCCGCCCCCACGTCAGTCGACGCGCGCGACCGCCCCACCCGTCAGCCGCACGAGCTCGTCGAACGTCAGCGGGAACACCGTGTGGGGCGTGCCGCCGGCCGCCCAGATCTCGGGGAAGGCCGCCAGCGCCTCGTCGACGATCGTCGTGAGCGGGGCGGGGTGCCCGGTCGGCGCGACACCGCCGATCGGCTGCCCGGTCGCGGCGAGCACCTGCTCGGGCGTCGCGCGCCGGATCGTCCCGCGCCCCAGGCGCTCGGCCAGGCCCCGGGTGTCCACGCGGTGCGCTCCACTGGTCATCACCAGGAGCGGCTGGTCGTCGCTCCAGAACACGAGGCTGTTCGCGATCGCCCCGACCTCGATGTCGAGCGCGGCGGCGGCCAGGGCGGCCGTCGATGCGGCATCGGGAAGGACGATGATCCGTCCCGCGATGCCGGCGGCCTCGAGCGAGGCGGCGACGAGACGACTGCGGGCGGGGAGGGCGTCGTTCATGCCGACAGCCTAGAGCCGTGCCGGCCGCGTCCCGCAGTACGTCCGGCGAAGTGCGTCTCGACACGCCCACCGCGCAGTCTCCGCAACGGCGCGTCGCGCGTCGACTCCGCGCGACGTCACGCCGACGCGGGCGCGGCTCTCGCGCGCACGGCGGGGGCACGTCAGAATGGACGATGGATGCCGCAAAGCCGCGGCCTCCGGAAAGCGCCGCCCACAAGGCGGCCGACGACAAGGATCGCGATGACCCACGCCCTTCCCCTGCCCGATTTCACCCACGAACGCGTGGAGGTGGTGACGGGGAGCCGCAGCGGCCTCTTCATCGCCGTCGCCCTGCACTCGTCGGTGCTCGGCTCCGCCCTCGGCGGCGCCCGCCTGTGGACCTACCCCACCTGGAGCGACGCGCTCGGCGACGCCCTCCGCCTCTCGGCCGCCATGACGCTGAAGAACGCGTCCGCCGGTCTCGACGCCGGAGGCGGCAAGTCCGTGATCGCCCTGCCGCCCGGGACCCTGCTCGACGCCGACCGCCGTCGCGCCGCGTTCCTCGATCTGGGTGACGCGGTCGAAAGCCTCGGCGGCCTGTACCGCACCGCGGAAGACGTCGGCTCGACGACCGAGGACATGCTCACGGTGAGCGAGCGCACCGCTCACGTCGTCGGCCTGCCGGAAGCGGGCGGCGGCTCCGGCGAACCCGCCGGTCCGACGAGCCTCGGCGTCTACTCCTCGCTCCTCGCCACCCTGGAACGCAGCGCGGGTGTGCGTGAGGTCGCACAGCGACGCATCACCATCGCGGGTCTCGGCCAGGTGGGCGGACGCCTCGCCGCGCGCCTCGCCGCCGAAGGCGCGGTGCTGACCGTCACCGACGTGAACCCCGCCAAGCGCGCCCTGGCGGCCGAGCTCGGGGCCGCGTGGGTCGAGCCGCACGAAGCGCACCTGGTCGCCGCGGACGTCTTCGTCCCCGCGGGCATCGGCGGGGTGCTGACCGACGAGGTCATCGACGCCCTCGACGTCGGCGCGGTCTGCGGGCCCGCGAACAACCCGCTCGCCGATCGCTCCGGCGCGGATCGCCTGGCCCAGCGCGGAATCCTCTACGCCCCCGACTTCGTCGTGAACGCCGGCGGCGTGATCTACCTCGACCTCGAAGCCAAGCAGCGCGGGACGCGCGACGAGATCATGGGGCGGGTGGCCGGCATCGGTGACACCCTCCGCCGCATCTTCGACGAGGCCGAAACCCGCGGTGTGACTCCGCTCGCCGCCGCCGAAAGCGTGGCCGCGGAGCGCTTGCGAGAAGGGGCCGCCTCGGGAGCCCTGGTCTGAGACGAAAAGAATCCGGATGCCGCGAACTCGCGGCATCCGGATTCTTTTCGGTCAGTGCGCGGCGTCGTATGCCGAGAGAACGGCGGAGGAGATCCGGCCGCGCGCATTGATGGAGTGGCCGTTCTTCTCCGCCCAGGCCCGCACGTCGACAAGGTCGCGGGTGGAAGCCGCGCGCCGCGGAGAACGACGAACGGACGGAGCGGACGAGCCGATCGAGCGCGCGGCTACCGTGAACGGTTCGAATGCCTCGCGGAGCTTCTTCGCATTGTTCTCGGAGAGATCGATCTCGTAGGCGCGACCCTCGAGGGAGAAATTGATCGTCGTCCCGCTTTCGAGGACGGAACCATCGAGATCATCGATCAACTGCGTGATGTGTTTCTTGGCCATGGCGCGATCTTATGGTCGGTGATGTTCGGCAAAGACGCCAAAGAATGGAAATTCACCCTCGGACTAACCCCTCGGGGTCATCGCTTCCCACCGCCCGACGAAGCGGCCGCTCCACCCTCGATAGCTGCGATTCGACGGTCTTCATCATGCGTGAGTTCCTGCGAGAGGAATTCGACATCCGTCGGCACCCGCAGTTCGAATCGTGCATATGCCGACACGCGCAGAACCGCCTCCCGTACCGAGATCTCCAGGACATGTCCCCCGAAGGTCCGGTCGTCGCGAAGGAAATGCAGATGCAGTCCGGCGACCGTCACGCCCTGGTAGAGACGCGGCATCCAAAAGCCCACGACCGCTCCGCGTACATCGCGGGTGACCGTTTCGATCTGTTCGGCGGTGACCTCGGCGAGCGGGCGGAACGGGGGCTCCTCGCGCCTCGTGACGCGCGTGCGCACCCGCGCCATCACGCCGTCCACACGGATCGCGTGGAACAGGTTCCGACTCGCGAGAAGACCGTCGATCTGCTCGGCCAGAGCCGGTCCATCGAGATCGCGGACCGTGAGCGACGCCGCCTCGCCGAAAGAGCACATGTCGACGAAGGGCAGCATCTCGTCGTCGGTCATCAGCCGCGGGGATTCGTCCGCGGTGCAGGCGAAGAACTCGCCGTCGAGAATGACGACTTCCCCGCCGAAACGCTCACAGCACCCGATTCCGGTATCGCCGAGCGCGCGTGCATCGCGCACGGTGATACAACTCGAATACTGCCCACCCAGAAGCGCGTCGAGAACGGCGAATTGCGTCACGACACCGGGATGGACGACGGCCGCAGGGCGGGCGTCCCCCGACACGGTCAGGACTGAGCGGCCGAATACGCCTCGAGTACCGTCGCGGGGACACGGCCGCGATCGCTCACGGTGTGACCATTCGCGCGTGCCCACTCGCGTACCGCGCCGAGGTCGACGTCATTGTCCCGTCGCGCGGCGCGCGGGCGCCGCGCGTTCGTCGCGGTGCGAGAGACCGATCGGGCGGCGTCGACGAAGGGCGCCACCGCGTCGTAGAACTTATCGGCATTGCGGTTGGACAAATCGATCTCATAGGCACGGCCTTCAACGGAGAAGGTGATCTGCTTTCCTTCGCCCTCTTCGAGAACGGAACCGTCGAGATCGTCAACAAGGTGGGTGATGTGCTTGATTGCCATGATGTGCAAAACATTACACCTTTTACGTAATTCACATCGACTTTCGGGAAGGTGATACACCCTCGGGTCCACGTTCCGGGGGCGATAGGCACGGGCATCGAGAAGCGCTATCCTCCCCCGGTGGCGTTCGGTCGGAGGGCGCCTCGAGAGGAGTTACGCGTGAGCCTTTTCCGCACGAAGTCGGTGGAGCAGTCCATCGCCGATACCGACGAGCCGGAGTTCCGACTCAAGAAGTCGCTCAGTGCCCTCGACCTCACCGTCTTCGGCGTCGGCGTCGTGATCGGTGCCGGCATCTTCACCCTCACCGGTCGCGCCGCCCATGACGTGGCCGGTCCCGCCGTCGTGATCAGCTTCATCGTCGCCGCGATCGCCTGCGGCCTGGCCGCGATGTGTTACGCCGAGTTCGCATCGACGGTGCCGGTCTCGGGGTCGGCGTACACGTTCTCGTACGCGTCGCTGGGAGAGCTGTTCGCCTGGATCATCGGCTGGGATCTCATTCTCGAGATGTTCCTGGGCGCGAGCGTCGTGGCACAGGGATGGAGCGCGTACCTGTCTGCGTTCCTGCAGCAGCTCGGCGTCGTCCTGCCGGAGGCGATCAGTTCGGGAGGCGTCGTCGACATCCCGGCGATCCTGCTCGTGCTCGTCCTCGGCGGGCTCATGACGGTCGGCATCAAGGAATCGCTGCGCGTGAACCTCGTGCTCGTCGCCGTGAAGCTGTTCATCGTCCTCTTCGTGATCATCGCGGGCATCATGTTCATCGCGCCCGCCAACTACAGCCCGTTCGTCCCGCCGTCCGTCCCCACCGAGTCGACGTCGGGCCTGACGCAGCCGCTCCTGCAGTTCCTCTCGGGCCTCGAGCCGGCGACCTTCGGCGTCGGCGGAATCCTCGCGGGTGCGGCCCTCGTCTTCTTCGCCTACATCGGCTTCGACGTCGTCGCCACCACCGCAGAAGAGACGAGGAAGCCGCAGCGCGACCTGCCGATCGGCATCATCGCGTCGCTCGTGATCTGCACGATCCTGTACTGCGCGGTCGCGATCGTGGTGACGGGCATGGTGCCCTACGACCAGCTCAACCCCAAGGCGGCGCTGGCCGAGGCCTTCGCGTTCCACGGGCAGACGTGGATGGCGACCGTCATCGCCGCGGGAGCCGTCGCCGGTCTCACGACCGTGGTGCTGACGCTCCTCATCGGCGCCACGCGCATCATCTTCGCCATGTCGCGCGACCGTCTCCTCCCCGGCGCCCTGGCGAAGGTGCACCCCCGCTTCCGCACCCCGTGGGTCATCTCGATCATCGTCACGGTGATCGTCGCGATCGTGGCCGGCCTCACCCCGGTGGGCATCCTCGAAGAGATGGTGAACATCGGCACGCTGTCGGCGTTCGTCCTCGTGTCGGTCGGCGTCGTCGTCCTCCGCCGCAAGCGCCCGGACCTCAAGCGCGGCTTCCGCGTGCCCCTCAACCCCGTTCTTCCGATCCTCTCGGCGGTGATCTGCACCTACCTGATGCTCAACCTCTCGGTCGAGACCTGGCTGCGCTTCCTCATCTGGCTCGCTCTCGGCTTCGTGATCTACTTCGCGTACTCGCGCCGGCACGCGCGCGTGGGAATGCTCGACGTCACGCCGCGCATCGTCGCGCCCCCGAAGAACTGACAGACCCCGGATGCCGGGACCCCGGCGGGCACCTTCCGTCGGGGTCCCGGCATCCGTGCGTCTGCGCGCCGCCGAGCCTCGAGGGGACGCACGCCATGGCAGGGACGCACGCCGAAGAGCAACCC
This sequence comes from Microbacterium testaceum, assembly GCF_001476655.1. Classification (GTDB taxonomy): domain Bacteria; phylum Actinomycetota; class Actinomycetes; order Actinomycetales; family Microbacteriaceae; genus Microbacterium; species Microbacterium testaceum_C. Next base: position 36,746 of record NZ_LDRT01000031.1, on the reverse strand, counting down.
CTCGATCGGGGCTTTCGGCCCGCCGCGTGGGAGGAACGAGACGCGGCTCGCGCACGGGAGCGCTCGGCTCCTCGAGGAGAACGCGACCGACTCGGCCTGGATCGGGGGCATCGCGGACGCGTTCGAGCGCGCCGGCTCCGGCACGCTGAGCGACCTCGATGTGGCTCTCTCGACGTCCGCGGCTTTCCCGCAGTCGACGCAAGACCTTCTGCTGAGCGGAACGCTGAGTCCCGACCAGGTCGCCGCCGCGTGGGCCGTGCTCGCACAGAGCCCCGCCGCGAGCACCGATGCCTTCGTGCGGCAGTGGGCGAGCGTTCTGCCAGCTGTACCTGTACGACCGTGACGACTCGCGCATCGTGGAGATGATCGGAACGCCGGGCCCCGCTACGACACGGGCGATCACCTACGTCCCGGGGACGTTCACGGGGATGAACTCGTTCTACACGGGTGGAGTGCAGCAGATCGCCACGTATCTGACGAACAACCGGCCGGGAACGGTCGCTTTCGTCTACAAGGACGGGAAGTTCCCCGGGGAGCAGAACAACGAGAAGGAGCCCGACCTCTACTGCAGGACCTGAAGAAGGTGATCGCGGAATGAAGGCGCGACGAGCCCCCCTGGCTGGCCGTGACGGTCGTCGCGATCGTCGGACTCGCGGGCTGCGCACCGAGCGGACCGAGCAAACAAGAGGAGACACCCGTGACGCAGACCAGTTCCCCCTCGGCCTTGACCTGGAGCAAGCGAAGTCCTCGACGCAAGCGATGGAGCGAGACATCGTCTCGCGGATTCCCGCCGACGAGGTGGCCGCGGTGGACCAGCACGAGAAAGGCACGCTGTTCTCGTGCATCGACGGTGGCCACTCGTGGCTCGGCGGCACGATGGTGACCCTCGTGCCGGGAGTGAACGCCGAAGACGTCGTGCGCGCGATCGAGGCGGGCTTCGCCGGCGACCGATTCGACATCCGCACCCGGCAAGACATCGACGGCGACTACGAGGTCCAGTTGGTGGCGCAGACCGACGACCGCGAGAACTACATCATCGCCCGTTACAAAGCGGACGACACGATCTCGATCTCGTCCGCGTCGCCCTGCTTCACCCTCCCCGATGGCGTCTACCCCGGCGGCGAGTTCTAGGCTCCCCGCCCGAGCGCGATACGTGCGCGATATGTCTCTCCCCCTAGTGTGGGAATCGTCTGTCAACGACGATCACCACTCCGGGGGGTTTCATGGGGATCGCACGCACCTGGGTTTTCCCGATTCTGCGTCTGCTCCTGGTCGCGCTCGTCGCGGCCGCTCTGATCAAGCTGGCCTTCTTCCCTGATCGGGAGGTCGACGCGTCTCCGGCTGAGCCCACCGGGGCCATCGTCGAGCCGCGCGTGGCGGCCGCGCGGGGCACCATCACCAACGACGTGGTGGTCACCGCGACCGTGTCGTCCGACCCGGCTGTCCCGGTGAAGTCGACGGCCGGCGGCGTGGTGAACAAGATCTTCATCACCCAGGGCAGCGGTGTGAACCAGGGCGACGTGATCTTCAACGTCAAGGTCCCGATCGAGCGCGACCCCGCCGACAGCGTGGATGCCGAGGGCAAGCCCAAGCCGGCGATCTTCCGCTACGAGGACGTCACCGCGCCCGCGGGCGGAACGCTCAGCGCGCTGGATGTGCTCGAGGGTCAGGAGGTCACGGTCGGCATGGCCGCAGGGAACGTCGCTCCCCCGAGCTTCTCGGTGACCGGGACGCTCGAGGCCGCGCAGCAGTACCGACTACTCAACCGCCCGAACGAGGCATCCGTCGCCATCACCGGCGGTCCCGCCCCCTTCACGTGCACGAATCTGCGCCTGGTCACCCCGCTGGCGGGGAGCAACGGCGACGGCGAGTCGTCGGGCGCGGCGGGCGGCAGCGGTTCGTCCTCCGGCGGCTCCGGCACGACCGTCACGTGCGCGGTCCCCGGCGACGTCACGGTCTTCGCCGGACTCGCCGCCGAGTTGACGATCGCGGGCGGCAAGGCCGAGAACGTGCTCGTCGTCCCGACGACCGCGGTGCGCGGGGCCGCCCAGAGCGGCACGGTCTGGGTGTCGACGCCCGACGGTGCGACAGAGGAGCGCCCCGTCGCCCTCGGGCTCACCGACGGAACCCAGGTCGAGATCACGCAGGGGCTGAACGAGGGCGACGAGGTGCTCGAGTTCGCTCCGGGTGCGATGGCGGGGTCGGGTGCGGGCGACAACTGCACCACCTACCCCGACGGCACGATGTTCTGCGAGCCGGTACCGGCGTCGTGAGCCTTCTTCACCTCGAAGACGTCACCCGGACGGTCATCCCTGCGGATCAACCAGCGCTGACGATCCTGTCCGGAGTGAACCTCACCGTCGAGCCGGGCGACCACGTCTCGATCGTCGGACGTTCGGGCTCGGGCAAGTCGACGCTGCTGAACCTCCTGGGACTGCTGGACCTGCCGACCAGCGGCGTCATCAGCTTCGACGACCGCCCGGTCAAGAGCTACTCGGGCGCGCGGCGCGACCGCCTGCGCGGCGCGTCCATCGGATTCGTGTTCCAGCAGTTCAACCTTCTCGCGGGCCGCACCGCCCTCGAGAACGTCACGATGCCACTGCTCTACTCGTCGGGACGCACGTTCTGGCGCCGCAAGAAGATCGCGGCCGAGATGCTCGAGCTCGTCGGGCTGGGGCACCGGATGAACAGCATGCCCGACCGCCTGTCCGGCGGAGAGCAGCAGCGGGTCGCCATCGCCCGCTCGCTCGTGCGCGGGCCGCGTCTCATCCTCGCCGACGAGCCCACGGGCGCTCTCGACCTCGACACCGGGCAGAGCGTCATGGAGCTCATCGACGAGGTCGCCGAACGCACCGGAGCGGCTCAGGTCGTCATCACGCACGACCCGATGATCGCGCGGCGCGCGCGGCGGCACTTCCGCCTGGATCGCGGCATCCTGACCCCCGTCGACGACCCCGCGTTCGAGCCGCTCACGCGTCGCGAGATGCGCGAGATGGCGCCGGTCGAGTCGAGCCCCGTCGCTGCGTCCGAGGACGGCGAGCGTGAGGTGATCGAGCTGTTCCGCGTCGAGACCGAGGCCGGCGAACCGGAGGCCCCGTCGGAGACGGCGGCCTCGGCCGAGGCCGAGACGGAGGCCACACCCGAGACCGAGACCGAAACTCGCCGGACAGAAGGGACGGACGCCTGATGCGCGGGTTCACCGGGTTCGTCGGCGCTCTGCTCGAAGCCTGGCAAGAGGTGCGCGTGCACCGGACACGGGTACTGCTGTCGCTCATCGGCGTCGCGGTCGCGGTGTGCTCGCTCACGACGGTGGTCGCTCTCGGCGCGATCGTGCAGCAGGCCAATCAGGAGCTCAGCGAGCGGCAGGGCGGCCGCCCCGCCACCCTGTACGTCTCGGCATTCAAATTAAACGGCACGATCGACCCGGCCGACATGGATGCCGCGTGGAGCAAGACACTCGAGCGGTACGACATCTCCTACGCCTCGCGCGTGCAGACCACGGTCCAACTCGTGCCCTTCGCCACCGGCTCGGTGCAGGTCGGCACGCAGGCCGTCGACCAGCCGTTCGGCGAGATGCACCGTGTGCGGCTCGTGGAAGGCTCCTGGTTCTCCCCCACCGATGAGCAGCAGCTCGCGCCCCGTCTCATCGTGAACGAGGTGTTCTGGGACCGCATGGGACGACCGCCGCTCGAGAGCCACCCCGTGGTGGCCCTGGGCGGCGACGGCGTTCCCGGCGCGGCATCCGGGATCCCCGCCGGAGGCACGCTCGCGGTGATCGTAGGGGTGACTCCCGCGAGCACCTGGGAGACCGAGCCGACGATGATCATGCTCGCGCGGCACGCGGAGGCGATGCAGAAGGCCACCGCCGGCGAGCGCGGATCCGCTGCCGCGGCCGCCGACCCCTACGGCGGCGGCGGGGCACCGCAGAGTCAGTACGAGATGTGGGTGCCACCCGAGCTGGCGGATGCGCTCACGGCCGCCATCACGCGCGACCTGCGGAGCGCCCTGGGCGACGGTACCGAGGTCAACGTCTCCCGCCAGGACTGGGCACAGTACGGCGATGACCCGTTCCTCGTGACGAAGCTCGTCGTGATCGGCATCGCGGTCCTGGTTCTGTTGCTCGGCGCGCTGGGGCTGGTCAACATCGCGCTCGTCACGGTCAAGCAGCGGGTACGGGAGATCGGCATCCGTCGCAGCTTCGGCGCGACCGCCGGCCGCGTGTTCTTCGCGGTGATGATGGAGAGCGTGGTCGCCACGGTGGTGGCGGGCGCCCTGGGGGTGGTGGCGGCGATCCTCATCGTGCAGTCGCCCGCGATGCGCGATCTCGTGGGACAGGGCATGGTGAGCGACTTTCCCCCGTTCCCGGTGGATGCCGCGATCATCGGTCTCATCGCGGCCACGGCCGTGGGGGCTCTGGCCGGTCTGCTGCCCGCGCTCGTCGCGGTGCGCGTGAAGGTCATCGATGCCATCCGCTACTGAGTGCCGGGCAACTACGTGAAGTGCTTCCTCGGTCAAGTGCTTCTGTTACCGCTCCCGATTCTCTGAGTTCTGTTCGCACAGCCTTCGACAGCGCCGAAAATCTTCTCATGACATCTCCGCGAGAGTACTTCCATATTGTCGGCCAAGCCTTCGACGGAGCGGTGCCTTTGGACAACGTCGAACTCGTCCTCGACACCAACGTGGTCGGACTGGCGGACTCCATCGCACGCAAGGGATATGACGAGGCCAAAGTGCAACACCGACGCGTCCGCGCACTGTGGACGTGGATCGCCGGCCGGACCCACGTGGACGTCAACGTGTATCTCGGAGCGGTCGAAGGGGCGAACTTCGACGGGTTCGCGCCTTCCCCGTACAACCTGCTCAAGAGGGTGACGTGTGCGAGTGTCCTCTTCGAGTTGGCGAAACACTCAACCGAGATCGATCCTTTCGACGGCACCCCCGTCCTCGAGAAGATACGGTCTGCGGACTTCCCCACCTTGAGCGAAGCGGTGGACGAAGCACGAGAGCACTACGGCAGTGTCGTGCTGCCCAACTACATCGCGATCCTCTCGTGGCACCTATCGAAAGCGCGCCGACCGGATGCCGATTCGAGCGTCCGCCTTCAAGAAGTACTCGACCAAGTGATCGCCTTGATGGATTTCGTTCCGCTGGCGTGCACGATGCTCAGTTTCGCGGAATGGGGCAGCCCCACCGTGGCCAATGTCGTCGGAAACCGGGTTCTCAAGCTTCGGAATCGCGAGCTCGCGAGGTCGGCGAGGTCCGGCGCGTGGGACGTGGGATTCCTCTCCGCCCTCTCCCGGCTCCGTGCCGAAGCAGCCCATGACGAGAGCACAGCGTCACTGCCGGTTCTTGTCACTGACGACGACGCCTTCGCTGCCGCCGCACGCCTGCTGCCCGCCCGAGGCAACACCGGATGGTTCCAGCTCGACGTAGCCCATTACTCAGACGCAGAATCAGCGCTCCGCTTTGCCGATGAAGTGACTCGACGTCGCAAATCTGCGTCGCCCCGCCTCCCACGATGGGAAGAGCTCGTCGAAGTCGCGCGGATCCTCGAGGGAGAACTTGGCGTTGAGGAAGATCTCAGACTGCATGACGATGAGCTGGTCTTGACGCTCGAACCCGATCGTGTCCGCATGGAGTCGGTTCTCAACATCTTGGCAATGCCGCGAGGAAAAATGATCGATCACATCGAGGACGATCCACTTCAGTTCTATGCCGTCCTGACCTTGTCGGCATTCGTCCTCAAGGAAATGGACGGTGCGCCCGAGGTGCACCTCTACGAGGCGCTGCGCCGCGCGGCACCCGAGGCCGTTGCTCCTGGAGCCGACGGCGCTGCCGCACATCCGCTCGCCGCCGTGGCCATCATGGCCGCATGGGCCGCCGGCGACAACACGCGCACGATGGCCCACCTCGAATCATTGGAGATCAATTTCTATCCAGTTCTCGTGAAACTCATCGTCCTGATTCTCAGCGCCGAGCTCATCGAGCTCTCCGCGCTTGCACGCGATGTCACGCGCGACGACGAACTGGCTCGATGGCGGGCTGCGGTGTCCGCTCTGCCGATCAGCAACAGCGAACCCCACCTCGAGTATCGCCGACGCCGTTCTTCCGGGGAACACGCCCATCGCACCGTAGATGCTGATGATTCGTAGCACCGTTCGAGTCGGTTCTCGGCGAAGGCGGGGAGCCCACGCTGGAACCGAGACAGACCGACAGATAGGTTCGGAGCGTGACCGACTCCTCGAGCGCCGTGCCGCCGCCCTCCGCCCTGCCCGACGGGGTCGCTCCCCCGACGCCGACCGACTCGCTCCCCGCGATGGACATCACGGGTCTGGTGAAGCGATTCGGCGAGAAGACCGCCGTCGCCGGACTCGACCTGCGTGTCCCCGCCGGATCGTTCTACGGCCTGGTCGGCCCCAACGGCGCCGGTAAGACCACCACTCTCTCGATGGCCACCGGGCTTCTTCGGCCCGACGCCGGCACGGTGCGCATCCACGGCGTCGACGTCTGGGCGCAGCCCGTCGAGGCGAAGAAGCTCATCGGCAACCTCGCGGACGGCGTCCGCTTGTTCGACCGCCTCACGGGGGAACAGCTCGTGACGTACACCGGCATGATGTTCGGCCTCACGCGCGACGAGGTCGCCACCCGCACAGCGGATCTCCTGCGCATCATGGACCTCACCGAGGCCGCGGGGACCCCTGTCGTCGACTACTCCGCCGGTATGACGAAGAAGGTCGCGCTCGCGTGCGCCCTCGTCCATGCGCCGCGCCTGCTTGTGCTCGACGAGCCCTTCGAGTCGGTGGACCCCGTATCCGCGGCCAACATCGAGGACATCCTCCGCGGCTACACCGCCTCCGGGGGCACGGTCATCGTCTCGAGCCACTCGATGGACCTCGTGCAGCGCATGTGCGACCACGTCGCCGTCATCGCGCAGGGCCGACTGCTGGCATCCGGAACCGTCGATGAGGTGCGCGCCGGCAAGACGCTGCAGGATCGCTTCGTCGAGCTCGTCGGCGGACGCCACCACGCGGAGGGGCCGCAGTGGTTGCGACAGTCCTGAAGATCCGTTTCCGCGTCCTCGGCAACACGCTCGCGCGCAGCCCGATGCAGCTCGTCGGGTTCATCTTCGGCGTGCTCGGAGCGCTCTGGATGCTGCTGTTCGCGGGGGTCGGTCTGTTCTTCGTCGGCACCCTCGACTTCGATGTCGCCCGCGCGGCGGTCACCGCGGCCGGCGCCGTGCTCATCCTCGGCTGGGTGCTCGGCCCGATCTTCGCGACCGGTGTCGACACGACCCTCGACCCCGCCAAGCTCGCCCCGTTCCCGATGAGCACCACGCAGATGATGATCGCCATCACCGCGGGTGGACTGACCGGTGTCGGCGGCATCGCAACGGTGGTGGCGAGCCTGCTCACCTTCCTCGTCTGGGCGCACGAGCCGGTGGCGGCGATCGCCGCGATCGTGTGCATCCCGATCGGGGTGCTCATCTGCGTGGTCGCCTCGCGCACGGTCGCCGCCCTGGCATCCGGGATCGGCGGCGGCCGCCGCACGAAGGAGCTGATCGGACTTCTCGCGTTCGCGCTGGTGATCTTCGCCAGCCCGATCCTCATCGGCATCCTGAACGCTGTGCAGTCGGCCACCGAGCAGGGCCTGCAACTGCAAGCCCTCGTGAGCGCCGTCTCGTGGACCCCGGTCGGTGCCGCCTGGGCCGTGCCCGGTGACCTCGCGACCGGTTCGTGGCTCACCGCGATCCTCAAGTTCGTCATCGCCCTCGCGACCCTCGCCGTGCTGTGGATGCTGTGGTTCCGCAACCTCTCGGCATCGGTCATCGCCCCTCCCGCCCGGTCGACCGCCCGGCGCAAGACGGGGTCGCTCGGGTGGTTCGGCGTGATGCCGTCGAGTCCGGTCGGGGCGACCTGGGCGCGTTCGCTCACCTCGTGGACCCGCGACATGAGGTACCTGCGGCAGCTGCTGCTCATCCCCTTCGCCCCGATCATCGTGTTGATCTACTCGCAGTGGGACGTCAACACCCCCTTCTTCGCCCTGTCCGGTCTGCTGGTCGGCTTCTTCGCCGGAGTGCTGCCCTACTCGGACATCTCGTACGACGGCACCGCTTTCGCCACCGTCATGCAGACCGGTATCCGCGGGCGCGCGGACCGGCTGGGCCGCACGCTGGGCGTCGCCACCGTCGTGATTCCCCTCATCGTCGTCGTCGACATCGTGACGATCGCGATCGCCGGCCGGTGGGATCTGCTCGCTCCGGTCCTCGGCGCGTCCCTCGGGCTGACGCTCATCGGCTTCGGCATAAGCGCCGTGAGCTCGGCGTTCCTCGTCGTCCCCACGCCCTCACCGGGCGACTCGCCCTTCAAGCGCGTACCCGGGTCGTCGTTCTCGATGTTCCTGACGTTCTTCCTGTGCTGGGCCCTGGTCGCGGTCCTCGGTCTGCCGACCGTGATCCCGGCCGCGATCGCGACGTTCACCGGATCGAGCGTGGCGGGGTGGATCGCGTTCGTGGTCGGTCCCGTCCTCGGACTCGTGGTGCTCGCCGTCGGCGTGGTGCTGGGCGGCAAGCGCTTCGACGCGAACGCGCCGGGCCTGCTCGCGCAGCTGCGGTCGTTCCAGGGGGCGTAGGGGGGGGCGGATGCCGCGGGTCGGTCGAGCCCGCGGCCAGGTCGAGGACACGGCGATGGGCACCGGCCGCCTCCGCGACCCGGCCGAGTCCCCCGAAGATCAGCGCCTGATCGCGCAGGGCCTTGGCGCACCTCAGCCGTCCGCCCGCCGACGCCAGCGACTGTCCGTGGACCGCGACCGCGTGCTCGTAGGCGGCGAGCGCCGCACGTCCGTCACCGAGGTCGTCGATCGTCACCGCCCGGTTGTAGACCGCTTGCTGACGGGCGGTCGCGATGTCGCCGTCCGACGAACCGGCGGCGAGCGCGTCGAGCGCCTCATACGCCCGAATCGCGCCGCGCGGATCGCCGAGCCTGCCGAGGGCGACGCCGAGGCGCAGGTGCGCGCGAGCACGGACCCGCTCGGCGCGCGTCTCCGCGCCGGCGCGGATGATGGTCGCGTGACGGGCGAGAGCGGATGCGGGGACATCGTCCCCGCGGAAGATCAGGTCCGCCTGGCGCAGCAGGGCGAGTCCGGATGCCGTGATCTCTGGCGCGGAGCCGACGTAGCGCAACAGTTCGGCGAGGACGGCGGCCCGGATCTCGGCATCCATCCCGCCCGCGTACCGCTCGAGGAGCCGCGGCCACTCCTCCGTCGCCGCCAGATCGCGCGTTTCTTCGTCGAGGCGGTCGAGGAGGAGACGAAGGTGCCGGCCCGCCCGCGCGGCCCGAGCCACGGTATGCGTCTACGGGTCTTCGGCGAGGAGCCGCCGTGCGTCGGCGAGGGCCTCATGGGGGCTCTCTCCCTCGGCGATCGCCGCATCCGCCTGGAGGAGCGACGCGTCGAGTCCCCGCCCCTCCGCCTCCGGAGTCCGGCGCGACTCCGCGACGGCGATTCGCAGCATGTCGACCACGCCGGTGAGGTCGAGGCCGTTCTCGATCCGCAGACGCGATGACGTGACCATCGCCTCGATGCGGATCGCGGACGACCTCGGGTCGTTCTCGCCGCCGAGTCGGAGGGCGAGGGCGTCCAGGGCGGAGGCGATCGAGTCGACGTCCTGTCCGAGCCACCGCCGGATCATCTGGGCGGCGAGGGCCGCCTCCGCCGCCACCCGGCGTACGCCCGCGGAGGGCGAATCCTGGGAGGCCGCGTCGATGTCGAGCGCGCGCTGGATCACCCCTCGTCGACGAGGGCGAAAGCTTTCTCGAGCGTCGCGGCGAAGTCCATGGAGACCTTCCCGTGTCGATTGTCATCCCGCGCGCCGGATCCTCCGCGCGCCGGACGCGGTCTTCAGCGGACGAACGCTTCGATGCGCTCGACGAAGCGCGCGGGGTCCACGAGGTGCGGGTAGTGGGTCGGTGGCTGCCAGATCTCGTGCACGGTCTGCGGAATCTCGTGCTGCAGCCAGGCGGCGTACTCGGGTCCGGCGTCGAGACCGGTGATCACGAGGTATGGGACGTCTTCCGGGATCCTCGTCAGACCGCTCACGAGCGCCGCCAGCTCTTCGGGTGAGTCCTCGAGGAGCGGCCGCCACATCCCGAGGACGACGTCGCGCTTCGGAGACCGGATGCCGTCCACCCGCGCCATCTCCTCGGCATCCAGGCCGCCCGCCATCTGCGCGAACATCCCCTCGATGAACAGGGGGAAGTCCGCACCGCGCAGCATCCCCTCCGCCTGCTTCACCTGCCCCTGCATGCTCGCGAGCTGGAGGGGCTGATCCACGTTGACGATCGCGCGCGCGGGGAAGAGCGCGCCATAGGCGGTCGCGACGATGCCGCCCATCGAGTGGCCGACGACCACGGGCGGCTCCGCGGGGATCACGTCGTTCTCGGCGAGCTGCGCGAGCGTCTCGTGGACGTCGGCCGCGAGCGTCGGGATGTCGTACGGTTCCTCGGCCGTCGACGCCCCGTGCCCGCGCAGGTCGACCCGCACCACGGTGAAGCCGCCGGTGAAGTCGACCGGATCCCAACTGCGGCGGTCCTCGGTGATGCCGTGGAGGAGGACCAGGAGCGGGCCGGAGCCCGACACGTCGTGGGCGAGGATCATGATTTCTCCCTGGGGGCGAGCGGGTTTCGCCCGAGCATATCCGGGTCTTCCCGCACCGAGCACGCCCGGTCTAGGGTGAGGGCGAATCCCCGATCAGAAGGATGCCTCGATGTCGACCTCCCTCGTCGTGTACGTCTCGTTCGCCGGTGCCGCCCGTGAGGCGATGACCTTCTACCAGTCGGTGTTCGGCGGCGAGCTGTCGATCAACACCTTCGCCGACTTCGGCATCCCGGACGCTCCCGCCGACGGCGTGATGCACTCCGAGCTGCGCGCCGACGGCTTCACCGTGATGGGCGCCGACGGCTTCGAGGAGCCCGCCGAGGGCTGGGGCAAGAGCCGCGTGCACGCGGCCTTCATGAGCGACGAGACCGACCGCGTGCGCGGGTTCTACGACCGTTTCGTCGAGCGCGGTGCCCAGGTCACCCAGCCCCTCGAGAAGCAGGTGTGGGGCGACCTCTACGGCGAGATCGTCGACCCGTGGGGCGTGGCGTGGATGTTCAACATCGCGGCTCCGGGCGGGTGGGCCGAGGGCAACGAACCGGCCTGAGGCCGACGGGGTCTTCGGCCCTGACACAACCCGGACACGGCCCTGACAGCTCGACCACACGCGCGGCCGAGAGTATCCGCATGAGAACCACGCGAATCCTCACCCCGCTCGCCGTCGCCATCGCCGCAGGAGCGGCCCTCGCCGCCCCGATGGCGGCCTCGGCCGAGACGCCGTCCCCGTCGACTTCGCCTCACGCGCCGGCGAGCCTGAGCGATGTCCAGGCCCGCGCGACGGCCGCGGCCGGTCGCCAGGCCGATGCCCTGACCGCGGAGATCACCCGCATCACCGCCGACACGCACCTCAGCGATGACGACCGCACCAAGGCCCTGGCCATCCTGAACGACGACCTCGCCGGCATCCACACCCTGCAGTCCGACATCTCGGCAGCCGCCACGGTGAAGCAGGTCCGCGACGACGTGCGCACCGCCGCGTCGTCGTACCGCGTCCGCGAGGTGGCTCTGCCCGAGGTGCGGTGGGCCGCGCGGGCCGACGCCGTGACGACGACGGTCCTTCCGCGCCTCCAGGCGGAGCAGACGAAGCTCGAGAGCGCGCTCGCGAAGCACTCCGACAAGAGCACGACGGCCCTGACCGACGCGCTGAACGATCTGGGCACGCAGATCTCGACCGTGCAGTCCGACGCGAACGGTCTGGCGACGACCGCGCTCTCGCTCTCCCCCGCGACCGTCGCGGCCGACGAGCAGACCCTCGCCCACGTCCGCGACCAGGTGAAGGCGGTCGACACCGCGATTCACCAGGCGAACCAGGATGCGAAGACGGTGCGCACCGGCCTCCGGTAAGCCCCGGTCGTTCCCAGCCCGCTCCTGCGAGCGCTGCTTACGGTGTGCCCATGACAGCTGAGCGCGGCCTGATCGTGGTCGTCGAAGACGAGCACGCGATCGCCGATGTGGCCCGCCTCTACCTCGTGGAGGCGGGCTTCGGCGTTCACCTCTCCCGGGACGGCCTCAGCGGTCTGGCGGACATCCGTCGTCTGCGCCCGGCTGCCGCTGTCGTGGACATCGGCCTCCCCGGGCTCGACGGAATCGAACTCGTCCGCCGACTCCGGGCGGAGAACGACTGGACGCCCGTGCTGTTCTCGACGGCGCGCGACGCCGAGGTCGACCGCGTGCTCGGTCTGGAGCTCGGCGGCGACGACTATCTCACGAAGCCGTCGTCCCCTCGGGAGCTCGCCACCCGCGTCTCGGCCCTCGTCCGCCGCTCGCGCGTCCGGGAGGCGAGCACGGTGCTGCGCCGCGGATCATGGGAACTGGATGCCACCCGCCGGACGGTCCACGTCGACGGGCGCCCCGTCGACCTCACGACGACCGAGTTCGACCTGCTCGCTCAGCTCATGAGGAGCCCGGGCCAGGTGTTCACGCGAACGCAGCTGCTGGCGGAGGTCTGGGGCGTCGCCGACTACTCGGGAACCCGGACCGTCGACACCCACATCGCTCAGGTGCGCGCCAAGATGGGCGCCCCGGATCGCATTCGTACCGTCCGCGGCGTCGGATACGCCCTCGACGCGTGAGGGGCTCGCTCCGGCGGATCGTCACGGGCGCGACCGTCATCGTCGCGGCGGTCGCCGTCATCGTGACCGCCCTCGCTGCTTTCCCCCTGCTGAATACCGTCGACGAGGCCTCCGCACGATCGGCTCTCGTCACGCAGGTCGACCGTCTCGTCGCCGCGACGCCCGAGGGGCGAGACGCCGCGATCGCGAGCGCGTCGCTGTTGAGCGATCCCGACGCCCTGATCGCCGTCGTCGGTACCGACGGTTCGGTGCGCGGACCGGCCGCCGACATCGTGAACGGGCGCGTCGCCCAGCAGGTCGCCGCGGGGACGGAGGCATCCATCACCGTCCGTCGCGATCACGCCTCCTTCGCGGTCGAAGCGCGCCCGCTCCCAGGCGGCGGCGGTGTCGCCGCCGCGCAGGACCTGAGTCGAGTCAAAGCGCTCGGCGCCGATGTGCTGGGACGCATCGCCCTCGCGTTGGCGATGGGGTTCCTCGCCGCCGTCGCGGCGGCTGTTCTCTTGAGCCGGTGGCTGTCGCGTCCGCTGGCCGGGCTGGCGCGCGCCGCACGACGCATCGCCGGCGGGGACCGCACGGTCGAGCTCGACGACAGCCGGATCGATGAGGTCAGCGACGTCGAGGCGGCATTGCGATCCATCGGTGCCGCTCTTGCGCACTCAGAGGCCCGCCAGCGCGAGTTCCTCCTGTCCGTCTCGCACGAGCTGCGCACCCCGCTCACGGCGATCCGCGGCTATTCGTCGGCACTGCGCGACGGTCTCATCCCGCCCGAGGGAGTGCGTGAGGTCGGAGAGACTCTGGATGCCGAGGCCACCCGGCTCGCGACCTTCACCGACGATCTTCTGACCCTGGCCCGTCTCGAAGCCGACGACTTCCCGATCCGTCTGTCATCGATCCCGATCGCTCCCCTGCTCTCGCAGACGGTGGCGGCCTGGCAGGGTGCGGCTCAATCCGCGGGCGTGGAGGTGAGGCAGGACGGGGCCGCGGCATCCGGGGTCCTTGTGACCACCGATCCGCAGCGCCTGCGCCAGGTGCTCGACGGGCTGATCGAGAACGCACTGCGGGTGAGCCCATCTGGAACGCGCATCGTCCTGCGCGCCGATCACGGCACCGAGGGAACGGCGGTGTTCGAGGTGGCCGACACCGGCCCGGGGCTGACGCCCGACGACGCCGCCCGCGCGTTCGAACGCGGCTTCCTGCGCGAACGGTACCTCGACGTGCGACGCGTGGGCTCCGGCCTCGGTCTCTCGATCGCGGCGCGGCTCACCGACCGTCTCGGTGGCCGGATCTCGGCGCGCCCCGGAGCGGAGGGCGGGACGGTGTTCCGGATCGAGATCGGGACGGATCCCTCGTAGGCCGTCAGGAGCAGGTGGGGTCTGGGTGACGGACATCACGCAGCACCGCACGCGCGAAGGCTGGGTCTACTGCGCCGCAGTCCTGGACGCCTACAGTCGCCGCATTATCGGCTGGACGATCGACTCCAAGCAGGACACCACGCTCGTCATCAACGCTCTCGACATGGCCATCCGGAACCGTCGCCCTGGACCGGGTGGGATCGTTCACGCGGACCACGGAACGCAAGGCGGATTCAACGGGTCGTCGCAACACCTCACATTGATGGAGGTGCGGGATGGTTCGTCGGCAGCAGGCATCGGATCGGGCGGTTCGACCGAAGCTACGATCGCCGGGAACACCGCCGATACCCCGGGAGGTCCAGCATCGGTTCTGGGGTGAGATCGCGAAGGGGGTGTTGCCGGAAGAAGCGGCGGCTCGGGTCGGGGTGTCGCAGCCGGTCGGCGGCCGCTGGTTCCACAACGCTGGCGGCATGCCGCCGTTCGATCTGAGCAAACCGCCCTCTGGCAGGTATCTGTCGTTCGATGAGCGGGAGGAGATCGCGATCCTCAAAGCGCAGGACTGCGGTGTTCGAGAGATCGCACGACGTATCGGGCGCGATCCGGGGACGATCTCTCGCGAGCTGCGTCGCAACGCCGCGACACGCGGGAGCAAGCTCGACTATCGAGCATCGGTCGCGCAGTGGAAGTCAGGTATTGCGGCGAAGCGGCCGAAGACCGCGAAGCTCGTCGCGAATCCGAAGCTGCGGGCCTATGTCGAGGAGCGTCTCTGCGGGCGGATCGTGATGCCCGACGGTGTCGTCGTCGCGGGCCCTCATGCACCGAAGTTCACGGGTCGGAACAAGCCGCACCGGAAGGACCGGCCGTGGTCGTGGGCGTGGAGTCCGGAGCAGATCGCGAACCGGATCCGCATCGACTTCCCGGAGGATGAGCCCATGCGCATCAGCCACGAGGCGATCTACCAGTCGCTCTACATCGAAGGCCGCGGCGCGTTGAAGCGTGAATTGGTGTGGTGCCTGCGAACCGGCAGAGCTTTGCGGGCACCCAGAGAGCGTTCGCGACGCAAGGCATGGGCACACGTCACACCCGAGACCCTGATCAGCGAAAGACCCGCAGAAGTCGAAGACCGTGCCGTTCCCGGACACGGGGAAGGTGACCTACTGATCGGGCTGGAACGCTCCGCGGTCGGCACCGTCGTCGAACGCAGCACCCGGTTCACCATGCTCGTTCACCTTCCACGAGAAGACGGATACCGGCACAAGGAGACTCCGAAGAACGGACCCGCGCTGGCTGGCTACGGCGCGATCACGATGAAGAACGCCCTCGCGAACACCATGTCGACGCTTCCCACACAGCTGACCAAATCACTGACCTGGGACCGCGGCAAGGAGATGTCCGCGCACGCCAAGTTCACGATCGAGACGGGCATCCCGGTGTTCTTCGCCGACCCGCAGTCACCTTGGCAGCGCGGCACGAACGAGAACACGAACGGGCTACTGCGTCAGTACTTCCCCAAGGGCACCGACCTCTCGCGGTGGTCCGCCGAAGACATCGAAGCCGTCGCCCACGCGCTCAACACCCGACCCCGCAAGACGCTCGGCTGGAGAACCCCAGCAGTGACATTCAACGAGCAGCTACTGTTGCTCCAACAAGCCGGTGTTGCAACGACCGGTTGAATTCGGTCAATTCACCTCGTGGCTGTTCGGGGAGAAGATTCGCTCCGCAGGGCTCCTGCCCTCGTTCGGATCCGTCCGCGATGGGCTGGACAACGCGATGATGGAGAGCTTCTGGTCATCGATGCAGATCGAACTGCTGAACCGGAAGAAGTGGAAAACGAGAGTCGAGCTCGCGAACGCGATCCTCGAGTACATCGAGACCTTCCACAACCGTCAGCGCCGACACTCCGCCCTCGGCTACCGCACCCCGATCAAATACGAGACACTCGAAATCAACGACATCCCCGCCGCGAGTTAGCGACCCCGACTGACACCAAATCCGTGGGGCAGGTCAAACTGTCACCGATTCGTTCCTCACGCCCAACTTCCAGCTCCGCAAGATCATCAAGAACCGGGGCCACTTCCCCAACGACCAAACCGCGATCAAGCTGCTCTGGCTCGCGATCTGCAACATCGAGGACAAGCGAGCCCGCGATCGCGCCTCTGAACGCGGCCTGTCCCGCGGGTCCAAGCGGAAAGCCGAGGGCCGCCTGGTCGAAGGGCAAGTCGTCACGAACTGGATGAAGGCGCTCGAGCAGCTCTCACTCGTCTACCCCGAGCGCATCGAGCGCTACCTCTAACCCCAAGACACCACCCGCTTACACACACAACTTGACAGGCTCTCGGATGGTTCTCTTCAAGACCGCACACCGGCAACGAAGTTGTGGAGCGGGTGCCAGGACTGAACTGCAGCATCCGCTGTACCCAGTGAACAACTGGACGCGCGCGGGACCAACCGTCCGATCGGAATCCGACAGCGGATCTCAGCTCACGACACCGGAGCGTTTGTAACCGCTCCCGGATCGCTGTTGAGCGGCGCAACATCTACGTGAAGAAACGCCACACGGCATAGCCAATCATCACGAGGCCCATGAGCACGCCGACGACTCCTACCGCTCCAACCCAAAATGGACTCTGCAGGCGCTCCAGTAGATCGCCGAGCCCTTTGCCGAAGACCCTTTTTTCGAATCCGACCGTGCCTCCGTATATTTTCTCGCGACGCTTGACAATCAGGATTCCTACGACGACGACGAGAATGCCAACTATCAGGTTCGGCAAGGCGGGGGCTGGTTGCCTCTGAATGGCGACTTCAATCAATCGGATCACCAGCCCCATCCTGCCTGGGCGCTACAGCCCGCCTTCGCGCCGAATGATACACCACCGCCATAGTACCCGAGCGGTCCATTCTGCTGGATTCCAGCCTCTCCGTAAGCGCCGATCCCACCCCCAGCAATCGTGCAGCTACCGCCGGCGAAGAAACCGCTCTCGCTTGGGCTGGAGCCCCCGGCCGTGATGGATACACCAGCTTCTATCCCTCCGCCCAAAGAAATGCGACCGTGCAAATCATGGTCGAGCGAAACGTTGAGACAGGCCCCAGCACATACCGAAAATCCACCGGAGAGCGCGCCAGGTCGCGAGAAGTCCACAGACCACAACTCGCCATCGAAGTGCTGGGGGCGCTGACTTGCTCGTGCGGAGCCGTTCGAGGACGTCCCCCACGAAGCTTTGGTCTCCGACCAGGGGACGAAGATGTCACTGGACACCGCCCTCGACGCCACCGAAGGCCTCTGGCTCAGAACCGGATGGGCAGGACGGAGCTGACACGCCCGACCCATACACACTTTTTGGCCGATAACCCCCAGCATCATCACCGTGACCGAAACGAGCGACGGCGCCTCTCCTGATGGAGAGACGCCGTATACGAATGGTTCTTACAAAGTCATTTGTTCTAAAGAGAACGATTTGGTGGACCTGAGGGGATTCGAACCCCTGACCTCCTCGATGCGAACGAGGCGCGCTACCAACTGCGCCACAGGCCCGGACAACTCCACAACACTATCACGCCACGCGCCTCGCACCCGCCTCGGCCGGGAGCCCGGGCGCGTCATGCCGCCGACGGCATGCGGCCCCTCACTGCCCCGAAGCGCGTCGCTCGAGAAGCCGGCGGACGTGGTCCTCGATCTCGCTGTCGTCGACGTACCCCATCGCGGCGTACGGCGAGGGAGCGGCCGCCGGACGCGCCGTCTCGATCGGCGTCGGAGCCTGCGCCGCGGCGATCTGACGTGCCGCCTCCTCGCGCGCGGCGGCACGCAGGGCCTCGCGAGCGAGCTGCTCGTCCACCACCGCGGCGGCACGGGAACCTGCGGAGGCGACGAGCGGACGCGGGAGCTCGCGCGGGGTCCACGTCTGACGCGGGGCCGGAGCCGCGGGGGCGAAGTCCTGCACCACCGGCTCGACACGGGGCTCGGCGACGATCGCGGGGCGCACGGCCGACCGCGAGGCGACCTGGGCGAGGCGACGCAGAAGAAGAAGGGATGCCGCGACCCCCGTCAGTCCCGCGATGAGCAGCACCGGCCCGGTGCCGGTCGCGACCATGACAGTGCCCGCGATAGCGGAGATCAGGCCCGCGAGCGCGAAGACGGACGTCGCGAGGCGGAAGCGCCGGCGAGCACGGGCCCGACGCGCTTCGGGCTGCGCCACGGCGGAGGCCCGCTCGAGGCGCGCCCGCTCGACGGCGACGGCCCGTTCGGCGCGGGACTTCTCCAGGGCGGCGGCACGCTCGGCACGCGCGACGTGTATCGCCGCGGCGCGTTCCGCCCGCGCCAGTTCGAGGGCGGCGGCGCGCTGCTCTTTCACGAGATCGCGGTCACGGGCGTTCTCCAGCCGGGCGACCTCGAGCCGGGCCTTCGCCTCGGCGAGTTCGATCTCGGCCTTGTGCGCCTGCACCTGACGCGCGAGCTTCTGCTGCTGGTGCGCGGTACGGGCGGTCAGCTCGAGGCGCACTTCGCGCGGCGTCTCGGCGGTCTCCGCCAGCACGCGCAGCGCCTGGTTGAGGCGGACGGCGTTGCGTTCGGCGGAGGTGAAGCGGTGCCGGCTCTGCCACGACGGCAGAAGATAGACGAGCCACAGCGCGACCGCGACGAAGACGATCACCCCGCCACCGAGAACCTGTCCACCCATGTGAACACGGTAGGTCACGGGACGGTCACAGCTCGGCATCCCCGCGCGTGTCGGCGCGGTGAATCCTCAGAGCTGGTCGGAGGAAGGAATGCGCGCGGCGTCCGGCGGCACTTGGCCCCGTTCGTAGCGGTCGAGCACGCCGTGCGGGACCTCTTCGCGCACCAGCGCGAACGCGTAGTGATCGCGCCAGTCGCCGTCGATGTGGATGTACCGGCGACGAAGCCCCTCGTACCGGAACCCGAGCTTCTCGACGACCCGGAGACTCGCGTGATTCTCGGGACGGATGCATATCTCGACGCGGTGCAGGTTGAGGCTGGTGAAGCAGACGTCGGTCGCCATCGCGACGCTGATCGTCGTGATGTTGCGCCCCGCGTACTCCTCGGCGACCCAGTAACCGATCGTCGCTGAGGAGAGCGAACCGCGGGAGACGCCCCACACGTTCAGCTGACCGGCGACCTCGTCGTCCCACTCCATCACGAAGGGGACGCCGAGGCCGTCGCGATACTGCTGAAGAAGGCGCCGGATGCCGAGACGCATGTCGAACGAGACCGGGCCGTCGGGGCTCGTGGCCTCCCACGGCCGCAACCACGAGCGGTTGTCGATCAGCTGCTGCTGAAGGACGCGCGCGTCGCGGTTGCGGATGAGGCGGATCGACACCTCGCCGTGCCGTCGAGGGACGGAGAGATCCATGGCATCCTGCCGTATCGGGGGAATCAGAGACCCGCCGCGAACTCCTTGAACCACGGGCGAAGCGCCGGGCCCAGGTCGTCACGGTCGGCGGCGAGCTGGACGATCGCCTTGATGTAGTCGACGCGGTCGCCGGTGTCGTAACGGCGTCCGCGGAAGATCACGCCGTAGACGCCTCCCCCGTCACCGCCGCCGTTGGCGAGCTCCTCGAGAGCGTCGGTCAGCTGGATCTCGCCGCCCTTGCCGGGTTCGGTGTGCTCCAGGATGCCGAAGACATCGGGTCCGAGCACGTACCGGCCGATGATGGCCAGGTTGGAGGGCGCGTCCTCGGCCTTCGGCTTCTCGACGAGCTGCGTGACCTTGACCACACCGTCTTCCTCGGTGGGCTCGACAGCGGCGACACCGTAGAGGTGGATGTGCTCGGGGTCGACCTCCATGAGCGCGATGACCGTGGCGTTGCGCTTGTCGTACTCCTCCATCATCTTCGTGAGCAGCGGGTCGCGCTCGTCGATGAGGTCGTCGCCGAGGAGGACGGCGAAGGGGTGGTCTCCCACGTGGCTGCGCGCGCGGAGCACGGCGTGGCCGAGCCCCTTCGGCTCACCCTGACGAACCATGTGCACGTCGGCGAGGTCGGACGAGTGCTCGACCTTGGCGAGCTTGTCGCTGTCGCCCTTCTCGCGGAGCTTCGCCTCGAGCTCGGGCATCGAGTCGAAGTGGTTGGCGATGTTGTTCTTGTTACGGCCGATGATGATCAGCACATCGTCGATACCGGCACCGGTGGCCTCCTCGACGACGTACTGGATGGCCGGCTTGTCAACGACCGGCAACATCTCCTTCGGCATGGCCTTGGTGGCCGGGAGGAAGCGCGTACCGAGTCCTGCGGCCGGGATAACGGCCTTGAAGGGCTTATGAGGCATGGGCATACCCTACTGGTGTCCTGTGACGGCGTCGCGCCGGGACGCGCACTTACACTTACTCCATGCCCGACAGCATCGAGCAGGCCAAGCGCGCACTCCGCGCCGATCTTCGCGAACGCCGACAGATCATCTCCGCGCACGCGCGGGAAATCGCGGAGGGCGGCATCAAAGATCAGCTCGACGCGCTGGTCGAGCGCCTCGGCGCCCGCAGTATCTCGTGCTTCCTCTCCACGACCACCGAACCCGGCACGCACGCCTTCGTCGCCGACGCGGTGGCCCGTGGCATCCGGGTCCTGCTGCCGATCACGCGCGAGGACGGGCTCCTCGACTGGGCGGTGGCCACGCCCGACGCCGACATCGCCGAGGGGATGTTCGGCATCCCCGAGCCCGTGGGCGACGTGCTCGGACCGATCGCGGTGAACGACGTCGACCTGCTGGTGATCCCGGCCGCGGCCGTCGACCGGCACGGCATGCGCCTCGGCTGGGGCCGCGGGTACTTCGACAAGACCCTCGGCTCGATGGAGAAATGCCCTCCCGTCTATGCCGTCATCTTCGACTCCGAGTTCATCGACGACGTCCCGCGCGACGTGCACGACCAGCCCGTCTCGGGCGTCGTGACCCCCACGCGCACGGTGCTCATCAACGACTCCCCCGCCTGACCCGAAAGAAGCACCATGCCCACCTACTCGTATGCCTGCAAGCAGTGCGGACACCGTTTCGACGCCGTGCAGTCCTTCTCGGACGCGGCCCTCACCGAATGCCCGGAGTGCGGCGGAGACCTCCGCAAGCAGTACGGCTCGATCGGTGTGACCTTCAACGGGTCCGGTTTCTACCGCACCGATTCGCGCGGTTCCTCGAGCGGATCCTCCCCCACGTCGACGAGCGCAAGCGGTGGCGGATCCTCGTCGACCTCGTCATCATCGACCTCGACGGCGTCCTCGTCGTCGTCCTGACACCTCGCACCACACCCCCGGGAGACCACAGTGATCAAGGGATTCAAAGAGTTCATCCTCCGCGGCAACGTCATCGATCTCGCGGTCGCCGTCGTCATCGGCGCCGCCTTCACGGCGGTGGTCAATGCGATCGTGAGCGCGATCATCAACCCGCTGGTCGAGATCTTCTACAAGCCCAACGAGAACGGTGACTTGGGACCGACGATCACCGGGATCTACGGCCAGCAGGTGACCTTCCCCCTCGGCGGCCTGCTGACGGCGATCATCAGCTTCTTCGCCGTGGCGATCGTGGTCTATCTCGTCTTCGTGTACCCGATGAACCGCTGGAAGGCGATCGCCGCCGCGCGCGCCGGCGTCACCGAGGCGGCATCCGACGAGCCGAAGCTCCCCACCGAGCAGGAGCTCCTCGTACAGATCCGCGACCTTCTGGAGCGTCAGAACAAAGCCTGACCCCTCACCGAAACGGGCCCGCGCTGACGTCAGCGCGGGCCCGTTTCTCAATAGTGCGGGGGGACGTCGCGCAGCATACGGTCGTCGTTGGGACCGGATGCCACCGGCCCCGGGCCCGCGCCCCGATGGGGGTCGTCCGCGGGTGCCGGCTCCGCCGTCGTGCCCGGTGCCGGGAGCAGGCGCGCACGGCGCGCGCCGCTGACACGCACGATGGCCTGCCGTGCGGCACCGCCGGGGTCGCGCTCGGATTCCGGTTCCGCCGCCGTGCCCACGGATCAGCCGGGCAGATCGAGGGGCTCGGTGGTCGTGCCCGATTCGGCGGGGTCGTCGGGCGCGACGCCGAGCAGTTCCGCGATCCGGGATGCCACTCCCGCGGGGTCGCTGTAGAGGTCGAACGCGTGCACGCGCACGTAGTGCCAGCCGAGGCGGCGCAGGATCTGCGGGCGCAGCCGCAGCGTCTCGCGCAGCGACTCGCCGATCGTCTCGGGGTCGCTCTCCGCGACGACGGCCTTGCCGCCGTGTCGCGCGACGAGCGGGAGGAGGCCGCGGTAGTCGAGGTCGACCTCGACGCCGAGGGCGCGCAGCTCGCGCGCCAGGGCCCGTGTGAGCGGATCGGCGAGGTCTTCGAGGGTGCTCTCGCGGCCGCGCGAGGCGACCGAGCCGAGGATGCCCATGAGAGTTGCGGCACCGTGCTCGAGGCGGCCATCGTCGAAAGCGGAAGGCCGGATCGACGACACGATCACCATCGAGCGTCGGGCCCGGGTCATGCCGACCGTGAGCAGACGCTCCCCGTCGGGGGTCGAGAGGTCGCCGAAGTCGCTGAGGACGCGGCCGTGGCGCGTGAGGCCGAAGCCGAGTGAGAACACCACGCGGTCGCGACTCTCGGCCACCGACTCCTCGAGGGTCAGCACGGCGAAGGGCTCGGCGGCATCCCGAGACACGAAAGCCGCGACGTCGGAACGCCCCGCGAGCGCCGCCTCGACGGACGCGCGCACGCGCTCGGCGTGGGTGCGGCTCGCGGTGACGACCATGAGCGACTCGGAGGCGCGGTTGACCGCGTGCTCGACAACGATGCTGACGACGCGGGCGACCTCGGCATCCGGGCTCTCCACGGCGCCGCTGACGGGGTGGGGCGCGCCCACGCCGTTCTCGACGTAGTCGACGCTCAGGCTGCCGCGGCCCAGGTACGAGCCGGCCCACGGGAGGGAGACGATCTCGCCGCCGTAGAACGCGTCGTTGACGAGCTGGGCGAGGTCTTCGCCCCCGGCGCGGTAGCTGCGGGTCAGCGTCTCGACGGGCAGCAGCTCGGCGATGCGCTCGAAGACCGAGACCTCGTCGAAGGGCACGTCGTCGGCCTCGTCGGGAACGGGGGCGATCGACGCGCTGACGCGGAACGGGGTCGGCTTCTGCACCACCGGGTCACCGAAGAGCACGACCTGACGGGCCCGGCGGAGCGCCGGGGCGGCCTCGGCCAGGCAGAGGGCGGCGGCGTCCGCGATGATGACCACGTCGAAGGCGAGATCCGTCGGCACGTCCGGGACCTCGTAGGGCGAGGCGAGCCACACGGGCGCGAGCGTGCGCAGGAGGGTGGGCGCGGCATCCGAGATCTCAGTGGCGGTGTGGAGGCCGTCCTTCAGCGAGCGCTTGAGCGCGGCGGCCTCGTCGGGGTGATCGACGATCCCGATGCGCCACTGCTTCGCCAGTTCCGCGGCGAGCAGCGGACCCGCGGCCGCGGCGTGCGCTTCGTCGACGAGGCGGAAGTCGCGCTCGAGGCGGTCGACGACGGCCGTGTTCGCTCCGAGGAGGGCGCGGTCGGTGCGGAGCAGGTGCTCCAGCGCTGACTGCCACCACGCGAACTCGAGCTCGTTGCCCACCCGTTCCTCGGGGACGTGGCGCACGGACAGCTCGACGAGCAGCGGCTCCAGTCCCAGACGGGCGAGCTCGGAGCGCAGCTGCGCGCGCTCGACGAGGTTGTCGAAGAAGGTCGATTCGGCGGCGAGACCCGCGAGGGTGCGCACGAGCTCGTGCACGGGCAGCGTCGCGAGACGCTCCGAGCCCTGACGGCCCAGGATCTGGTCGAGCTCGCCGAGCAGGGCGTCGACGCGCTGCCAGCCGACGTGCACGTCGGCGAGGCCCAGGGGGACCTCCGGCGTCACTCCGGCGTCGACCACACGCTGCCACTCCGTGCGCTGCTGCTGGATCCGCACCAGCGCCTCGTACATGTCCGTGACGTGCACGCCGGGGCGGACGTACTCCTTGGACAGGCGCTTGAGACGACGGCGGTTGGGTCCGCTCATCGGCGACGCGTCGCGGCGCGGCGAGTGGGCGTCGATGAGCTCGCCGAGCGGACGCTCGAACACGCTGGGGCTGAAGCGGTCGAGCGACTCGCGGATCCCCTGCAGCAGTTTGAGGTACGCACCGAGCTCGGACACCGTCTGGAACGGACGCATGCGGGTCTGCGCGATGAGCTCGTACCCGCGCTCGAGCAGACGCGGAACGTCGTGCGTGTGGAGCTTCCCGGCGAGGTCGTGTGCGGCGCGCGCGTCTTCGGTGCGGGTGAAGCTCACGCCGTACCACGGCGAGTCGTCGGGACCGAAGCGGAACTCGCCGAGGCGCGCGGCCATCGCCAGCGCCCGCGCGGCGGCATCGCGTCGACCGGCGAGCCGCTCCATCGTGGCGAGGTCGAATCGCGCCGCGGTCGAGGGCGGCGGAGAGGTGGATGCCAGCGCCGTGAGCGCGCGGAGGACGTCGAGGGCCGAGACGCCCAGCGCCAGATGCGGCTCGGTGACCGCCGAGCGGTAGTCGCGCAGCACCGTGCGCAGACGCAGCAGCGCGTCGTCGATCTCGGCGACCTTGGGCTGTTCGGCCTTCTCGTTGCGGCCGATGGCCCGAATGAGGTCGCGGCGCACGTGGTTCGGGGAGACCGCGAGTCCGGTGAGGCCGACACCGGCGAGGCGATGACGGATGCCGTCGAGAGTCGAGCGACGGGCGCTGACCACCAGGACACGCTTGCCGTCGTGGACGAGCTGGCCGACCGCGTTGATCACGGTCTGCGTCCCGCCGGTGCCGGGAAGCGTGTGGACGGCGAGCGAGTGTCCGGCGACGATCCGGGCGAGGACGCGCTCCTGCTCGGCGTCGGCGTCGAGGAGGAGGGTGTCGGACGCCGGCGAGCGCTCGTCGGGGCTGACGATGACGGGGTCCTCGCGCCGCACGGTGATGCGGGCGCGGTCGTCCGGGTGCCCGGCGAGGGCGTTCAGAAGCGTGTCGTCGAGGTGCTGGGTGTCGCGCGCCATGCCGGAGCCCACGTCGGCGAACGACGAGATCACCAGGCGCGGGTGCACCACGAAAGTGGGCACGTGCGTGGTCAGGCGGCGGATGTGGTCGATGACCGGCTGCGGCTTGAACACGCCCTGGTCGTACGCGAGGCCCGCCAAGGCGGCACTGTCGATGTGGATGCCGAGATGGCTGCGGAACGCGCGGGCCAGTTCGGGGTTCATCACGAAGGCGCCGTGCAGCTTCAGCTCGAAGTCGCCGTTGTGGCGGCGGATCGCGAGGGGCCGGAGGAGGACGGGCGACGACCACTCCACTCCCCCGATCTTCCACGCGGCGAGACCCACGGCGAGGTGGACGGGCTCGAGGCCGCGCGCGGTGCGGAGTTCGACGTTCTTCGCGGTGATGCGTTCGGCGGCGAGTCGGGCGGTGCGCAGGGCCACCTCGTCGCGGAAGAGGTTCGACAGGAGCGTGGCCCGACCGGTGATGAACTGCGGCAGGGAACCGGGATGCGCCTTGGTGATGTCGATGCCGGCGTCGAGCGCGTCGTCGAATCGCAGGAGGGTGGATCGCCCGCCGAGGGCAGCCGCCTCGGTGCGGATGCGATCGCGTTCGGGGTCGGCGACGTGGCGGACCACGATGCCGGGCTCCGACAGTCGCAGCTCGGCCGGATCGACGGTCGACGAGGACCCGTCTCCGTCGCCACCGCTCACGGTGTCATCCTCAGCTCGCCACACACCTGCCAGACTAAGCCGGGCATCTGTGGTTCGCGCGTAGCCGGGGCGGGTTTTGTGGGAATCGGGCGACACGCCGTCGGATCGGCTGTTCCTCCCCGGGATGCCGAATCGCGAGGTCGTCCCCCGTCGCGGATCGAAGCACGACGGGCGATCCCGCCGATCACGAGGATGAGCGCATGAACACAGTCACCAGCACGGAGCACGACAGTCCGGTCGGTCCGATCCTCCTCACGTTCGTCAACGATGCGCTCGTGCGGCTCGACGTCGCCCATGACGGCATCGACCTCGCGCGGGCCGACATCGCGCAACGTCTGGGCGTCCTGCCCGAGCCCGATCCCGAAGGGGCCGTCGACCTGCGGACACAGCTCGACGAGTACTTCGACGGCGAGCGGCGGCACTTCGACGTGGCGCTGGACTGGCGACTCGTGCAGGGCTTCACCCGGACGGCGCTGCAGGCGACCATCGACGTCCCCTACGGGGAGGTGGCCTCGTACGGCGAGGTGGCGGTCCTCGCGGGTGCTCCCGGAGCGGCGCGCGCGGTGGGCACGGCGTGCGCGAAGAGCCCGTTCTCCCTCGTGGTGCCCGTGCACCGCGTCGTCCGCGCCGACGGCTCGATCGGTGAATACGGCGGCCACCCCGAGGTCAAGGAGTATCTGCTGTCGCTGGAGAACGACGTGATGCTGCGCGAAGGACTCCGCGGAGCGGGGTGAGATCCCCCGCGGGCGGCGAGATGGGCCGGCACGGCGGCCCGAGGGCGGCGAGATGGGCCGGCGCGGCGAACCAGGCGCGCACGAATGGCGCGAACGGTCGCCCGGAGAACGGGGAGCGCCCGGCCCCGCGGCTGTCGCCGACGAGACCGGGCGCTCCCGCTCCGAACGTGTTTCTCAGTGCTGGGACGCCTTCTCGGCACCGAAGCCGGTGAGCGAGCGCACGTCCATCTCCGCCGCCTTTCCGGCATCCTCGGCACGGCGCGAGGTGACCGAGCCGAGCCAGCCGAGCAGGAACCCCAGCGGGATCGACACGATGCCCGGGTTGTTCAGCGGCCAGATCGCCACCCCGGTGTCGACGAACACGCTGGTAGGCGTGCCCCAGAAGACCGGCGAGAGGAAGATCAGCACCAGGGCCGAGCCGAGCCCTCCGTACATGCTCCATACCGCGCCGCGGGTCGTGAACCGACGCCAGAAGAGCGAGTACAGGATGGTCGGGAGGTTCGCCGAGGCCGCGACGGCGAAGGCCAGCGCGACCAGGAACGCCACGTTCTGCCCCTGGACCCCGATGCCGCCGATGATCGCGAGCACGCCGATCACGATGACGGTGCGTCGAGCGACCTTGACCTCCCCGTCCGGCGGGACGTTGCCCTTCTTCACCACGCTCGCGTAGATGTCGTGCGCGAAGGACGCGGCCGCGGTGATGGTGAGACCCGCGACCACCGCGAGGATGGTCGCGAACGCCACCGCCGAGATGAACCCGAGCAGGATCGGCCCGCCGAGAGCGAGGGCCAGCAGAGGGGCCGCCGCGTTGACGCCTCCCGGTGCCGCGAGGATGGCATCCGGTCCGACGAGGGCACCCGCGCCGTATCCGAGCACGAGGGTGAGGATGTAGAACAGCCCGATCAGCCAGATGGCCCAGACCACCGAACGCCGGGCCTCTTTGGCCGTGGGCACCGTGTAGAAGCGCATGAGCACGTGGGGCAGGCCCGCCGTGCCCAGCACCAGCGCGAGCGCCAGGGAGATGAAGTCCCACGGGTTCTTGCCGTACTGAAGACCCGGGGCGAGCACCGCCTCCCCCTTCGGAGACGCGGCGACGGCCGCTTCGAGAAGGGTGTTCAGGTTGAACCCGTTGATCGCGAGCACCCAGATGGTCATGACGACGGCGCCGCCGATCAGCAAGAACGCCTTGACGATCTGCACCCAGGTGGTGCCCTTCATTCCGCCGATGAGGACGTAGACGATCATGAGGAGGCCCACCACCGCGACGACGATCGACTGTCCCAGCCGCTCGGTGATCCCCAGCAGCAGCGAGACGAGTCCCCCCGCTCCCGCCATCTGGGCGAGGAGGTAGAAGAAGCACACCGCGAGGGTCGTGATCGCCGCGGCCATGCGGACGGGGCGTTCCCGCAGACGGAACGAGAGCACATCCGCCATCGTGAACTTGCCCGTGTTGCGCATGAGTTCCGCCACCAGCAGCAGCGCCACCAGCCAGGCGACGAGGAAGCCGATGGAGTAGAGGAACCCGTCGTACCCGTTGATCGCGATCGCGCCGACGATCCCCAGGAAGGAGGCCGCCGAGAGATAGTCGCCCGCGATGGCGAAACCGTTCTGCGGGCCCGTGAACGAGCGTCCCGCGGCGTAGTAATCGGCCGCGGTCTTGCTGTTGCGGCTGGCCCGGATGACGATGAACAACGTCACGGCGACGAAGGCACCGAAGATCGAGATGTTCAGGACCGGGTTGTTCTCGACCGTCTGGACGGCGGCGTGGACAGTGCCGAAGACCTCGTTCACGGGGCACCCCGCTCCGTGCGCTCGAGCTCGTCCCGCAGCTGTTCCGCGAGGGGATCGAGCCGACGGTTCGCGTACGCGACGTAGCCCATCGTGATCGCGAAGGTCGTGACGAACTGTCCGAGGCCGAACAGGAGTCCGACCGTCACCGCGCCGAACACCGGCTGGGCCATGAACTCCGGAGCGAACGACGACAGCAGCACGTAGACGAAGTACCAGACGAGGAACGCGACCGCGAGCGGGAAGATGAAGCTGCGTTGACGCTTCTTCAGATCGCGGAACGGTGCGGACTCCTCAACCGCGATGTAGTCGACGCCGCCCCGGGGGGCGGGGTCGATCCTTCTGTCCGTCATGTGGCCTCCTTGCCTCATGGGACCGGTGCAACATCGCACCGATGGGGGGATGATGACCCGGGATGGTGGAAGCGCTCCCGGTGGTAGGGTCGACGCTACGAAAGGCGGCGACGCAGCCGTCACCCCCGGAAGTAGGTAGTTCTCTTGGGAGCAGCGACCGTTCTTCGCGACGACGCGACACTCGTGTCCCACGCCGTCGCCGAACTCGCGCGCCGCACCCACTTCCCGCTCGCGTTCGGCGGCCTGGAACACAACGGGTCCGTTCACGTCACGACCATCGTCGGAGCACGCACCCGCAGCATCGAGGGACTCGTCGTCCGCGCCGAACGCGGACTCGGCGGCCGCGCTCTCGTCGAGCGGCGGCCTCGGATGACGCTCGACTACCGCACCGCCCGATCCATCACGCACGACTACGACCGCGCCATCCTCGGCGAGGGAATCGCCACCCTGTTCGCCGTCCCGGTCCTCGTGCGCGGACACGCGCGCGGCGTGCTGTACTGCGGATCGTGGGCACAGGCGCCGGTGGGCGACCTCGAAGCACGACCGGCGTTCGACGTCGCCGGAGAGCTCGGCACCGAGCTCCGCGTCCGAGAAGAGGTCGATCGCCGCCTCTCGACGATGCCGTCGAGCGACAACGCACTGAGCGTCGGCGTGCGCGAGGAGATCCGCGAGAGCTACGCGCAGTTGCGCAGCATCGCCGCGACCGTCGGCGACGACGACGTGCGACGGCGTCTCGAGGCACTCGAGTCGCGATTGGCCGCGCTCACCGGGGATGCTCCCCGCTCCGGCGAGGACGCTGACATCCATCTCTCGCGCCGCGAGATCGACGTCCTGGCCTGCGCGGCCGTGGGGTCGACGAACGGCGAGATCGCGGCATCCCTCCAGCTTCGAGAGACCACCGTCAAGTCGTATCTCGCCTCGGCGATGGCCAAGCTCGACGCCTCGACGCGGCACGCCGCGGTCGCGCGCGCGCGACGGGCGGGCCTGCTCCCCTGACCCTCGTGCGCGCCCTTTGTGCGCTCGGTGGGAATCCCCTGGAAATGGATGCCAGAGCTTGAGAGCCGCGCCCATTCTCGGCATCGTGGCTGGCTCCTGTCGTCGACAAAGAAGGAGAGCCACGAATGCTGACGCTCACCGAAGAGGCCACGACCGCCGTCAAGACCATCACCGCGCAGTACCCTGACGCCGCCCAGGGCGGGGTGCGCATCGAGGGCGCGGGCTCACCCGAGTCCCAGTTCTCGCTGTCGGTCGTCGACGGCCCGCAGCCGCAGGACGCCGTCGTCGAGCACGCGGGCGCACGGGTCTTCCTCGATACCGACGCCGCTGCCGTTCTGGATGACCGCGTCCTCGACGCGCAGATCGACCCGCAGGGTTCCGTTCAGTTCGCGGTCACGACCGCGGCCTGACGATCGCGCTGTTTCGACGATGCCCCGGCCACGTGCCGGGGCATCGTCGTTTCGCGCGTCAGCCGCGGAACACCACGAT
This sequence comes from Microbacterium testaceum, assembly GCF_001476655.1. Classification (GTDB taxonomy): domain Bacteria; phylum Actinomycetota; class Actinomycetes; order Actinomycetales; family Microbacteriaceae; genus Microbacterium; species Microbacterium testaceum_C. The sequence continues at coordinate 6,649 of NZ_LDRT01000031.1, read as the reverse complement.
CTCGTCGCGCGCCTCGTCGTAGACGAACTGCAACGCGGTGTCGGGCGGCAGGTCGGTCAGAGCGCGCTCGGCCGACCCGTCCGTGAGCAGGATCGTGTAGCTGGCCGGAAAAGCTCCGGCTCCGCAGGACGGGATAAGGGATTCCCCTCCGTAGGAGAGGCCGGAGTCCTCATCTTCGAGCAGATCGGGCTGCCAGATCGTCATGCAGCGCGGTGCCTGATCGCCTTCACGGAACGAGGGGTAGGTGATCGCGCGGAATCCCTCGAACGCGTCGTACCCGGTCACCTTTCCCGTCACGCCGCGATACAGCGCGGCCGGGGGCGTGAAGCCGGGATCGGCGGTGAGACGAGTGACCTCCTCGACCCCCGCGCGCAGCGGGTCGGTCTGCGCGTTCTGCACGAGCAGGAGGCTCATGACCCAGGTCGCGGCGATGAGAAGGCCGGCGGAGATCACGAGGACCCGCGATCGAACGAGACGCGGTCGGGCGCGGCGGGAGACGTCGGAGGCGGCAGCCGGGATCGCGGCGTCCGTCGGCACCACTGGCTGCGTGGTCTCGTCGGCTGGGGTACCGATGTCCTCGTCGTTCGCGCCCGCTCGGGACTCCAGCTCTACGAGGCGGCGAAGGGCATCCGGATCATCCGAGATGTCGGCAGAAGGCGAGTACGCCCGGCGACGCAGCTCAGCGAGTTCGTCATCTTCATCGATCGACATGAGCCGATTCAATCAACAGGAGGGGCCTCCCGCACGTCACCGCCCCGCGAACACCGGCGCGCGCTTCGTCGGGAAGGCGGCGAACCCTTCGCGATCCTGGTCCGTCCGGGCAAAGGAGGGCATCGTCGTTTCACGGGTCAGCCGCGGAACACCACGATCTCCTCGTTCGCCGGGTCATAGACGAACTGCAGGGCGGTCCCGGCCGGCAGGTCCGTCTGCTCTAGCTCCGGGGTCTCTTCGCGCAGCAGCATGGTCGAGTTGGCGGGGAAGGAGCCGGCTCCGCACGCGCTCACCAAGAACTCGCCGTCGTACGAGAACCCGCCGCCGCTCGAGGAGTCGAGCAGCGCCGGCTGCCACACGGTGATGCAGCGCGCTGCTCCCTCGACGTCGTTGTAGGACGGCTGGGAGAAGACGCGGAATCCCTCGAACTCCTCGAACGCCGTGACCCGGCCGGTGATGCCCACGGTCAAGGGGCGGGGGACCTCGAAGGTCGGATCCGGCGACAGCCGCGCGATCTGCGTCGCCCCGACCTGCAGGGGATCCGTCTGCACGCGCTGCACGACCACGAGCACCGTCGCGAGGGTCGCCGCGACGAGGGCCGCCGCCGTGAGCAGGATCACCGTCGACCGACGCGGGCGCGGGAGGGTGAACCGCGGCCGCCCGGGGGCGGTATCCGGAATGTCATCCTCGACGGGTGCGTCGGGTTCCTCGGGCACGGCCAGGGCCCGCTCGGTCGTCTGCGCGGTCTTGTTCGCGCGGGCCTCGAGCTCCATCAGGCGGCGAAGGGCATCGGGGTCCGAGGCGATATCGGCAGAAGGCGAGTACGCCCGGCGACGCAGCTCAGCGAGTTCGTCTTCTTCCTCGATCGACATGAGCCGATTCAATCAGCACCGGCCGCACGCGTCAGCGACCCACAAAACTCGGGGGGCGCTTCGCCTGGAATGCCGCGAACCCTTCGCAATAGTCGTCCGTGCGGGCGAGAGCGGCCTGCGCACGGTTCTCGAGGGCCATCGCCTCCCAGAGCCCGAGGCGCTCGTCGCGGATCGCCGTGACGATCCGCTTGCTCGCGCGGAACGCCTCGGTGGGCCCGGCCGCCGCGCGGCGGGCGGCGAGCTCGGTGGCATCCTGGACCTCGGATGCCGGGACCACCCGCGAGAAGAGCCCGGCGCGCACGGCCTCCTCGCCCGTCAGCATCCGTCCCGTGTAGATGAGGTCGAGGGTGGCGTGGGTGCCGAGACGCTCGACGAAGAGGGCATGGCCGCCGGAGTCGAGGGTCGCGCCGAGCGCGGCGAAGGGCGAGCCGATCCGGGCGTCGTCGGCCACGAACACGACGTCGGTGGCGATCAGCAGACCGAGCCCCACGCCGAGGCACGCACCGTGAGCGGCGGCGAACGTCGGAGCGGGGAACGATGCCATGCGTCGGAGCAGGGGAGCGAGGGTGGCGTCAAGGTAACCCGCGACGTCGTCGGTCGCCGGGTCGACGCCGGAGATGTCTCGGCCCGCGCAGAACGACGGTCCCTCGCCGCGGAGCAGGACGGCGCGGGCACCGTCGGCCTCAGCGTGGTCGTACGCCTCGGCGAGCGCACCCAGCGCGTCGAGATCGAGCGCGTTGCGTCGCGCGGGGGCGTTCAGAGTGATGGTCGCGAGGTCGTCGGTGACGGAGTAGTCGATCACGGCATCCTCCTATCCGTCGTAGTCGACGCGCACGGCGTCGGTGCTCGGGTGCGATTGGCACGTGAGCACGTACCCGCGCTCGATCTCGTCGGGTTCCAGGGCGTAGTTCTCGGTCATCGAAACGGACCCCTCGATCACGCGGGCCCGACAGGTGCCGCAGACTCCCCCGGCGCACGCGAACGGAACATCCGGTCGGACGCGCAGCGCGGCGGCCAGGATCGTCTCGTTCGCGGCGACCGGGCTGTCGACGTGCGCCGACTGTCCGTCGAGGGTGAAGTCGATCGAGCGGACGGGTTCGTCGGCGCGTACCCGGACGGGGCGCGCTCCCCCGGTCTGGGCCGGGGCGTCGCCGTCGCCCGCGGTGAACAGCTCGAAGCGCACGCGCTCTCGCGGGACCCCCGCCGCGCCCAGCGCCTCGCGGCACACCTCGACGAGGGCGAACGGTCCGCAGAGGAACCACTCGTCCACGGATGCGGGATCGATCAGCCGCGAGAGGATCAGGCGCAATCGCTCCTCGTCGAGGCGCCCGGAGAACACCGGGGCGGCCCGCTGCTCGCGAGAGAGCACGTGGTGCAGTGTCAGGCGCGCGGGGAAGCGGTCTTTGAGGTCGGCGAGTTCGTCGACGAACATGACATCGGTGGAGGAGCGGTTGGCGTACACGATCGTCATGCGGCTGTCGGCGGAGCGCTCGAGGACGCCCGCGGCGAGCGCCATGATCGGGGTGATGCCGGAGCCCGCGGCGATCGCGACCACGTGCCCGGAGGCCGTCGACGCTCTCGAGACGAACGTGCCCTGGGGGCTCATCACGTCGATCTCGTCACCGGGGCGCAGGCCCTCGTGCGCCCACGACGAGAAGCGTCCGTCGGGGTCGCGCTTGATCCCGACGCTGATCGCGCCTCGGGCGGGCGGGCGGCACAGCGAGTACGAGCGGCGGAGTTCTTCGCCGTCGACCGTGGCCCGCAGGGCGACGTACTGACCGGGCGCGTAGTCGAAGGCGTCGGCGAGGTCGTCCGGGACGGCGAAGGTCACCTCGATCGCGGTCGGGGTGAGGGGGCGCACGTCGGCGACGCGCAGGGTGTGGAACCGGGCACGGGCGCGTGTCACGGCGGATCCGGGGAGCGAGGCGTCCGCCGGTGAGGGACCGGTGGGTCGCGCGAGGTCTCTCGAAACCGAGGGGCCCGCGGGCGTGGCATCCGTCATCGTCATCAGAGGGCCTTGAAGTGGTCGAAGGGCTCGAGGCACGCGCGGCACTCCCACAGCGATTTGCACGAGGTGGAGCCGAAGCGCGAGAGCTCGCTGGTGTCGAGCGACCCGCAGCGCGGGCACACGACGCTGAGCGTGAGCCGGATGGGACCGGCGGGAGCCCGCCCGGTGGGCGGGGCGATGCCGTACTCGGTGAGCTTGCGGCGACCTTCGTCGCTCATCCAGTCGGTGGTCCAGGCGGGGGTGAGGGTGGTCCGCACGACCGCGTGCTCGAAGCCCGCCGCGGTGAGGGCGAGCACGATGTCGTCGCGGATCGCCTCCACGGCGGGGCAGCCCGAGTACGTCGGGGTGATGGTGACGGTCACCGTGTCGCCGTCGACGCGCACGTCGCGGAGCACACCGAGGTCGTCGATCGTGAGCACCGGCACCTCCGGGTCGACGACGGCCGCCGCCACCTCGCGGGCGTGCTCGACGCTCACCATGTCGCCCCCGGATGCCGGCGGGCCAGCACCTGCATCTCGGCGATCAGGGGTCCGAACGACGGGTGATGGATGCCACGGCGTCCGCCCGCAGACGAGGCGGGGACCGCCGGCACGGGGACGTCCTCTTCGGAGAGAACCGCGGTCAGCACGTCGTCGACCCGCGAACGCAGGGTCGACGGTCGGACGACGATCCCGTCGAGTCGGTCGTGCACAGGCTCGTCGCGGAACACCTCGTCGAGGTACGGCCACGTGTCGTCGAGACCGACGAGGAGGCGGCGCCGCGATTCCTCGGTGCCGCCGGCGAGGCGGAGCGTCCACTGCACGGCGTGGTCGCGGTGGTAGTCGACCTCTTTCTCGGCCTTCGCGGCGACGGCGGCGAGCACCGGATCGGGGGATGCCGTGAGGTCGCGGTACAGCTCGAGAAGATACGTGGATGCCAGGAGCTGGCGCGCGATCGTGTGGGCGAAGTCGCCGTTCGGCAATTCGAAGAGCCAGGCGCTGCGGAACGCCGGCTCATCGCGCCAGTACGCCAGGTCGTCTTCACTGCGGCCGTCGTAGCTCCCGGCGTACCGCAGGAGCGAGCGGGCGTGGCCGAGCAGGTCGAGGGCGATGTTTCCGAGCGCGACGTCCTCCTCGATCTCGGGGGCGCGCGCGATCCACCCGCAGAGATTCTGCGCGAGGATCAGCGCGTCGTCGCCGAGGCGCAGCGCGTAGGCGGCGACGTCGGGGTCGGTGGCGCGGTCCTCTCCCCCGGCGAGCTCGGCGGCGAGCTCGCGGGTGTCGAGGAAGACGTCCCCGTGCGGGTCGGCGCCGTGCGGATCGGCGCCGTGCGGGTCTGCGGCTTCGACAGGCTCAGCCACCGACGCCGAGCCAGGTCCCTGAGCCTGTCGAAGGGACCGGTCCCCGTGATCGGTCGAGATGCTCACAGGTGCGGCACCCCCTCGGAGGCGGTGTAGTACACCGCGTGCCGGTAGTTCTTGCCCGCGGGCGACTCGAAGAAGGCGCCCTTCGCTCCCGGATCGCTCGTCGTCACGGCATCCGAGGGAACGACCCAGACCGACACGCCCTCACCGCGACGGGTGTAGAGGTCGCGGGCGTTGCGGACGGCGAGTTCGGCGTCGGGCGCGTGCAGCGAACCGACGTGCACGTGGCTGAGACCGCGGTTCGCGCGGACGAAGACCTCCCACAGGGGCCAGGTCTCGGCGGGGCTGCCTCCGGGCGTGGCCATCAGGCGGCCGCCGTCTCGGTGCGGGCGGCGCTCTTCTTCGCGGCGTAGGCCGCGGCGGCTTCGCGCACCCAGGCTCCCTCTTCGTGCGCGTCGCGGCGGTGCTGACGGCGCATCGTGTTGAGCGGTCCGCGGCCCGCGAGCACCTCGTGGAACTCCGTCCAGTCGATCTCGCCCATGACGTACTCGCCGGTCTCGTCGTCGTAGCGCAGCTCGGGGTCGGGCAGGGTCACTCCCAGCACGGCCGCCTGCGGCACGAGCATCGAGACGAATCGCTGACGCAGTTCGTCGTTGCTGAAGCGCTTGATGTTCCACGCCATCGACTGCGCCGAGTTGGGCGAGTCGTCATCCGGGGGCCCGAACATCATCAGGCTCGGCCAGTACCAGCGGTTCACGGCATCCTGAGCCATCTCGCGCTGCTCCTCGGTGCCCTGCATGAGGGTGAGGAGGATCTCGAAGCCCTGGCGCTGGTGGAACGACTCCTCCTTGCAGATGCGCACCATCGCCCGACCGTAGGGTCCGTACGACGCGCGGCACAGCGGCACCTGGTTGCAGATGGCGGCGCCGTCGACGAGCCACCCGATGGCGCCCATGTCGGCCCACGTCGGGGTGGGGTAGTTGAAGATCGAGGAGTAGCGGGCCTTGCCGTCGACCAGCTGCTGGGTCATCTCGTCGCGCGTGATCCCGAGGGTCTGCGCGGCGGAGTAGAGGTACAGGCCGTGGCCGGCTTCGTCCTGCACCTTCGCCAGCAGGATCGACTTGCGCTTGAGGCTGGGCGCGCGGGTGATCCACGCCCCCTCGGGCTGCATGCCGATGATCTCGGAGTGCGCGTGCTGGGAGATCTGCCGGATCAGGGTGCGGCGGTAGCCCTCCGGCATCCAGTCCCGGGGTTCGATACGACCGTCGGCCTCGATGAGGGCGTCGAACATCGCCTCTCCGTCGCTCGGGGCATCCGTGGTGGGGGCGGTCATCGTCATCGTCGACTCCTTTACAGACCGATCGTTCAGTAAAACTGTACCGGAGGGCGGTGGGGACCGCAACGGGCGTGACCCCCTGCCCGCGAGCGCGTGACACCGCGACCTTCGACGTCGACGCCGCCCTCGCTCGCCGGCGAGGACGCATGCGTTCGCCGAGACCGCATCCGGTTCACGCGGAACGGGTACGGCCTCGGCGAACGAGTGCGGCCTCGGAGAGCGGCGCGGGCGGGCGCGGACGCCTGACCCCGTGGGCCAGGCACGGCGCGGCCGGGCCGGTCCAGGCGCGCGTCGACCCCGCCCTTGCTCGCCGGCGAGGACGCACCCGTTCGCCGAGACCGCACCCGATTCACGCGGAACGGGTACGGCCTCGGCGAACG
>NZ_LDRT01000030.1 GCF_001476655.1 Microbacterium testaceum | reverse complement strand
GGACGCCGGGACGCAGGACGCCGGGACGCAGGACGCCGACGGGCATCGCGACGGGTCTGCGGCGAGGAGGCGGTGGACACCAGGCGATTCTAGTTCCGTGGGTCCCGCGGCACCTGAGCATTAGACTGGGCCGCATGGCTCGAACTGGTAACGGCGACGACCCGATCGTGGAGCGCAACGAGGGTGCATCGGCACCGAACCCTGTGTGGTTCCTGCCCATCATGATCGGCCTGATGCTCGTCGGCCTGGTCTGGGTCCTGGTTTTCTACCTGAGCAACTCGCAGTTCCCCATTCCGGGCATCGGTCCGTGGAACCTCGTCATCGGCTTCGGAATCGCCTTCGTGGGATTCCTGATGACGACGCGCTGGCGCTGACTTCCGTCCGAGTTACACCCGTGTAATTCATCCCCACCTGTGGATGAGCCTGTGGATAACTCTCAGTAGTACACGAGGACAGGCACCACGAGCAGCCCGAGCAGGGCAACGGCCACAGCGACCAGCAATCCGATCTGCAGGGACTTCTGGCGCGCGAGGCGCGTGCGCGCGTAGATGAGTCCCACGACAGCTCCCGTGATCAAACCACCCAGGTGCGCCTGCCAGGAGACACCGACACCGTTGAGGGCGGCAACGAAATCACCCGTGCCGATCGAGGTGATCAGCGCGACCACGAACGGCCACGCGAAGTTGATCCCGATCAGCACCGCGATGACCCGGATGTCCGCGCCGATGTGGCGGCCGATCACGAGCAGGGCGCCGAAGAGCGCGAAGATCGCGCCGGAGGCTCCGACGACGGGCGTCAGCGGAGCGATCAATGCCACCGCGACCGATCCGCCGAGCGTCCCCAGGACGTAAAGCGCGACGAACCGCCAGCGCCCGAGCAGGGGCTCGAGATTCCGCCCGATGAACCACAGGGCCAGCATGTTCAGGCCGATGTGGAAGAAGCCGGAGTGCACGAGAGACACCGTGAGAAGGCGCCACGGCTCGAAGGAGCCGAACTGCGGCACCAGGTACGGGCCGTAGAACAGCAGCGCGCTGCTGAGGATCGACCCGAGGCCCGGAATGATGCCGATGATGTAGACAAGGCCCGTGATCGCGATGATCGCCAAGGTGGCCACCGGGCGGCCGGAGGAGACGGCGACCAGCGGACGCGATGAGGCCCAGCGGCGTTCCGCCTTCTTCTGCGCGGGAGTCTCGGCGGCACGCTGTTGCGCCATGCACTCCGGGCAGATCACGCCGACGGCGGCGGGGGTGCGACACTCCGAACAAACCGTTCGCAGGCACCGCTGGCAGAGCACGAAGCTCTGCCGGTCAGGATGCCGGTAACAGAAGTTGTCGCTGTTACGACGGAAATCGTCGGTCGTGGACACCCGCCGCCGCCTTGGAGGTCAGACCGAGACGACGTCGACCGAGTGCAGGATGACGTCGGCCTTCGGACGGTCCTGGGCACCGGTGGGCACCGCGGCGATGGCGTCGACAACAGCCTTCGAGGCGTCGTCGGCGACCTCTCCGAAGATCGTGTGCTTGCCCTGCAGCCACGGCGTCGGGTCGGTCGTGATGAAGAACTGAGAGCCGTTCGTGCCCTCCGGCTGGCCGGTGATGGCGTTGCGGCGCAGACCGGCGTTCGCCATCGCCAGCTTGTAGGGAGCGGTGAAGTCGAGCTCGGGGTGGATCTCGTCGTTGAAGTTGTAGCCGGGACCCCCGATGCCCTGACCGAGGGGGTCTCCGCCCTGGATCATGAAGTTGGGGATGATGCGGTGGAAGATCACGTCCTTGTAGAGCGGACCTTCCCCCTTGGCACCGGTGGCGGGGTTGGTCCATTCCTGGGTTCCATCGGACAGACCGATGAAGTTGCGGACGGTACGGGGAGCGTGGTCGCCGAACAGATTGACCACGATGTCGCCGTGGTTGGTGTGCAAGGTCGCGACGGCGGTGTGAGTAGCCATGGGTACATTCTCTCAGAGTTATCTGCAAGGGTCCGTGGTGGGCGCCGCTCGGTCTGGCAAGATGAAGAAACGTACATCCCATCGACAGGGAGGATGAGCCGTGGGCCTCAGCCGCAAGAGCAAGAAGGAACTGCGCAAGCTCCAGAAGCACGCCGCGAAGGTGTGGGAGTCGCAGCAGGTTCTGCTGGGCGAGAGCGGAAAGGTGGCTCGCGAAGCCGGCCACCAGCTCGGCCGCTTCAGCCGCGAAGACCTCGTTCCCGCCGTCCAGGACGGGTACAACAAGTACGCCGCGCCCTACGTCGACAAGAGCGTGAAGTACAGCAACCGCTTCCTCAGCAACAAGGTCATCCCGGCCGCCGGTGCTGTCGTGGGTGGGGCGATGTCGGTCTGGGACGCCGCTGGCGACACCCGTGACCGCCTCGCCAAGGGCCAGGGCTTCGACCTCGACGCGCACAAGTACGCAAAGCGTGCCGAGAAGTACGGCAAGAAGGCGTCCAAGAACCTCGCCAAGAAGCTGCCGCACCAGAACAACGGCATCGGTGCAGGTGGCGTGATCGCGATCATCCTCGGTGTCGTCGCCGCGGCCGGCGTCGCCTACGCCGCCTGGCAGACGCTGCGCGCCGACGACGAGCTGTGGGTTGCCGACGACCCGCTGCGCGCGCCGGACGCGTGAGCGACCCCACCATCAGAGTCAGAGAGGCCGCGCGAGAGCGCGGCCTCTCTGTCGATGTGCGCCAAAGACCCGCGGCCGCGAGCCTCGACGAGGCGGCCGAGATCCTCGGCATCCCGTCTGCGTCGATCGTGAAGACTCTCGTCGTCAAGCGGTCCGACGACACGTACCTCTTCGCCCTGGTCCCCGGTGATCGAGCCATCTCCTGGGCGAAGCTGCGGGCGGTGGTCGGAGTGAACAAGCTCCGACTCCCCGAACCCGAGCTGGCCCGTGCCGCTACCGGTTACGAGCGCGGCACCATCGTTCCCCTCGGCAGCACCCATGACTGGCCGGTCTACGCGGACGAGAGCATCGTCGGGCAACGCATCGCGATGGGCGCCGGTGCTCACGGGTACAGCCTGTTCGTCGACGCCGACGATCTCCTTCGCGCCTACGATGCGACCGTCGCCGACATCACTGTCCCTCGGGCGTGAGCGCGCGTCCCTCCCCGTCACCTCGCAGAGAAAGCTTCGCCATTCGAAGGGCGATGTCCACGAGCTGAACGCGACGAAGCTTGCGCACTGCGGGAAGAGCGAACCATTCGGCTCGGTCCGTGGACCCGCCTACCTCGTGGCGGAGGTGCCCGCCGACGATATGCGCTCGATAGACGATGCGGAGCGTGTGCAGGGGCCCTTCAGCGTTCGCAGAGAGCCTCGACGACGCCGGGATCACCCGGGAATGGATGCCGAGCAGGGCATCGACAGCGACGCGATATCCCGTCTCCTCGCGCACCTCGCGGCGGACGGCCCGCTCGGGGTCCTCTCCGGCCTCCAGGCCCCCGCCAGGGAGCGTCCACGCGGCACGACGGCCGTCGACCCAGTGCGCGAGCAACAGGCGGTCGTCGGTGCCGGTGATGACGGCGTACGCGGCGACTCGCATGTCCATTGCGACACCCTAGCGGCGACCGGGGACGTGCGTGCAGAAGCTCCGTCGCCAGGGGACCGATGGCGTCCTCAGTGAGGAATCACGAACGGGGGATGTCGAAGACCTTGTGATCCTGCGGCACCGCGCTCGCTGACCGACCGTCTCCGGCCTTCCGAGGAAGAAGATGTGGAGCCTGGGAGATTCGAACTCCCGACATCCTGCTTGCAAAGCAGGCGCTCTACCAACTGAGCTAAGGCCCCGTGGGGATGGGGTGGGGCTACCAGGACTTGAACCTGGGACCTCTTCATTATCAGTGAAGCGCTCTAACCGCCTGAGCTATAGCCCCGTTGTGACGACGTGATGTCGTCAACCTCGAAGACTTTACCGGAATCCCGAGGTTTTTCCGAATCGGCCTCAGTTCGAGGTGAAGCCGACCAGCAGACCGCCCGTCACCTTGACCGCGAGGTTGTAGATCCCGGCGACCACGGCACCCAGAACGGTGATGACGACGAGGTTGAGGATCGCCACGATGGCCGCGAACGCCATCACCTGAGGAAGACCGATGTACTGCGAGAGCGTCGTCCCGCCATCGGTGAAGCTCGTGAAGAACTCGTCCAGCTTGGTGACCAGACCCGTGGCGCTCACGACCAGGTAGATGAGGAAGTACGACACGACCGTGACGATCGCGACGGCCACGGCCGCCAGGAAGGACAGCTTCACCGCCGACCAGAAGTCGATGTAGACCAGGCGCAGGCGGACCTGCTTGGCGGGGGTCTTGTGAGTCGACTTCTTCGCAAGCTTGTCGGCTACCGTGCTCATGCGTCAGTACTTTCCTCAGGGGTCTCGGGAGCGGAGGCGTCGACCTCGTCCGCGGGAGATGCGGCGGGCTCCGTGGTCGTCTCCGTCGTCTCTGCCAAGTTGCGCTCTGCGTTTCGCGCGATCGCGATGATGCGGTCGTCTCCTCCCGCGCGGGCGAAAACGACACCCATCGTGTCGCGTCCCTTGGCGGGCACCTCGGCCACGGCAGAGCGTACCACCTTGCCGCTGGCAAGAACCACAAGGACCTCGTCGCCCTCGGAGACCATCATTCCGCCCGCGAGAACGCCCCGATCGTCGGTCAGACGGGCCACCTTGATGCCCAGCCCGCCGCGGTTCTGCATACGGTATTCGGTCACCGCTGTGCGCTTGGCATAGCCGCCCTCGGTCACGACGAAGACGTACTCGTCGTCCTTGGCGACGGATGCCGAGAGCAGGCTGTCGCCCTCGCGGAAGTCCATGCCCTTCACGCCCGACGTCGACCGACCCATGGGGCGGAGCGCGTTGTCGGTCGCCGAGAACCGGAGGGACATCCCCAGTCGGCTGATCAGCAGGATGTCGTCGCCCTCGTCGACGAGGAGCGCACTGACGAGCTCGTCGGCGCCGCCCTGCTCGGCCTCTTCGGTGTCGTCCGAGACCTGGCCGCGCAGCTTGATCGCGATCACGCCGCCCTGACGGTTCGTGTCGTACTCGTCGAGACGGGTCTTCTTGACCAGACCGTTGCGGGTGGCGAGGACGAGGTACGTCGCCACGTTGTAGTCGCGGATGTCGAGGATCTGCGCGATCTCCTCGTCGGGCTGCAGCGCGAGGAGGTTGGCGACGTGCTGGCCCTTGGCATCCCGACCCGCTTCCGGAACCTCGTAGGCCTTGGAGCGATAGACCCGGCCCTTGTTCGTGAAGAACAACAGCCAGTGGTGGGTCGTCGTGACGAAGAAGTGCTCGACGACGTCGTCGGCGCGCAGCTGCGCACCTTTCACGCCCTTGCCGCCGCGGTGCTGCGACCGGTAGTTGTCGCTGCGGGTGCGCTTGATGTAGCCGTCACGCGTGACGGTGATGACCATCTCTTCTTCGGCGATGAGGTCTTCGATCGACACGTCGCCGTCGAACCCGTGCAGGATCTGCGTGCGGCGGTCGTCGCCGAAGCGATCGACGATCCCGGTCAGCTCGTCGCGGATGATGGTGCGCTGTCGAGCCGGCGTCGCGAGGATGTCGTTGAAGTCGGCGATACGAGCCTCGAGCTCGGTCGCCTCGTCGACGATCTTCTGGCGCTCGAGGGCCGCCAGTCGACGCAGCTGCATGTCGAGGATCGCCTGCGCCTGGATGTCGTCGATCTCGAGGAGCTTCTGCAGTCCCTCGTTGGCATCCTGAGCCGTGGGAGACCGACGGATGAGCGCGATGACCTCGTCGAGCGCGTCGAGCGCCTTCAAGTAGCCGCGCAGGATGTGCATGCGCTCCTCGGCCTTGCGGAGGCGATAGCGCGTGCGGCGGACGATCACGTCGAGCTGGTGGTCGATCCAGTGGCTGATGAAGCCGTCGAGCGACAGCGTGCGCGGCACACCGTCGACGATCGCCAGCATGTTGGCGCCGAAGTTCTCCTGCAGCTGGGTGTGCTTGTACAGGTTGTTCAGCACGACCTTGGCCACGGCGTCGCGCTTGAGCACGACGACCAGGCGCTGACCGGTTCGACCCGAGGTCTCATCGCGGATGTCGGCGATTCCGGTGATCTTGCCCTCGCGCGCGAGATCGCCGATCTTGACCGCGACGTTGTCGGGGTTGACCTGGTACGGCAGCTCGGTGATCACGAGGCACGTGCGGCCCTGGATCTCTTCGATGTTCACCACGGCACGCATGGTGATCGAGCCGCGCCCGGTGCGGTAGGCGTCTTTGATGCCGCGCGTGCCGAGGATCTGCGCGGCGGTGGGGAAGTCGGGCCCGGGGATGCGCTCCATGAGAGCTTCCAGCAGCTCCTCGCGGGTGGCATCCGGGTTCTCGAGAGCCCAGAGGGCGCCGGCGGAGACCTCACGGAGGTTGTGCGGCGGAATGTTCGTCGCCATACCGACCGCGATACCGACCGAGCCGTTGACGAGGAGGTTCGGGAAGCGCGACGGCAGGACGACGGGCTCCTGCGTCTGGCCGTCGTAGTTGTCCTCGAAGTTGACGGTCTCTTCTTCGATGTCGCGCACCATTTCGAGCGCGAGCGGGGACATCTTGGTCTCGGTGTACCGCGGTGCCGCCGCCCCCTGGTTACCCGGGGAGCCGAAGTTGCCCTGGCCGAGAGCGAGGGGGTAGCGCAGCGACCACGGCTGCACGAGACGAACGAGAGCGTCGTAGATCGGGGCGTCGCCGTGGGGGTGGTAGTGCCCCATGACCTCGCCGACGACACGGGCGCACTTCGAGAACGACTTGTCGGGACGGAACCCGCCGTCGTACATGCCGTAGATCACGCGGCGGTGGACGGGCTTGAGACCGTCCTCGACGCGAGGGAGTGCGCGGCCGACGATGACGCTCATCGCGTAGTCGAGGTAGCTCCGCTGCATCTCGAGCTGCAGATCGACCTGATCGATCCTGCCGTGGTTGTGCGCGGGTTCCGGCCGGACCTCGTCGGGCTCGGGCGTGATGTCGTCAGCCATGTCTTCTCAGTTTCGTAGTGCGTCGTCGATCGTCGTCGTGGAGTGTCGCGGGGCGACGAGATCAGATGTCGAGGAAGCGGACGTCCTTGGCGTTGCGCTGGATGAAGCTGCGCCGCGACTCGACGTCTTCTCCCATGAGGACCGAGAAGATCTCGTCGGCGGCGGCCGCGTCGTCGATCGTGACCTGCTTCAGCGTGCGCGTCTCCGGGTCCATCGTGGTCTCCCAGAGCTCGTGGTCGTTCATCTCACCGAGACCCTTGTAGCGCTGGATGCCGGTGTCTTTCGGGATGCGGCGACAGGCGACCTGGCCGTCGACGAGCATAGCATCCCGCTCGCGGTCGCTGTACGCGTACTAGTCCCGGTGGTAGGACCACTTCAGGCGGTACAGCGGCGGCTGAAA
>NZ_LDRT01000003.1 GCF_001476655.1 Microbacterium testaceum | reverse complement strand
AGCGTCAGATGTTTATAAGAGACAGCACCGAGACTCCGAGCGCGTCGGCGACGACCGCCCCCGCGACCGCGACGCCCGACACCACGGCGACACCCTCGGAGACCGTGTCGACCGCCTCTCCCCTGCCGTGGATCCTGCTGATCGTCGCGCTCGTGATCGTCGCCGGGGCGATCGTCTGGCTGTTCGTCGCGCGGGGGCGCCGCGGGTCCTCCGGGGGCGGTTCCACGGGCACCTCCGGACGATAGGATTTCCTCATGCCTCATTACGATCTGGTCATTCTTGGTGCGGGTCCCGGCGGGTACGTCGCTGCAGTGCGCGGAGCGCAGCTCGGCCTGTCGGTCGCGATCGTCGAAGAGAAGTACTGGGGCGGTGTGTGCCTCAACGTGGGCTGCATCCCCTCGAAGGCGCTGCTGCGCAACGCCGACCTCGCGCACACCTTCCACGCCAAGGCCGACCTGTTCGGAATCTCGGGCGAGGTCACCTTCGACTTCGGCAAGGCCTTCGACCGCTCCCGCAGCGTGGCCGCCGGTCACGTCAAGGGCATCCACTACCTGATGAAGAAGAACAAGGTCACCGAGTACGAGGGCCGCGGATACTTCGCCGACGACCACACCCTCGACGTGGCCCTGACCGACGGCTCGAAGGAGCAGGTCACCTTCGACAACGTCATCATCGCGACCGGCTCCACCGTGCGCCTGCTGCCCGGCGTCACGCTGTCGGACAACGTCGTCACCTACGAGGAGCAGATCCTCACCCGCGAGCTCCCCGAGTCGATCGTCATCGTCGGCGCCGGCGCCATCGGCATGGAGTTCGCGTACGTCATGACGAACTACGGCGTGAAGGTCACGATCATCGAGTTCCTCGACCGCGCCCTCCCCAACGAGGACGCCGAGGTCTCGAAGGAGATCCAGAAGCAGTACAAGGGCTACGGCGTCGACATCCTCACCTCCACCAAGGTCGACTCCGTCACCGACCACGGCGACAAGGTCACCGTCGCCTACACGGCGAAGGACGGCTCGACCGGCTCGATCGACGCCGACCGCGTGCTCATGTCGATCGGCTTCGCCCCCAAGGTCGACGGCTTCGGCCTCGAGAACACCGGCGTGAAGCTCACCGAGCGCGGCGCGATCGACATCGACGACCACATGCGCACCAACGTCCCCCACATCTACGCCATCGGCGATGTCACCGCGAAGCTCCAGCTCGCGCACGTCGCCGAAGCGCAGGGCGTGGTCGCCGCCGAGACGATCGGCAACGCCGAGACGCAGACCCTCGGCGACTACCGCAACATGCCGCGCGCCACGTTCTGCAACCCGCAGGTCGCCTCCTTCGGCCTCACCGAGCAGCAGGCGCGCGACGCCGGCCACGACATCAAGGTCGCGAAGTTCCCCTTCTCGGCCAACGGCAAGGCCAACGGCCTCGGCGAGCCCGTCGGCTTCGTCAAGCTCGTCGCCGACGCCGAGACGCTCGAACTCATCGGTGGCCACCTCATCGGCCCCGACGTCTCGGAGCTTCTCCCCGAGCTCACCCTCGCGCAGAAGTGGGATCTCACCGCCCTCGAGGCGGCGCGCAACGTGCACACCCACCCGACGCTGTCGGAGGGCCTGCAGGAGGCGTTCCACGGCCTCACGGGGCACATGATCAACCTCTGAGCGCCGACACGAAAAGGCCCGCCCGGTTCTCCGGGCGGGCCTTTTCGTCGCCCTGGACGAGGGCTCGGAATCTCAGCGGCCGAGCGCGCGAGCAAGTTTGGAGCCGGATGCCGCCGGCCGACCGCCCGCGGCGAACACGGCCGCATCGACCGCGGCGAAGAACGCCGCACGGCCCTCGTCATCGGCAGCGCCGGCGGGGCCGAGCTCGACCTCCCATTCGCGCCACGACGAATCCACGCCGCGCCGCTCGTCCCGCGCGCGGACGTGGTCGTCGACGAACTCGGCGACCTCTCTGCCATCGGCGTCGAGGAGCGCGTACGCCGTGCGGTGATTCCGCACCCGCGCGAGCGGCGTGAACGGCGGCGCGGCGATCGCGGCGACGGCGTGTCGAACCGCCGGAGGCACAACGGGCTCGGCGTCGGGGTCGATGTCGGCCTCGAGGGGCCACTGGGTCTCGGTGCGCCCGCCCGCCCGCGCGGGGCCCTTCACATGCCAGCCGGCGTCGGGCCCGCCGAAGCGTCGACGCACCGCGACACCGGCGCGGGCGAGGTCGGCCCCGGGCGTATCGAGGTAACGGGCGTCGAGGTCACGTGGCTCGGGCTCGCCGACCCGGGCCACTCCCGGCAGCGCCGACCAGTCGGGCAGCGGCGTCGTCTCGTCGACGTCGTACTTCGACTCGACCTCGACGCTCGAGGCCCCGGAGGAGCCTGCGCTCAATCGTCGCGTCCGTCGGCGTCGGGGTTGATGTCCTCGGTCTCTTCGACGAACGCGAAGACAGCCTGGGTCGGGCCGTCGGACTCACCCGTGTGCTCGAGACCCCCCTCGCGGCGGTAGACGAGCTGCCCCTCGCTGTAGGGCATGATCAGCGTGTCGTCGGACTCGTTCTCGAGCGGGAGCACCTGCCCGTCGAGCGGGCCTCCGGTCAGTCGTGCAATAGCCATGCCGTCAGCGTAGACCGCCCCTCCGACACCGCCCGGCACCTTGACAGCGCTCGCCTAGAATCGCTCGGGTGACGTCGACGGACCTGCCCGGGGAGCGACCCTTCGTGCTGCTCGCCACCCGTGCCGAGGACCGCCCGGCCGACGAGGAGTACGCCCTCTTCCTGCGGTACACCGGCCTGCCGCCCGAGCGGCTGCTGCGCGTGCGGCTGGAGCGCGACGATCTGCCCGACCTGGATCTCGACGCGATCTCGGGGATCCTCGTCGGGGGCAGCCCCTTCAATGCCTCGGACCCGCCCGAGAAGAAGTCCCCGGTCCAGCGCCGAGTCGAAGCCCAGATGGCGGCCCTGCTCGATGACGTCGTCGCGCGCGACCTGCCGTTCCTCGGGGCGTGCTACGGCGTGGGGACGCTGGGGACGTACCTGGATGCCGAGATCGACGGCACCTTCGGGGAGCCGATCAGCGTGGTCGATGTGACGTTGACGGCCGCCGGGCGCGAAGACCCCCTCGCGGCGGGGATGCCCGAGACCTTCACGGCCTTCGTCGGGCACAAAGAGGCGATCACGACGCTGCCGCCGCGAGCGACCCTGCTGGCGTCCTCACCCACGTGTCCGGTGCAGATGTTCCGAGTGGGGGCCAACGTCTACGCGACGCAGTTCCATCCCGAGCTCGACGTCGACGGCATCGTCACGCGCATCCACGCCTACGCCGCGTTCGGGTACTTCGCCGCCGACGAGTTGGACCTCACCCTCGCGGCGGTACGACGCGCCCCGGTCGAAGCACCGTCCCGGATGCTGCGGACGTTCGTCGAGCGCTACGCGCGCTGAGGTCGGGCCGCCGGGCGCGCGTGCCGGGCGGACAGAGCGAGGCGAGAGAGTCAGGCGCGGGCGCGAGGGGTCTCTCGGACCACCTCGATCGCGGCCGTGACGGCGGGGTGCGCGCGGCGGAGGTACGGATCCAGCCCCAGGTCGACGAGGTGGACACGGCCGGCCAGCCGAGGACCGCGGCCGCGCACGAGACCGGCCTTGAGGGCGCCGAACGTGACCGTGACGTCGGCGGAGAGGACGACGGCATCCGCGGTCCCGTCGTCGGGGTCGAGACCGCTCGGCACATCCACAGCGATGACCCGCGGGCGTTCGGGGAGGGCGAGAAGACGCTCGACGAGCGCTCGGGCGCTTCCGCGCAGGCGGCGGTCGGGCAGACGTCCGATGCCGAGGATGCCATCGAGCACGAGGACGTAGCCGCTCGCCCCCGCCGCCGCCTCGGACACCGAGATGACGCGCGCACCGGTGGCGACGGCCGCATCGAGGGCCTCGCGGTGAACGCGGTCCCGAACGAGCACGATGTCGACACGGGCGGCCGAGGAGACCAGATCCGCGGCGGCGAACAGGGCGTCTCCCCCGTTGTCTCCCGCTCCGGCGAGGACGAGAACCGCCCCGGGGACGGAGCGCAGCTCCGCGGCGGCGACGTCGGCAAGAGCCCGGGCCGCCTCGCGCATGAGGGGGCGCCCCGCGGCGAGCAGGGGTGCCTCGGCGGCGCGCACGGCGTCGGCGGTGTAGGCGGCGACGCGCGGCGTGGATGGGATCAGGTCGGGCTCGGCCGAACGTCCCGTTCCGTCGGCACGGTCCGGGACGGCCACGGGTCCCGCGAAGGGGTTCGGGTCGACCTCAGCCACGGGACGCGGCCTTGTCGGCGTCGGCCTCGCGCGCGGCGGCGGCGGGGTCGTTCTGAGCGAGGGTTTCGCGCTCCTTCGCCTCGGCGTCGCGGGCGGCCTCCAGTTCGCTCGTCGCGGAGCGCACGGCCTTCTCGGCGCGACGGACGCGGAACTGGATCATCGTGGTCGCCCCGTACTTGGCACGGACGCGGTCGTGGTCCTCCTCGGTCGCGACCGTGATCCAGGCCCCGGCGATGAGGATGACCTGGCTCGAGAGGTTGAGCCACAGCAGAAGGGCGATGAGCGAGGCGAACGTCGCGAGGAGCGGGTTGCTGCTCGCCCCGCCCACGAACAGGCCCGACAACTGCTGCAGGACGACCAGCCCGACGCCGCCGAGGAGCGCCCCACGGATGAGCGTGCTCTTTCGCGTGCGGACGCCCGCGAGGAGAGCGAAAGCGGCTGCGATCGCCGCCGCGTCCAGCACGAGCACGATGGCCGTCGACAAGAGCCAGGTCAGGAAGGCGGTGATCCAGGAGTCGGCCGAGACGCCGAGGAGCTCACGGATGAAGGTGAGCCCGGCCGTCGCCAGGAAGGTCACCGCCGCCGCGGCCACGAGGGCGACGCCGATGCCGAGGGCGAGGGCAAGGTTGCGCAGGAGCACCCAGACGATGAAGGTGTCGTCGGTCGTGACGCCGGCGATCTGCCGCAGCGCCGAGCGCAGCGACCCGATCGCACCGATCGCCGCCCCCACGAGACCCAGCGTTCCGGCGATGCCCGCGATCGTGAGGCCGCCGGGCGCATCGATGTCGCGGACGTCGATCAGTCCGTTCTCGCCGACGAGGCCCGGCACGACGCCGTTCACCGACCGGACGAGCGCGTCGAGGCCGGCGGGGTTGCCCGAGAGCCACAGCGCGGCGAAGGAGAAGCCGATCAGCACCGCGGCGAACAGGCTGAACAGGGTGCGATACGTGACGCTGTCGGCGAGCATGGGGCCCCGCGCACCCGAGTAGACGAGGAAAGCGCGCACGAGGCGGAGCGACAGAGCCCACGCGGTGACGCGACGGATGAGGTCGGCCATGGGCCCAGCGTAACGAGGCGAACGACCGCTCTCGCCGGGGGTTGACCGCCGCGCCCGTCGGAGACAGCCTCGCCGGCCGTTCCGGCATCCGCGCACCGGGGCCCGCCCTCACCCTCCCGCGATCACCCGCCACCACGCGCCGAACAGGAGGAAGGGCCCGAAGGGGATCGACGCACCCCGGGCCCCGGCGAGCAGGGTCCCCACGGCACCGACCCCACCGGCGAGGAAGGCGAGGGCGATCCCGGATGCCACGGCCTCCAGGCCTCCCCACCCGAGCACCGCACCGCAGAGGGCGGCCAGCTTCACGTCTCCGCCGCCGAACGCCGCCGGGCGCACGAGGTGCACCGCGAGGCACGCTCCGAACGCGCCGACCGCCCCGGCACCGATGCCCGCGAGCCGCGAGGGATCTCCGGTGGAGAGCGCAGCCGCGCCCAGCAGGAGCACCACCGCGGCTCCACCCGGGAGCACGATCGCGTCGGGGAGGCGCCGGGTGCGGACATCGACCACCGCGAGCACCACGCTGAGCACCCCGAACACCGACAGGGCGGCAGCGAGAGCCCACGGCATCCGGACCCTCAGGCGTCGAGGACGAGGAGGTCGACCAGAACGACGCCGTCGGGGGCGATCCCCTCGGCCTCGCGCACCGCGCGCTTGAGAGGGAGGACGAAGAACCCGCCCGTCTGCGGGAAGATCGAGGTGCGCCAGGTGGAGCCGCCGATCGTCGCCTCGACGCGGACGCCGCCGAAGCCGCGGCGATACGTCTGGATCTCGCGGATCTCGTCGCTCAGGTCGGCCGGAAGCGCGACGAAGTACCAGTCGCTGTCGGTCCGGGCCTCCCAGCGGTAGACCTCGCCCTCGAAACGCACGATCACGCGGTGCTCCTCTCGTCGCGGGTCACCCTACCCGCGGCCTCCGACACGGCCGCGGCGTCGTCCCCCGTGCAGGAGAAGTGCCCCGACGGCGGCATCGACCGCCGCGGCCGTGGCGACGGCGAGCACGTACACGACCAGGTCGCGCGGGTCGAAGCCGCTGCCCAGCACGAGCGCGGCGGGCGGGAACCGGTCCGCGAGGGCGACCGGCAGTCCGGTGAGCTGGAAGAACTCCACGCCCACGCACCAGGTCACCGCGACGATCCCGAGCACGCTCCGACGCCCCCGGGGCCACAGCAGCACGAGCCCCGTGAAGACGGCCACGGCGTAGAGCGCGTCCCCCATGACGTCGGTGATGTCCGTGGCGGGCATCCCCTTCGCCACCACCAGACCCAGGATGACGACCGCGACGAGGGCGATCGCGGCGGCGACCCGTCGGCGCGCGTGCGTCATGCGAGGATCCCCGCGACCCGCGCCGGTTCCGCGTAGGCGCGGGCAAGGGTGGCGACGGTGTCGTGGGCGTTGAGGCCGCTCGGATTGGGCAGCACCCAGGTGGGGAGCCCCGCGATGGCGTCCTCCTGCCGCCCGGCGACCGCTTTCGGACGCCGGAAGCCGTCGCGGTACGCGGTGAGCCCGACCACGGCGATCGCGCGCGGGCCCCAGGACGCCACGCGATCCGTGAGCGCCGCCGCCCCCGTGCGCAGCTCCTCGCGCGACAGCTCGTCGGCGCGCGCGGTCGCCCGCGCGACGAGGTTCGACACCCCGATGCCCGCATCGAAGATCATGCGCCGGTCCGCGTCGCTCAGGGGTTCGGCATACCGGGGAAGACGGGGAAGGATCCCCGCCTCCACGAGGGCGGGCCAGAAGCGGTTGCCGGGGCGGGAGAACGGGGTGCCGGTCGCCGCCGTCCACAGCCCGGGGTTGATCCCCACGAAGAGCAAGCGGACACCGGGCTCCACGAGGTCGGGGATGGTGGCATCCCGGAACGACTCCAACTCGGCGCGCGTATATCCCATGAGACCACTATGACCACTACCCGCACCGGAGCCGTCGCGTCTGCCAGGATCGGACGAATGGATGCCGTGCCCGCGCTCACCGAGGCCCCCGCGCCGCAGTTCGTCATCGTCGGCGATACCGTCCGGCTCGCGACGTACACCTGGGGAGACCCCGACGCGGAGGCCGTGCTGTGCGTCCACGGCTTCGGGTCGAGCACGCGCGACAACTGGATCAACACGGGCTGGGTGCGCGACCTGCTGCGCGCGGGGTTCCGTGTCGTGGCGGTGGATCAGCGCGGTCACGGCGCGAGCGACAAGCCGCACGACGCGGCGTCGTACACGATGCCCACGCTCGTGAGCGACCTCGTCGCCGTGCTCGACACCTACCTGCTCGATTCCGTCCGCTATCTCGGCTATTCGCTCGGCGGTCGGGTGGGGTGGCAGCTCGCGGTGGACGCCCCCGAGCACGTCGAGCGCGCGGTGCTCGGCGGCATCCCCGACGGCCGTCCGCTCGCGCGGCTGAAGGTCGATCAGGCCCGCGCGTTCCTCGACCACGGCACTCCCGTGGAGGATGCCACGACCCTGCGCTACGTCTCGCTCGCCGAGCGCGTGCCCGGCAACGACCTGCGTGCTCTCGTCGCGATCGCGGAGGGCATGCGCCTCGGCGAGACCGATCCCGACCCGGCGTCGCCTCCGCAGCAGCCGGTGCTCCTCGCCACGGGCACCGAGGACCCGATCCACGACCAGTCGCAGCACCTCGCGTCGCTGCTGCCGCGCGGAGAGTTCGCGGACATCCCCGGTCGACACCACGTGAACGCGCCCGGGGCGCGCGCGTTCCGTGAGGCAGGGGTCGAGTTCCTGTCGCGCGAGGGCTGAGCCGGATCACCCGCGCGCACGGGGCGCGGGCTCGCACGGCCGCGGGATCGGGCGGCCGCGGGATCGCACGAACCGCGCGCCGGCGCGGCCGCGAGCTCCCGCCACACCCCTCATCCGCAGTCGTACACCGTGCCGGGAGCGGACGAGTCGACCACGCAGTTCTGCTCGACCCACTGGCGGATCTGCGCCGACGCCGTGTCGGTCGAGGCCGATCGACCGGACCCTGTCGCACCGAACCCTGTCGCGCCGGCCCCCGCTCCGCGCTCGTCGCCGCCGAGGACGTACCGGAGCTGACCGGACTGGACAAGCGAGACGAAGCTGTCGAGCGTCGGCACGTCGTCGGTGCCGTTGAAGCCGCCGATCGGGAGGATCGACGCGCCGTCGGTGGCGAGGATGAGGGATGCCGCCTGCTGAGCGCCGAACGTGGCCGCGAGGTACGTCGTGTCCGTATCGCGAGCCGTGAGCCAGGCCACGAGTTCGGCGTCTTCGCCCTGCGACGTGCCCGCCTGACCGCCGAAGCCCTGCGCCGCGCCCGTGCGTCCGGTTCCCGGGGCCGATCCGGAGCCGCCCGCCGCGGAGCCGTCGCGTTGCCCGCGCTGACCACCGCCCTGCGCACCCCCGGCCCTGTCTCTTATACCCCTCTGACGCTGCCGACGATCCTCCCCGTCCCTCCCCCCGCCCGCGCCCCGACCCTCACACACCAACAAAACCCGACCCCCGCAACCACCACCCCCCCCCCCCCCCCCCCCCACCCCACCCCCCCCGCACCACCCACCCCACCAGCAACCCACACCAACCTCCCA
>NZ_LDRT01000291.1 GCF_001476655.1 Microbacterium testaceum | reverse complement strand
GAGTACGCCCGCACCAAGGCCGAGGCGGAGCTGATCGCGCTCTCCCGGGCGGGGGACGCTCTCTCGCTCGTCGCGATCCGGCCGCACCTCGTCTGGGGTCCGGGCGACACGCAGCTCATCGCGCGCGTCGTCGACCGCGCCCGTCGCGGGCGCCTGCCGCTGCTGAACGGCGGGACGGCGCTGATCGACTCCACGTACGTCGACAATGCGGCATCCGGAATCGTCGCCGCCCTCGACCGCGTCGACGCCGTCAGCGGACGCGCCTATGTCCTGACCAACGGCGAACCGCGCCCGGTCGGCGACCTTCTCGCCGGGATCTGCCGCGCCTCGGGTGTCCAGCCGCCGCGGGTCAGCGTGCCCGCGGGGCTGGCGAAGGTCGCGGGGGCGCTCGTCGAGCGCGTGTGGGCCGTGCGCCCGGGCGAGGACGAGCCGCCGATGACCCGTTTCCTCGCCGAGCAGCTGTCGACCGCGCACTGGTTCGACCAGACCGAGATCCGCCACGACCTGCGCTGGGCCCCGGCGGTGTCGCTGGACGAGGGCCTGCGCCGCCTCTCCCGGGTCTGAGCCCCGCACGGCTGCAGCTCCGCGGGTTCTCGGCCCCGCCCGGCGGTGACTCCGGGGTTCCGGCTCCGGTCCCGCCCAGCCGTGACTCCGGGGTTCCGGCTCGGGTCCCGCGCGGCCG
>NZ_LDRT01000290.1 GCF_001476655.1 Microbacterium testaceum | reverse complement strand
ACGGTGCCGCGGCCGGTCGGGGACCGGTGCGCCCGCGCGGGCCGACCCAGGTGGAGCACATCGCCCGCGATCCGCGCGACCCCGCGTTCGACGCGGCCCGATTCCGCGCGCGCATCGCACGGACGAATTCCGGCATCAAACGCGTGCTCCTCGATCAGACGGTCGCCAGCGGCATCGGCAACATTTACGCCGACGAGTCGCTGTGGGCGGCGCGAATCCACCCCGAGACGCCGGGCGCAGCCCTTCCGACCCGCGCGGTGAACCGCCTGCTGGGGGAGGTTCGAGCGGTACTCGAGAAGGCGTTGGCCGAGGGCGGAACGAGCTTCGACGCGCAGTACGTGAACGTCAACGGTCAGGCCGGGTACTTCGCGCACTCGTTGAACGCCTACGGGCGGACCGGTCAGCCGTGTCCCCGCTGCGGCCGACCGATCGTCCGAGTCTCGTTCATGAACCGGTCGAGCCACTTCTGCCCGCACTGCCAGCGCGTGCGCTGACGCGCCGGCAGTGCGGGCAGAAGTGGCTCACCCCCCGCCCGGCGTTCAGACGAGCACCTTCTTCCATGCGCCCTCGTACGCGACCGGGACGAAGCCGATCGCCTCATTGATCGACAGCATCGGGCGATTCTCCTCGGCGTTGTAGGTGAG
>NZ_LDRT01000029.1 GCF_001476655.1 Microbacterium testaceum | reverse complement strand
TCGTCGGAAGCGTCAGATGTCTATAACAGACAACGCCCGCGCCGCCCGCGGCGGCCGACGGCCGCGGGGGTCAGTGCATGATCATCCCGCCGGTCACGTTGATCGCCTGTCCGGTGAGGTAGCCCCCGGCGGGTGAGGCGAGGAAGTGGGTGACGCCCGCGACGTCCTCGGGGATCGCGAGCCGCCCCAGCGGCGACTTCGCGCTCCAGGCGGCCACGTCGGCCTCGGAACGCGTGTCGGCGCCCATCTCGGTGAGCACGTAGCCGGGGCAGACGGCGTTGACGGTGACGCCGTGGCATCCCCATTCCTGGGCTCCCGCACGCGTCAGTGCGACGACCGCGGCCTTGGACGCGGCGTAGTGGCCCTCGCCGCCTCCGCCCTGCTTCGCGGCCATGCTCGCGATGTTGACGATCGCGCCGCGCCGGGCGTCGAGCATCGAGGGGGCGACGGCCTGCATCGTCACGAGCGTGGCGCGCGCGTTGATGTCGAGCACGCGATCCCAGTCTTCGACGGTGATGTCCAGGAGCGAGACGTGCTGGAAGATCCCGGCGCAGTTGACCAGGACGTCGACCCCTCCCAGAGCGTCGATCGCCTCGCCGATCGCACGCCGGGTGTCGGCGGGATCGAGCAGGTCGACGGCGAAGAATCCGGATGCCGAGTCCCCGCCCGGAGCGCGCCGATCGAGCACCGCGACCCGGGCGCCGTCGGCGGCGAACCGATCGACGATGGCGGCGCCGATGCCGCCCGAGCCTCCCGTGACGATGACGCGCTGCGACATGGCATCCCTTTCGTGGGCGTCGGGTGCGCCCTCGGCGTCACCGTACGCGCGGCCCCGCACACGCCGACGACGGGGCTGTTTCGGCGGCGTAACGCCGCGATGTGGCTAGGGTGAGCCCATGACTCAGGCGACCCGACCCGGCGCCGCGGCGGAGCGGAGCACCGGTTCGGCCGTGGGCAGCATCGCGCTCTCGCTGCTCGTCATCGCCGTGCTGACCTTCGGGTGGTCGGCGCTGGTGGGGGTCCTGTTCCTCGCCGCCTGGGTGCCGGGCGGTTACTTCGCGTGGTTCCTCATCCCGGTCGGGCTCACGACGGTGGCGATCCTGGCGGCGTTCTTCGCCGTCCGCTCGCGTCGTCTGGTGCCCCGCATCGTCGCGGGCGGGGCCCTCGTCTGCGCGGTGGCGTCGTTCGGCCTGCCGCTGATCGCGCAGGCCGTTTTCGCGCAGTCGTTCGCCTGATCGCGCGGCGACCGCGCCGGCGCCGGCCGTCGCGCCGCTCGTTCTCCACCGTTCGTGCCGTTCCGTTCGTTCTCCACCGTTCGTGCTGTTCCGTTCGTGCCGCGCCGCTCGTTCTACGCCGTTCGTGCCGCGCCGCGTCACCCGGTGAGGATCCGCCAGACGGCGGCGGCGTCGACCTCCCGCCGCGCGTCGGTGCCGCGCGAGCGCCAGGCGTCGCGATCGAAGACGTATGCCCGCTCGACCTCGAGGGCGTACAGACGCTTCGTCGGCACCGCGAGCACCGCCGCCACCTCGGCATCGAGCGCGTCCGCGGGGCACGCGTCGCGGGGGAGCCGTGCGGCCAGAATCTCCCGCACGGCGGGCTCCGTGGCATCCACCTCCCGCGCGGAGAACGCCAGCTGCACCCCGTCGGCATCGGCGACGGCCGCCGACGAGTCGTAGACGACACCGGATGCCGTTCCCGACCCCGCGATCGCCCGGGCGTGCCGCGACCCGAGATCGGACTCGACGTAAAGGCCGCGAGGAACGAGCCGGTACTGTGCGGCCGCGGTCCACGGCCCGGTGGTGTCGGCTGTCCCGATGACGACGAAGCGCTGCGTGGTCAGGATCGCCGCCGCGCGCTGTTCCGGAGACCTCATGCCGCCATGGTGCGCGGTGCCTGCGACGCCGGTGTTTCCCCGGCGTAACGCTTCTTCGCCGCGGCCCGGTCGACGGCGTCCGGAGCCGTACGCTCGGGGCAACGTCGCGTGGCGCTCCCTGGGCGCCCCATCGCGACGGAGCGTCCGGGCATGCGACCCGACGCGCACCCGACCGACGCACACTCCACCGAAGGGCACCTCGTGACCGTGCACCCCGCCATCACCGATCCTCACGTGCGGGCGCACCTCGCGCGCCTCGCGGCGCAGGCGGGGACGATTCCCTCGGGAGCCACGGATGCCGCGGGTGACGACGCCGCGCGGATCGCCGAGCTCCGCGCCAACCCCTCGTGGGTGCGGCTGCCCGACGACGAGATCCTCGAATCGATCGACGTGGATGCCGACGGTCTCGCGCTCCGGCTGTACCGCCCTCGCGGGGGCCACCGCGGCACCCTCGTCTTCGCCCACGGCGGAGGATGGGTCGCCGGCGACCTCGACAACAACGACGCCCTCTGTCGTGCGCTCGCCGCGGCGACGGGGACGCAGGTGTTGAGCGTCGACTATCGGCTGGCTCCGGAGCATCCCTTCCCGGCCGGGCTCGACGACCTCGAGCGGGCGCTGCGTTTCGCCGCTTCCGGTGCGGGAGGACTGGTCGATCCCGGTCTCCTGGGCGTTGCGGGCCACAGCGCGGGCGGCAACCTCGCGGCGGCTCTCGCGGTGCGCTCTCGTGAGGGGCGGGCCCCCGGCATCCGGATCCAGGTGCTGCTGTGCCCTGTTCTCGACGCCCCCGACCTCACCCGCCCCAGCTACCGTGCGCACACTGAGGATCTGCCGCTGACCGCGAAGGGCATGCAGTGGTACTGGGGGCTGTACGTGCACGATGCCGCGGAGTCGGCGCCGCGGCCCGTCTCGGCGGCCGCGGTATCCGCGTCAGCGTCCGCGCAGCCGGAACGGGCGGAGACCGCTCCCGCAGCCAGGCCGGTCGTCCCGGTCGAAGCGGCCCCCCTGCGCGCCCCCGACCTGACCGGTTCCGCGCCGGCCGTGATCGTCGCGGCCGAGGTCGACCCGCTGGCGGACGAAGCGGAGGAGTACGCCGCGCGGTTGGCGGCATCCGGAGTCCCCGCGGAGTTCGTGCGTCGCGCCGGCGTGCCGCACCTGTTCCTGGTGTTCCCGTCGACGCCCGCGCGTGACGAGGTGCTCGCGCAGATCGCGCCGGCGGTGCGGGCGGCGTTCGCCTGAGCTCTGCGCACCCTCGTCCCAATTGTGGTGGGTTGGGCGGCGCTGCACCGGCCATTTGTGGGACATGCACCGCCAGAGGGGGGACGAGGTTCCGTCGCGCGGCCCGCGCGCACCCTCGTCCCACTTGTGGTGGGTTGGGCCGCGCTGCACCGACCATTTCTGGGACATGCACTGTCAGAAGCGGGACGAGGCACCCCTGTCGCGTCGGGCAGCGTGACGCTCATCCCGCCGGGCGCTCACCGGCGATCACGCAGCGCTGTCACGCCGAACCGCAGAGACACCGGATGCCACGAACCCGGCGGGGTCCGTGGCATCCGGTGTCTCGAAAGGGTCAGGCTCCGACGAGCTCGCGCTTGGCTTCCACCTCGGCGGCGTCGTCGGCCTCGCGGCGGCGACGGCCGTTGGTCTCGGGGGTGAGGACGGCGGCGATGAGGCCGACCAGGCCGTAGAAGCTGAAGAGCACGGCCGGGCCCATCCATCCGAAGGCCTGGAACAGGCTGACGGCCCAGAAGGCGGTGAAGCCCGAGACGACCGCGGAGAGCTGGTAGGCCAGCGAGGCTCCCGAGGAGCGGGTTCCGGTGTTGAACAGCTCGGGGAACCACGACGCCTGCGTCCCGGCGAGGGAGTTCTGGCAGATCGCGAAGCTGAAGACGAACACCGCGACGATCAGCGGGAACACCCCGGTGTTGGCGATGAGGAAGAGCGGGATGCCCGACAGCAGGATCATCGTCGTGCCGAAGACGTACACGGGCTTGCGGCCGATGCGGTCGGTGAGCCAGCCCCAGAACAGGGTCGCGGGGAAGCCGACGAGGGCGGCGATGACGATCGCGAGGATGGTCTGCGACGGGTCGGCGAGCTGGTTGCTCTTCAGGTACGACGACATGTAGGTGATGGCGATGGCGTATCCGGCGGTCTCGGCGATGCGCATGCAGAAGGCGCGCAGCAGGTTCTGCCAGTCAGAGCGCAGGACGCTGAGGAGGGGGTTCTTCTCGATCTTGCCCTCCTCCTTGATCTCCTCGAATTCGGGCGACTCCTCCACCTTCAGGCGGATGTACAGGCCGGCGAACACCAGCAGTGCGGAGAGCAGGAAGGGTGTACGCCACTTCCAGTCGTCGGGCAGGCCCGAGCTGGCGAAGAATGCCAGGTTGGCCAGCAGCAGCCCCAGCGGGAAGCCCGCCTGCGGCAGCGCGCCGAACGCACCCTTGCGGCGCCAGGGGGCGTGCTCGTAGGTCATGAGGATCGCGCCGCCCCACTCGGCCCCGAACGCGAGGCCTTGGATGATGCGGGTCACCACGAGCAGGATGGGCGCGGCGACACCGACCGTGGCGTAGGTGGGCAGGATGCCGATCGCGAACGTCGCGAGACCCATGATGAGCAGCGAGGCGATGAGCACCGGCTTGCGGCCGATCTTGTCGCCGAGGTAGCCGCCGATGATGCCGCCGATCGGGCGGGCGGCGAAGCCCACACCGAGAGTGGCGAACGACAGCAGGGTGCCGGTGAGCGGGTCGGCGTCGGGGAAGAACGCCGTTCCGAAATACAGGGCCGCGGCGGTGCCGTAGCCGATGAAGTCGTAGTTCTCGATGGTCGTGCCGACGGTGCTGCCGGCGGCGACGCGCCAGCGGTGGGGAGTGCCGAGCACCGGGGTCGACGTCGTGGCCTGTGCCATGGGTCTTCCTATCTTCTTCGATAGCCTCCGCGTGCTCCAGCGATGGAGACCGGCGGGCTGAACGCTCTGGGTTCGATTGTTAACAATGCAACAGTAGGACTCTGAGCGCAACACCTGAGCGTACTTTTTTCTGCGGATGCCGCCGGGCGCGGTCGACACGGGCGGTTTGCCGCGAGCGGGTTGCCGTGTGCCGTCATGCGGAATCGGGCAGCGCCGGACCGGTTCCGGATGCCGCCGGCCCCGGGCGCCGCGGGCGGGTTGCCGTGTGCCGCGCCCCACCGGATGCCGCGCCATGAGCTGCGCAGGACGGCGGGCCCACGAGGGGGCGGGGACTCCCGCCGCCGCGCACTCCGCAGGACGGCAGGCCGACCAGGCGCGAGATGCGATCGCCTCGACGATCGGGCGGTCGCCGGCTCAGCGCGGGGAGCTCAGGCCTCGACGCGGTCGAGCAGGCGCTCGACAGCGGCATCCATGTGTCCGCGCAGGAATCGTCGCGCGGCGTCGGGGTCGCCCTCGACGAGGATGTCGACGAGGGGCATGTGCCGGTCGATCGACATGTTCGCCACCGCCACGTCGAGTCCGCCGCTGGTCAGCGCCGCGCGGGCGAGCCCGGCGACCCGCTGCCACGACTGCAGGAGCGTGGCATTGCCGCTGAGCTCGCACAGGGTCTCGTGGAAGGCGAGGTCGGCGCGCACGCGCGCGGCGAACTCCTCGGCGGCGTTCAGCGTGTCGAGGCGTTCGCGCAGTACGGACGCCGCGTCGGAGCGGTCGTCGAACGCGCAGATCTCCTCGCACGCGAGCGACTCGAGCGCGTAGCGCACGTCGAAGATCTCGCGGATGTCGGCGGCCGACACCACCCGAACCGACAGGCGTCCGCGCGAGTCGGCGGCGAGCAGGCCCTCCTGCTGGAGATGGCGCAGGGCCTCGCGCAGCGTGCCGCGCGACACCCCGAGCGAGTCGGCCAGCTCGATCTCGCCCAGGTGCGTGCCGGGGGCCAGCTCTCCCGACGACACCGCGTCGCGCAGGCGCGTGAGGATCTGCTCTCGCAGCGTGTTGCGACTCACACTGCCGAGACCGCGCAGAGCGCTCGAGGGGGAGGTCGGCATGGAGACCAACCTAGTCGCCGCTGCGCTGACGGGCGTCACGGGGCGCCCGCCGCGCGCAGCCGAGGCCGCGGCACGCGACCCGTCACGCGGCCCCGGGCGTCTCGTACCCGCAGATCGCCGCGACCTTCTCGGCCGAGGCCGAGGCCGGGTCGAAGCGGTACGTGAGCCACTCGCGCACGAGGCGCCGCGCGAGCTCGAGTCCGATCACGCGCTGCCCCATGCACAGCACCTGCGCGTCGTTCGAGAGCACCGCGCGCTCGACCGAGAACGAGTCGTGTGCGGTGACGGCCCGGATGCCGGGCACCTTGTTCGCCGCGATCGCGACGCCCAGGCCCGTTCCGCAGATGAGCAGCGCGCGGTCGGCGCGGCCGTCGGCGACCATGCGGGCCGCGTCCACCGCGATGTGCGGATACGCGGTGTGGCCGTCGGCATCCACTCCCACGTCGACGACGTCGACGACGAGATCGGATGCCGCGAGGTCGGCCTTGAGGACCTCTTTGTAGTCGTAGCCGGCGTCGTCGCAGCCGATGACGAGGCGGAGGGGTTCGAGCGCGGTCATGAGCGTCCTTCCAGGATGAGCGGGAGCGCCGGGGTGGAGTCCCCGAGCGCGAGGTCGGTGAGGGCGGCGATCGCCAGGGCGAGGGAGACGGCGCCGGCGTCGGGGGTGCCGACGCTGCGCTCGGCGAGGGGGCGCGCGCGTCCGAGGCGCGGGGTGAGGGCGGCGGTGGCACCGGCCGCCTCGATCGCGACGCCGCGGGCAGAACGGAGGGTTGCGGCATCCGCGGGTCCGTCCGTGAGGGCGTCGGACCAGGGCAGCAGCACGTCGACCATGGTCTTGTCGCCGAGGGTCGCGCCGCCGGTTCCGGTGATGGCGTCGCGTCCGGCGAGGAGGGCGGTGACGAGGCGCGCGGTGTCGGCGGACTCGCTGTCGCCGAGAGACGCGCCGACGGCACGCAGGGCTCCCCCCCACAGGGCTCCCGACGTACCGCCGGCGACGTCCGACCAGGCGGTGCCGGCGCGCGAGAGCAGGGTTCCGGCCCCGGCTCCGCGCTCGGCGGCGGCTCGCGCGGCGTCGAGCGCCGCGCGGGTGCCGCGCTCCATGCCGATCCCGTGATCGCCGTCCCCGGCGACCGCGTCGATCCGGCCGAGCTCCGCGGCATGGGTGACCATCGTGGAGTGCAGCGTCTCGAGCGCGCGCAGCACCCCCGCGGCCAGGTTCTGGGACGCGGGGGTCCCGGGCTCGATCTCCGCGCCCGAGACGACGGCGCGTCGGCGCAGTTCGTCGCGTGCGGCGGCGTCCAGCTGCGCGGCGGGCCGGGCGCTGCCCTTGCGGTAGCCGGGCGTGAGGCTGGGCGAGGTCCACCGGCGCTCGAGTTCGTCGTCGAGCCAGACGAGCGTGAGCGAGATGCCCGCCATGTCCAGGCTCGTGCACAGTTCGCCGATGTCGGGGCTCACGACGGTGACGCCCGCGGCATCCAGCAGCTGCGAGACGCGGCGCCACACGACGAAGAGTTCTTCGTACTTGACCGTGCCGAGACCGTTCAGCAGCGCGGTGACGCGCTGGCCGCGGGCCTGATCGACGCCGTCGGGGAGCTCGTCGAGAAGCCGGTCGACGAGCATCGCCGCGAGGTCGTCGGCCGAGGCGATGGGCACGTCCTTCACGCCCGGTTCGCCGTGGATGCCGAGACCCAGCGACATCATCCCCTCGGGGACGCGGAAGAGCGGCGCATCGGCGCCGGGCAGCGTGCAGCCGTCGAAGGCGATGCCGAAGGTCCGGGTGCGGTCGTTGGCGTGGCGCCCGGCGGCGACGACCTCGTCGAGGGGGAGTCCTTCGTCGGCGGCCGCGCCGAGCACCTTGAAGACGATGAGATCGCCGGCGATGCCGCGGCGCTTCTCGATCTGGTCGCGCGGGGCGCTGGCGACGTCGTCGGTGACGAGGACGATGCGCGCGTCGATGCCCTCGTCCGCGAGGCGGGTGGCGGCTTCGCCGAAGTGCAGGACGTCGCCGGCGTAGTTGCCGAAGGTGAAGACGACGCCCTGGCCGCGGTCCGCGGCGCGGCCGACCGACACCGCCTGCGACGCCGAGGGCGACGAGAAGATGTTGCCCACGACGGCGCCGTGCGCGAGGCCGGTCCCGACGAGGCCGCAGAACGCGGGGTAGTGGCCGGAGCCGCCGCCGGCCAGCACGGCGACGCCCTCGTAGGAGGTGCTGCGCACGACCCCGCCGGGGACGGGGGCGACCATGTCGGGGTAGGCGGCGGCGAATCCCTCGAGCATCTCGGCGGGGAAATCGGCCGGGTCATTGAACAGTCGGGTCATCGTCGACCTCCGGTGAGGAGCGGGTGGAACACGTTCAGTGTTTGAATGTTAACAATAGAACAGATAGTCTCGCCGTCAAGCCCGAACGGGCCGTCACACTCGAGGAGGAGAACCGTGGCCGCCACCGACCCCCGCATCACGTGCTCGACCATCACGCTGCGCCACCTGCCGCTCGCCGAGGCGCTCGCCGAGATCCGCGCCCGCGGCTTCGAGGGCATCGACCTCGGTGCCCTTCCGGGCGTCTGCGACCACGTGCCCTACGACCTCGACGACGCGGCCGTGACCGCCGTGGCCGCCACCGTCGTGGCATCCGGACTCCGCGTCCGCTCGGTGAACGCCGACGTGGGCGATCTCAACCGCCCCGACTCCGAGGGTTCGGCCGCGCGCCGTGCCGCGCACGTCGACCGCCTGCTCGACCTGTGCGTCGCGATCGGATCCGACGCCCTCGTGCTCCCCAACGGCGCGCAGGAGCACGCCCCCGTCGTCGACCTCGACGCCGACCTCGACCTCGTCGCCGCGCGGCTCGTCGAGATCTCCGCCGCCGCCCGTGCCCGCGGCATCGAGCTGTGGGTCGAGGCTCCGCACTTCTTCCGCCTCGCGTACGACCTCGACCGCGCGGGGGCGCTGCTGTCGCGCCTGCCGGCCGAGATCGGCGTCGTGCTCGACACCAGTCACATCGTCGCCGGTGGGGGAGATCCTCGCGACTTCCTCTCCGCGCACGCCGCGCGCACCCGTCACGTGCACCTGAGGGATGCCGAGCCCGGCTACATCCACCACTCGATCGGCCGCGGGCGGGTGGACTTCGCCGACCTCGCCGCGGCGCTCGCCGAGGTCGGCTACACCGGCGACCTCGCCCTCGAGCTCGAGACCCGCGACACCGCCGACGCCGACCGGGCGGATGCCGCCCGCGCCGCCGCCGAGTATCTCAGCGGCCTGCTCGCCGCAGCCGTCGTCCCCGCGTGACCCACACCATCCGTTTCGAAGGAGAACACCCCATGTCCCAGCCCACCACCGCCGTCGTCACCGGCGCCGGCTCCCCCCGCGGCATCGGCCGCGCCACCGCCCGCGCGCTCGCCGCGACCGGCGCTCCCGTCGCCGTCATCGACCTGGATGCCGCGGCCGCCGAGGCCGTCGCCGCCGAACTCCGCGACGAGTTCGGGGTCGAGGCCTTCGGCTACGGCGCCGACGTCACCGACGAGGCCGCGGTCGACGCCGTGGTCGCGCGCATCGAGAACGACCTGCCGCCCGTGGCATCCCTCGCCAACATCGCCGGGATCACCTCGCCCACCCGCTTCCTGCAGACGACGCTCGCCGAGTGGAACCGTGTCATGTCGATCAACGCCACGGGCACGTACGTCGTGACCAAGCGGATCGCCGCGGGCATGGTCGAGCGCGGATACGGCCGCATCGTGAACATGTCGTCGGTGTCAGCCATCCGCGGCGGCGGCGTCTTCGGCGGCGTCCCCTACTCGGCCGCCAAGGCCGCGATCCTCGGCTTCACCCGCGCCGTCGCGCGCGAGCTC
>NZ_LDRT01000289.1 GCF_001476655.1 Microbacterium testaceum | reverse complement strand
CATGCGTAAGATCTTCGTCAGCGTCATATGTGTAGAAGAGACAGATCGTCATCGAAGCCGCCTGCGCGGCCGGGCTGGTCCTGGTCGCCCTGCATCGCGAGGTGAAGTTCGTCGCCGTGACCGAACAGGTGCACCGGCGCATCATCGACGAACAGACCGTGGCGCTGAGAGCCCGCGACGAGGTGCGCACCCTCTTCACCGAGCTCGCGCTGCGCGGCGCCCCGGCCGACTACGTCGTCGAGCGTCTCGCGCGGACCCTGCGCGCACCCGTGATCCTCGAGTCCCTCGCGCACGAGGTGATCGTCGCCGAGCTCGCCGAGGCCGACCACTCGGTCCTCGCGGGCTGGCAGGAGCGCTCGCGCCTCTCCGTGCGAGACCCCGGAGATGTTCGCACGGTCGTCCCCGTGCAAGCGCGGGGCACCCGCTGGGGGTCTCTCGTCGCCCTCGGCGGTCCCGCGCACCCGGCCGGTCGCGTCGCCGTCCTCGAGCAGGGCGCGACAGCGCTCGCGCTGGGACGCTTGGCCGACACCGACGGTGAGGACTGGTCGCACCTCGGCCACCCTCGTCTCGTCGACGCCCAGCTCGCGGGGCGGTTCGGCTCCCTCGACGATGCCGCCCTCCGTCCTTCTGCCGCGGCGCTGCTGACCGACGCGACGGCCTTGCTCGGCCTCGCGGTGAGCGGTGCCGGCACCGCCGAGGTCGAGGCCGCGGCCGGTGAGGCGGGGGGCTGCGCGCCCCTGGACAATCAGCTCCGCGACCACCAACCTGCCGCTGGCTGGACGCAGAGACTTCGCCGCACGCCCGACCAGGC
>NZ_LDRT01000288.1 GCF_001476655.1 Microbacterium testaceum | reverse complement strand
CATCACCGGCAGCCGCTTGATGCTCTTCTTCTCCATCAGCCCAACCAGCTCTGACAAATGCGCTTCTTCGGTCACGGTGACGGGATCATACGACATGATCTCTCCGACCCTCCGTCCGCGCTCGTGGACGAAGTCCGTCGCCGCGCTGCCCGAGCCGTGAAGGAATCGAAGCCAGCGAGGGCGGCGGCGCTGCGTGCCGATCTCGCTTCGGCGCAAGAAATCGCTTTCCGACAGGATGCCGACCAACCTTCCGGCCGCATCGACCACCGGCAAGCCGCTGATGTGATGATCCAACATCAACTTGGCGGCATCGAGAATGGAGGCCTCGGTTCCGACCGTGATGACATGTCCCGCCATGATCTGATGTGCGCGCACTGCCGTTCTCCCTTCAAGGCTTGGCAGCAAACCCTCACATCAAATCGGTCTATTCGCTTTGATCTTTCTCAACGTCCGCTGTTGACGGGGATCGAGGCGCGGCAGCCCCTGATCGGAGATACGGGCGTCCCGTCGAGAGAAGAGAACCACGCTGCAGAACCTGCTCGCCTCGATCGGAGTTCTCGCGATCGCTGTCGTGATCCTGGCC
>NZ_LDRT01000287.1 GCF_001476655.1 Microbacterium testaceum | reverse complement strand
GCGCTGTCTGTTCGAAAGCAACTTCCCGGTGGACAAGGGCATGTTCTCCTACAGGGTGCTCTGGAACGCCTTCAAGCGCCTGACCCAGGGGTGGAACAAGGATGACCGGGCAGCGCTGTTCAGCGGCACGGCCAAGGCTATCTACCGGATTTCCTGAGCCGCCCCTCCTGGCGAATGGCGGCTGTTAGCGAAGGATCCGCAGGCTGTCCCGCCGGACGTCGCTGGGTTGCTGGATCCCCAGCAGCGCCATATTGCGCGCCACCTCTGTCGCCAGGATACCGATCGCATGCTTGATGCCGGGTTTGTGGTGATCGCGGTGGGTCTGTTCGGCATCGCCGAGATCGCCGTCAACCTCGAATCCCGCGAAGCCCGCGGCTCCCTCGCCGGCAAGATCACCCGGCTGTGGCCCACCCGCGAGGACTTCCGCAGGGCCTGGCCGGCCACCCTGCGCGGTACTGCCCTGGGCACCTTCCTCGGCGTACTGCCGGGCGGCGGTGCGACCCTGAGCGCCTTCCGTGCCTATTCGCTGGAAAAGAAGGTGTCGAAGACGCCGGAGCAGTTCGGTAGCGGGATGGTGGAGGGCGTTGCCGCGCCGGAGTCGGCCAACAACGCCGGGGCCCAGTCGTCCTTCATTCCGCTGCTGACCC
>NZ_LDRT01000286.1 GCF_001476655.1 Microbacterium testaceum | reverse complement strand
GTGCTCGTCTCGAGCACCCGACCGACCTTGGTGGAGCTCACGAACTCGTCGCGCGGGCGGCTCGCGAGGCGCGCGCCGAGGCGTCGCTCCGAGAGACCGAGCCCGTAGTGGGGGGCGGTGTCGAAGTACCGGACACCCCCGTCCCACGCGGTGTCGACCGACTCGTCGACCTCCGCCTCGGTCGTCTCGCGATACAGGTTCCCG
Source organism: Microbacterium testaceum (assembly GCF_001476655.1). GTDB lineage: Bacteria > Actinomycetota > Actinomycetes > Actinomycetales > Microbacteriaceae > Microbacterium > Microbacterium testaceum_C. The sequence continues at coordinate 407 of NZ_LDRT01000286.1, read as the reverse complement.
AGTTGAGCCGCGCCGAGGCCGATCTCGGTGAGCAGTGTTCCGTGCCGCAATGCACGAGTGCGCATGGTCGCCTCCTTTTCCCCCAGCCTACATCACATTCATCAGATGACTAGGGGGAATCGAGGGCTCAGAGCCACACATCGACGAGGAATCGACGGAATAGATCAGTTCTTTTTGCGGGGCTCCGCCGTCGACGCCCGCTCCACGAGGTTCGGGGCCGGGTCGGTCACCACGGCGTCCGCGCGAGCCCCCGACGCGAGGTTCTCAACCACCGCTCGCAGCGCCGTCGCTCCCACCTCGCGCAGCGGCATCCGGACCGTCGTGAGGGGTGGCCACGTGTGCTCGGCCGTCCACGCGTCGTGGATCGCCACCACCGACAGGTCCTCGGGGACGCTCAGCCCGAGGCG
>NZ_LDRT01000285.1 GCF_001476655.1 Microbacterium testaceum | reverse complement strand
GGAGTCTCGTGGGCTCGGGTCGGGCGGCAGGATCTCGATCGGATGCGCGGCGGTGCGCTGTGCCCGCCACCAGATCACGAAGCCGACCGCGGTGAAGACGCCGTAGAAGACGTACATGAGACCGGTCGCGTAGTAGCCCGAGCCGAACAGCAGCGGCACCCCGACCACGTCGACGGCGATCCAGATCAGCCAGAACTCGGTCCAGCCCTTCGCCATGCCGTACGTCGCGAGCAGCGACCCGACGAACGTCCAGGCGTCGGCCCAGACCGGCTCCCACGATCCGAGCAGCCGGAAGAGCGGGGTCAGGGCGACTGTGCCGACGATCATCACCAGCACGATGCCGATGCGCGCGCCGGTTGGAGCCCAGCGGGGGACGACGCGTCCCCCGTCAAGATTTCGCCAGCGGATCCAGCCGTAGATGGCCACGGCGATGAACATGATCTGCCGACCGGCCTGCCCGAGCAGGTGCGGCGGCGACGGGTCGGGGCTCAGCGCTGAGCCCAGGAAGACCGTGAGAAGCAGCAGGTTGCCGATGATGCCGACCGGCCACGCCCACACCTTGCGGCGCATCCCGCCGAGGGCGCTCGCGAGGCCGAACGTGTTGCC
>NZ_LDRT01000284.1 GCF_001476655.1 Microbacterium testaceum | reverse complement strand
CCAAGCTGCTGGCGAAGGACGGTGCGGTGCTGACCATCGCCGACGTGAACCAGGCGCGCGCGGAAGCGATGGCGGCGGAACTGGGCGCCAGCGTCGCCTCGGCCGACGAGATTCTGTTCGCAGACGTCGATCTGGTCAGTCCCAACGCGCTGGGCGCGGTGCTGAACGCCGATTCGATCCAGCGGCTGAAGGCCAAGGTCGTCGCGGGCGGCGCCAACAACCAGCTGGCGACCCGCGAGGACGGCGCGCGCGTGGCGGAAGCGGGCATCCTCTATGCCCCCGATTACGTCATCAACGCGGGCGGCATCATCAATGTCGGACTGGAGTATCTGGGCCAGGGCGACGAGGCGGAAGTCATGGCGCGCATCGCCAAGATCCCCGAGCGTCTGGAGCAGGTGTGGCAGCGCTCGGCCGAGACGGGCCATCCGGCGTCGGATGTCGCGGACGAGATCGCGCAAGGGCTGATCGGGCGCTGACCTGAATGAGACTCACGCCCCTCCCGCAAGCGGGAGGGGATGGG
>NZ_LDRT01000283.1 GCF_001476655.1 Microbacterium testaceum | reverse complement strand
TTCATGATCTGCCCGTCGGGCAGCTGGTCGTCACGGACGATCCGCAGCCACCGCGTCAGGAAAGGGCCGACCGACATGTTCGTCGCGGCCGTCTCGGCGAAGACCTGCAGATCGCCCGTCCAGCCGTATCGTTCGCGCTGGGGGCAATCCGTCGGGATCGACAGGAAGTTCGCCCGCTGACTCCACCGCACGTTCTCGTGCAGGCGGTTCAGACGCGCGTCGGATGTCTCGAGGTGACCGATCACCGGAAGATCGGATGCCGTCACGACGGCGGTGAAGTCCTCCGGGTTCGCGTCACCCGGGAATCCCTGTATCCGGACGTACCGGAATCCGTGGAAGGTGAACGCCGGCTCCCACGTCTCGCCCTCGGGATCGCCGCGAAGGATGTAGACGTCGGTCTGGTCCTTGTTCGGCCCGACGATGTTGGCGAAGTAGTCGCCGTGCTGGTCGAGCACCTCCGAGTGCTCCAGGCGGACGACGCTCCCGCGTTCTCCCCGCACCCGGAACCGCACGCGTCCGGCGATCACCTGCCCGAAGTCGACGACGCGTTCCCCGGCGGGGGTCCGTACGATCCGCTCCGCGGGCACCTCCAGGACGCGCCGGACCGGCTCGCCGACGAACGGGAGGAGCGACTGTTCTGCCTGCACGACCGCCACGGGTTCCCACGCGGTGTCATCGAAATCGGGCGTGCTCCAGTCGTCCCACGCGACACGGGCGTCGTGGAGCTCTCCCACCGCGAGGTCGGCGTAGCGGACGGGTCCGTCGG
>NZ_LDRT01000282.1 GCF_001476655.1 Microbacterium testaceum | reverse complement strand
CGCCGGGTGCGTCCTTGGCCATCACCACATAGGCGAAGAAGACGAGGGTCAGCGGCAGGCAGGCCAGGCCGAGGACGGCGTTCCAGCCGAACAGCTTGGCCAGCGCCGGTGCGAACAGTGCTGCCAGCACCGTGCCCGAATTGCCCATGCCGGCGAGCCCCATCGCCTTGCCCTGATGCTCGGGCGGATACCAGCGGCTGGCGAGCGGCAGCGCGATCGCGAAGCTCGCCCCCGCAAAGCCCAGGATGACGCCCAGCGCCAGCGTGCCGCCGAAGCTGTTCACCCCCAACACCCAGGCGGAAAAGAGGCCGCCGATGACGATCAACTGGCTGATCGCGCCCGCGCGCTTCGGCCCGATGCGGTCGACCAGCAGGCCGTTGACGACGCGCAGGATCGCGCCCGCCAGCGTCGGTACCGCGACCATCACGCCCTTTTGCGCAGGGGTGAGGCCCAGCGTGGCGGAAATCTGCGGGGCGAGGGGGCCGAGCAGGACCCAGACCATGAAGGCCAGATCGAAGTACAGGAATGCCGCGATCAGGG
>NZ_LDRT01000281.1 GCF_001476655.1 Microbacterium testaceum | reverse complement strand
CGGATGACCCCCGGATCTCGCACGCCGACCTCGTCCAGTGCCCGAGCCAAGCCCCCGACGTCGGTGTTGAAGCCGAGCGGGCCTTCGGGTGCGAGAAGGAACGTGTTCACCGCTCCGGTCAGGCGGGCGTCGTCGTCGAGCGCGACGGCGGTGCGGGCCGCGACCTGCTTCAACGGCATGGTCAGCGACAGGCCGCGCCAGGAGGCATCCAGTTCTTCGATCCGTGTCGGGAAAGCCGCCTCGCCGACGCGCTCGCGCCCGTAGTCCCAGTCGAGGCCGAGCTCCCGGTACGCCGCCGCGTGCAGCGACGGCGACCGGGAGTGATCGATCGGGTCCCCCCAGACGGCGAGCCGGGTCGCGGTCAGCATCCGCCGTCGGGGTTCTCGCGGCACCACTGCTGGAACTGGTCGACGGCCTTGAGCTGGTCGGCGTAGGTGGTCGAGAACACCGTCTCGCCCGTTGCCAGGTTGACGGTCGTGAAGTAATACCAGCTGCCGTCCGCCGGGTGCATCGCCGCGTCGATGGCGAGGTCCCCCGCGTTG
>NZ_LDRT01000280.1 GCF_001476655.1 Microbacterium testaceum | reverse complement strand
GCGGAGGATCGTCGGCAGCGTCAGATGGGTATAAGGGACAGGATACCAGCCGATCCCGCGCGGGCGATAACCTTGCGCGACATTGGCGGTCTTTACGAAGGGCTGGAACGAGGCCCAGTCATGCGGCAGGTCGACGGCCTGCCAGTCGCTGTCGTCGTAATCGACGGCCGCCGCGCCGCGCGCATTCCCGGCCTTGACCGAGATATAGGTCGCATTGTGGCTGTCGAGCGGGGCGGGTTCGATATCGCCCTCATGGAACAGCCAGCCGCGATCCATCAGCACGCGCGCGGCGTCCTGCACCGGCAAGGCGGCAGGAAGCACGTTCGTCGGAGCGGGCATGGGGAGCGCGCCCGCGCCGTCCACCGGGCTGCCCTTGGCGGCAAAGGCCCGGACAGGCGCGATGCCGCCCGCCAGCCCCACCACGGCACCGCCCAGCAGAAGGTCGCGGCGCGCGACCGTCATGCCGCGACCGGCTCCGCCGCCGCGATCCGCGTCTCGACCGGCTTGAGCGCGGCGTCGAGCACGACCCAATCGGCGCGCAGGCCGGGTGCCAGCGCCCCGCGCTCATGGGACAGGCCCAGGAACGCCGCCGGGTTGGTCGCGGCCAGCACCGCCGCCTGATCGACGGTGATGCGCAGCTGCTCGACCGCATTGGCGACCGCCGGCCCCATGTCGAGGTCCGAGCCC
>NZ_LDRT01000028.1 GCF_001476655.1 Microbacterium testaceum | reverse complement strand
TTCACCGATACCGGCTTCACCCTGCTGCTGCCGATCTTCCTCGCGGTGGCGGGGTCGCTCGCCGCCTCGCGGCTCAGCTCGGGCGCGGGTCTGCGGCGGTTCACACCGATCGATCCGGCGCGTCCCTGATCGCGGTGCCGCGAGAGTCTGCTCAGACGAAGGCGGCCAGGGCGGTCTCGAGCGCGGTGGGATCGGCGCCGGAGGCGCTGTTGTCGAAGAGCACGTGGTGCGCGCCGCGCCACCGGCAGTCGGCGGCCTGCGCCGTGGCCCAGAACTCGTCCCAGTGGGCGAGTTTCCAGGCGTCGCGACCGTAGCCGCGCGAGTCGACGCGCTCGCGGACGAGATCGCCGTCCACGGTGACGTGCACGACGGTGATGGTGAGGTCGTCCGGCCAGTCGTGCTCCACGGCGGCGCGCTCGAGGTAGTCCGCCTCGGGGAAGTAGCGGACGAACGGGGCGTCGAGCACGACATCGGTGCCGAGGCGGAGGTTGTCGCCCGCCAGCTTCAGCAGGGTGGCGTACTCCAAGCCCATCACCACGTCCTGGTAGTAGGCGTTGTTGTCGCGGTCGTTCTTGTCGCTGCCGGCGGCCTCGAGCAGGGCCTCGGTGAACGCCGTCGCGACGGAGTCCTTGTCGAGGTACGCGGCACCGATCCGGCGAGCGATGAGGGTGCTCACGGTCGACTTGCCGCTACCGGCCGGGCCGATCACGAAGAACAGTCGTGCGGTCATGGGGGTTCCTCCCGGAGGGCGGGGAGGACGAGAGGCCGTCCTCCCCGCGCGGAATCAGGATGCCGCGAGGGAGCGGTCCTTCACGAACAGTCCGTACGACAGGGCGCCGACCAGCAGCAGCACGCCGCCGATGAGGAACACCGTCGTGTAGTTGCCTCCCGTGGAGGTGAGGATCGCACCGGTGACGATGGGCGCGACGGCCGCTCCGATGAATCCACCGAAGTTCTGGATCGCGCCGAGCGAGGCCACCTGGTTGGAGGGAGCGACGTCCGAGGCGAGGGTCCAGAGGCATCCGATCGGCACCTGTGAGGCGAAGTAGCCGACCGACAGCAGCACGATGGCGAGCGGGGTGCTGTCGACGTACGCGACGGGGAGCACCGCCGCGGCGGCGAGGACCGCGCCGCCGACGATCGGGATCTTGCGCGCGCGGACCGTGTTCACGCCGCGGCGGACGAGCCGGTTCGAGAGCCACCCGCCGAAGATCACGCCGATGATGCCGCAGAGGAACGGCAACGACGCGAGCCACCCGCTCTGCGCGAGGCTGAAGCCGCGGGCGGTTTGCAGGTAGCTGGGGAGCCACGTGAGGTAGACCCACACGGTGTAGAAGATGCCGAACGCACCGAGCACCATGAACCAGGTGTTCGACTGCAGGAGCAGACGCCCCCACCCGACCTTCTCGACCGATGCGGCGACGCGCGCTTCGGCCTCGGCACCCTTGATGAGGGCCTGCTCCTTCAGTGTCGGGTCGCGGTAGATGCGGAGCCACACGAGGGCGACGACGATGCCGAAGGCTCCCACGATGATGAACATCCCGCGCCAGCTCATCGTCAGCAGGAGGAAGGTCAGCAGCGGCGGCGCGATCGCGTTGGCGATCTGCGAGCCCGTGTTCACGAGCGAGACCGGGAGCGCCCGCTCGGACTTGTTGAACCAGCGCTCGTTGACCTTGAGGGCCGAGGTGAAGAACGGCGACTCGGTGATGCCGAGGGCGACACGGCAGGCGTACAGCACGCCGAACGAGTTCGCGGCGGCGGTGACGATCGAGACGAGCGACCAGGCGCCCGCCGCGAAGGCGAACATCTTCTTCGGCCCGAACTTGTCGACGAGGTAGCCCGCCGGGAGGTTGGCGATGGCGTACGGCCACGAGAAGGCCGACAGCAGCAGACCCATGGCGAACGGGTCGAGCCCGAACTCACCCGCGATCGTGGTGTTGGCCACGCTCAGCGTCGAGCGGTCGAGATAGTTCACCACCCCGCCGAGGATGAGGAATCCGACCAGGAACCATCGGATCCGGATCGTCTTCTTCTCGTCGCGCGTGAGCTGCGGCGCGTCTGCCGTCGTCTCGCTCATGGTCCACTCCTTCGTGTTCGGGTGAGAGGCGGACGTCGTGGTCCGCCGTGGGTGTGTCAGGCCGTCTGCCGGGCGTTCGCGACGGCGGCGAGGAAGTCTTCCGCGGCGCGGGTCACGTCGGCGTGGTCGCCGCTCGCACGCGCAGCTTTGGTGATGGCGCTCCCGACGCCGACCGCCAGCGCTCCGGCTGAGAACCAGTCGCCGACGTTGTCGCGCGTCGCGCCGCCGGCGGGCAGGATCGGCGCGTGCGCCAAGGGGGCCATGACGGTACGGAGGTAGTCGGGGCCGGCGATCTCGGTCGGGAAGAGCTTGACGATGTCGGCACCGGCTTCCATGGTGGCGACGATCTCGGTGGGGGTGAACGCACCGCTGATCGTGAGCGCCTGGTAGCGGTTCGCGGCACGGATCATGTCGGGGTTCAGGTTCGGGCTCACGAGCATGCGAGCGCCCGCCTGGACCGAGGCGACGGCCATCTCGGCATCCAGAACCGTGCCGACGCCCACGGCGACGTGATCGCCGAACTCGTCGACGAGGGTCCGCACGACCTCGAGTGCCCGCGGCACCGACAGGGTGATCTCGAGGGCCCGGATGCCGCCGGCGACGGCGGCGCGGGAGACGGCGAGCGCCTCGTCGGGGGAATCGAGGCGGACGATCAGGACCACGCCGGTGTCGACGACGGCAGACAGGACTTCGTGCTTCTTTAACATCGTTGCACACGGTATCACGAGAATTCACACGGTAGAACACGGTGTCTCATGACAGCGGAGGCTTAGGCTCGGAGGGATGTCGACACCGCCGCCCCTCATCCCGGAACAGCGCCAACGAGAACTGATGCGTCTGCTGCGCGGTGCGGGCGCGCTCAGCATCCGCCACCTGGCCTCGTCGTTGGGGGTGTCGCACATGACCGTGCGGCGCGACATCGCTGCGCTCGAAGACGAGGGTCTGGTGGATGCCGTGCAGGGCGGCGTGCGCCTTCGCGAGCGCACCGGCGTGGAGCCGCCGCGCGAGCGCGGGTCCCGCGCCGTGCTCGAGCTCCCGCGCAAGGAGGCCGTCGCCCGTCGCGCCGCCGCGCTCATCGCCGACGAGATGACCGTCTTCATCGATGCGGGGACGACCTGCCAGGCGCTCGTCCCCCATCTCACGGCGCGGCGTGGCCTGACCGTGGTGACCAACGACTTCTTCACCGTCTCGGCGCTGTACGCGCACCCCTCGATCGAAGTCATCCACACCGGCGGGGTGGTGGATGCCGCGAGCGGTTCGTCGAGCGGGGCTCTCGCCGCCGCGACCGTCTCTGCCATGACCCTCGACCTCGCGATCCTCAGCACCGGCACCTGGGACACCGCGCACGGGCTGACGACCCCCGAGCTCGACAAGGTCGTCTTGAAGCGGGCGGTCCTGGATGCCGCCACCTCGGGCGCCCTGATCGCCGACAGCACGAAGTACGGCACGGCGGAGCGTTTCCGCGTCGTGCCCCTCGACGCGCTCGACGTCATCGTGAGCGACGCCGAATTGCCCGAGAGCGCGGCCGCGGCGATCGCGGAGATGGGCGTCGAGCTGTGGACCGCGGAGGACTGACGGGACACCGCGTCAGAACACCTAGGCTCGACGGGTGATCGAGTGGATTCTGGCCGAGTGGACGCAGATCCTCGGCTTCGCGACGGGCGCCGCGTGCGTGCTGCTGGCGGCCCGGCGGAACGTGTGGACGTACCCGATCGGCATCGCGAACAACCTCGTCTTCCTCGTGGTGTTCGTCCCGGCCGGGCTCTACGCCAGCGCCGCGCTGCAGGTGGTGTACCTCGTGCTCGGTGTGCACGGCTGGCTGCGGTGGACGCGCGGGGTCGAGCACGACCGCGAGTACGTCGCCCGCACCCCTCGTCGCGCGGTGCCCTGGCTCATCGTCGTCGGGGTGGCCGGAACGGCTCTGCTCACCTGGGTGCTCGCCACCTTCACCGACTCGCAGGTCGCGTTGGCGGACGCCGCGACCACCTCGGCGAGCCTCGTCGCGCAGTACATGCTCAACCGCAAATGGATCGAGAACTGGTTCGTGTGGATCGGTGTGGACGTCGCCTTCGTGGCGCTCTCGATCGCGACCGGGCTGTGGATCATCGCCGCGCTGTACGCCCTGTTCATCCTGCTGTGCGTGAGCGGGCTGTGGTCGTGGCGCCGCGTGGCGCAGGAGGCGACGGATGCCGCACCCGCGGCCGATGCCCGTGCCTGAGCGCCGCTACCGGCACGGTGTGGTGGTCGGGAAGTTCTACCCCCTCCACGTCGGGCACGCGCACCTCATCCGCTCGGCCGTCCGCGCCTGCGAGAGAGTCACGGTCGAGGTGATCGCGGCATCCGTCGAATCGATCCCCCTCGAACGCCGGGCCGCGTGGGTGCGCGAGGACCACCCGACGGTTCGCGTGGTCGACCTCCTCGACGACACCCCGGTCGACTTCGCCTCCGAGACCGCGTGGGACGCGCACACAGCGACCATCGCGGGGCTGCTCGACGAGCCGGTCGACGTCGTCTTCACCTCCGACGAGTACGGGGCCGAGCTCGCTCGCCGCCTCGGCGCGGACTGGGTGCAGGTCGACCCGGGGCGTCGCCTCAACCCGGTGTCCGGGACCGCGATCCGCGCCGACCTCGACGCGCACTGGCACGAGCTGTCGCCCGCGGTCCGCGCCGACCTCACCGCACGCGTCGTCGTCCTCGGCGCCGAGTCGACGGGCTCGACCACGCTCGCCGAGGCGCTCGCCGCCGAGCTCGGGACGCTGTGGGTGCCCGAGTACGGGCGCGAGCTGAGCGAGACCCGCGAGGGCGGACTCGACGCGCCCTGGCGCAGCGACGAGTTCGACCTCGTCGTCGATCGGCAGATCGCCTGGGAACAGGATGCCGCGCGCCGGGCGCCGCGGTCCGTGCTGATCTGCGACACCGACGTGCTCGCCACCGCCCTGTGGCACGAGCGGTACGTGGGTACCCCCGCGCCGCGCATCCTGCAGCGCGCCGCGGCGCACCGGCCCGCGCTGTACATCCTCACCGGGGACGAGATCCCCTTCGTGCAGGACGGGATGCGCGACGGCGAGCACATCCGGGCCGACATGCAGGAGCGCTTCCGCGAGGTGCTCACGGCGCAGCCGGTGCCGTGGTTCGAGGTGCGGGGGAGCGTCGCCGAGCGGGTGGCATCCGCCCTTCCCTCCGTGCGCCGCGCGGTGGCCGAGGCGACCTCGTTCGCCGCCCCCATGGAGGGGCGCCCGCACGCCGAGCAAGAGGAGCTCCGTCGGCGGGCCGGCGGTTAGGCTGGCGCGATGGCGGACCGCTGGCACAAGCTCTCGCAGGCACCCACCACGTCGGCTTCGGGGGAGGGGACGGCCGCGATGACGGCCGCCGATCTCTTCCGGGACGCCCCCGCGACGACCGCTGTGCCGCTCGACGAGAAGCTCCGGCAGACCTATTACTGGATCGTCAATCGCGCGGTCATCTCGCCGTACTACGACGTCGAGTTCTCCTCGGGTGCTCCGCTCGCCTTCTCCCTCGGCGACGCCGGAGCCGAGCTGACGCTGCCGAGCGAGGCGTCGTTCTCGTCCAACGTCCTGCTCCCGCTGCTGAGCTTCGCCGTCGGGGGCAAGTGCCTGCTCGTCGGAGGACCCGGGCGCGGCAAGACCACCGTCGCGGTGCTCATGGGGGTCCTCGCCGGCTCCACACCCGACGACGTGCGGCGCGGGGTGCAGCAGGGGCAGCCGCAGCTCACGATCAGCGACCTCGTCGGCATCCCCCTCCCTCGTGACCTCATGAACGCGGCGAGTCTCGCCGAGGTGGGCGTCGCGTGGCGCGACTGGCTGTCGCGACCGGTGAAGATCGTCGACGAGTACAACCGCATCCCCACCAAGACCCAGTCGGCGCTGTTGACGATGGTCGCCGAGGGGTACGTCGAGAGCCACGACCAGCTGCGGCGGACCGCCCCGGCGTCGGGTGTGGAGAGCTGGTTCTTCACGGCGAACGACGATGCCGGCGGCGGGACGTTCCCGGTGATCCAGGCGCTCCGCGACCGCATGGACGTCACCGTGCCCGCGGCCGGATTCAACAGCCGCTTCCTCGACGAGCTGATCACGCGCGTCGAGGCGGGCGAGAAGCCCGAGGAGCACGTTCCCGCCGAGCTCGTCTTCGCCCCCGACGAGCAGACCGCGATGCGGGCCGCGATCCGCGCGGTACCGGTGCCCGCCCCGGTGCGACGTCGGTTGGAATTCTTCCTCAGTCACTTCGAGTTCGTCCAGGGCGGCGGGCGGAGGTTCGAGTACCGCACGAAGGACACCGTCACCACCGCCGGGGGCAAGGTCGCCGAGACGATCGAGGCGAATTCGGGAGCCGACCTCATGGCCGATCTCGGCGCGCAGACGCTGAACGGGCTGTCGGTCCGCGCCCTGCAGACGCTCATCGTCTACGCCAAGGCGGTCGCGTGGTTCCGCGGGCGCGACGAGGTCTCGCTCGCGGACGTCGCGGCGATGGTGCCGTTCGTGCTGCGCGGCAAGCTGCTGCCGAACCCCACGCACCCGCGCTTCGACGTCGGCGTCGAGCGGGAACTGTCGACCGACCTCATGAGCTGGCTCGGCGACCTGTTCGCCGAGTCGTGCCGTCAGTACGACGCTCTCGGGCGGGGGCGCGCGGACCCGGTCGGGGAGATGCTCGCGCAACTGGATGCCGGACTCGACGGGGTCTCGGCGGTCGAGGCGTCGCGCCGGCTGACCGCGATCGAGGCGCGCCTGCGCGCGGCGTCGGCGTCGGGCAAGCTCTACGGCCGGGACTTCGACGACCTCACCGCCCTGAAGTACCTGCACCAGCGCTACACCGCGTACCTCCGTTGGGTCGAGGGGCGCGCGTGATCCGGCGCCCCGGTCATCTGGCCGACACCGCTCCGCCGACCGGGGTGCCCACCGACGTCCCCGGCCTCGATCTCGAGCGCGCGGGGCTGACCGTCGAGGCGTCGGGCGGCTCGGCCGAGCGGTTCCGGCACGCCCTCGCCGCGGGGCAGGCCGCACTGCCGGCCGACGCGTCGACCGATCTCGTCGTCACGCTCGCGGGGATCGCGGGTTGGCGCGCCGGCGTCCTGGGGCTCCGCGACGACGCCCTCGCTCACCTCGCCGACGTTCCGCCCCCGGTCGCGGCGGCCGCGCTCGGCATCGCCGAGAGCGACCTCGACGCGTTCGCGGAGCGGCAGCGCGCCGATCGCTTCTGGTGGCCGGGGCGCCGGGCCCAGCGCGGGTACGTGTGCGCGGTGGGCGGCTTCGCCGGGCTCGGGGGCGCGTGGACGGCGCCGCCCGTCGACGCGCGTCCTCTCGACGACGACGGCTCCTTCGCCGTGCGCACCGGAGAGCGCTGGTGGCGGGTGGATGCCGATGTCTGGGGGTCGCGGCTGCTCGCTCTCGACCGGGAGCCGCCGACCGCGTCCGACCGGGGCACGGGGCCGACGGCATCCCTCCTCACCTTCGCCGAGTCGTACCTGGCGTGGGTCTACGTTCCGGAGGCCGCATGAAGACGGCCGCGCTCGAGGGGGACATCCGCCGCGCGTGGGAGAGCGCGCAGGAGCTCTGGGGCGTGCACATGCACGATGCGGAGCTGCGGCCGGGTGCGGGCAAGACGCACGGGGCTCCCGCGTGGTTCCGCTTCCCGCCGGCGATCGTCGTCGACCCGCGGATGGTCGCGGAGCTCGGCGGCGCCGACGAGATGGAGAGCGTCTTCGCACACGAGCTCGGCCACCACGCGCTCGCCCCCGGGACGCGTCTGGATTCGCTGAAGATCCGTCATCAGCTCGCGCGGACGCTCGTGGCCGCCGGGGCGACGTCGGTGCGCGACGACGACGTCGCGATGCTGTCGAACCTGTGGACCGACCTGCTCGTCAACGCCCAGGTCGGTCTGCTGCAGCGCCGTCGGGACGGGCCGGGGGAGCCCGGCATCGTGCGGCTGTCGCGATCGCTCTACCGCGCCTCACGCGACACCGGTGGTCGTCTGTGGTGGGTGTACCTGCGCACATACGAACTGCTGTGGGACCTCCCGCCGGGCACGCTGTGCGCGGTCCAGCCGCCGGCCGCTCCGCCACCGCGCGCCGCGACGGCGACGGCGGAGCGACCCCTCGACAGGATCCCCGAGCGGCATCGCGAGGCCGAGCAGAAGCTGCGCGACGCGCGGGCCGAGGCCGAGCGCGTGGCGCGCGAGCTCGCCGAGGCGACGATCACGCGCCCCGGTCTCGACGCCGACCTCCTCGCCGGGCTCGTCCGCACGTTCGCGGGCGACGCCGTCTCGGGTGCCCTGCGCTTCGGCGTGCTGATCGCCCCCTACCTCGTGGCGGAGCGGGCCGCGGGGGCGTCGATGCCGGGCGGGGAGTGCGCGGCCGACGACGCCCCGCCCGGAGCGGCGGAGCTCGGTCGTGTGCTCGCCGATCCGCGGCTGCGGGAGCCGATACCCGTTCCCGAGGGGCGCTCGTCCGCGGGGCCGCGGTCGGCGCGGACGGGGGCGGGTCAGGCGCTCGGGGTCGCGCGGACTCTCGAGCTGTACGAGGGAGCGGATCAGGATGCCGTGATCGCGGCGTGGTATCGCTCCGAGGCCGCGCGCTGGGTGCGTCCGCTGACGCAGCGTGCGCCCTCGACACCCGCCGAGGAGCTGCCGGGACCCGTCGAGACCTGGGAGACCGGCGACGATCTGGCCGAGCTGGACTGGCCCGCGACGCTGCGCGCCGGCGGCGCCGTGGTGCCGGGCATCACGACCCGACGTCGTTCGTATCTCGCCGACGATCCCCTCCCGCGCGAGACGAGCATCACCCTCGACCTCTACATCGACTCGTCCGGGTCGATGCCGAACCCGCGAGTCGGGTCGCCGGCCGTGCTCGCCGGCACGATCCTCGCGCTGTCGATCCTGCGCGGGGGAGGGCGGGTGCGGGTGGCGAGCTTCTCGGGCCCCGGCCAGGTCGGCGGCAGCGAGGGCTTCACGCGCGACGCGGGTCAGGTCGTGCGCGACCTCGCCCTCTTCTTCGCCGGCGGGACGACCTTCCCCCTCGACCTGCTGGAGCGTCGCGCCGAAGGGCTCGGCCGCGCGACGGCGGAGGAGCGTCGCCACCTCGTGGTGCTCTCGGACGACGGCCTGGTGTCGATGTTCGGCGCGGGCGATCCCGATCGCGCCGACGTCGCGGCGCGCGTGCGTGCGACCCTGTCGACCGGCACGCTCGTCCTCCTCGATCGCTCGCGCCGGGTGGAGCCTCTCGCCACGGCGGCGGGCTACGAGATCCTGTACCTGGAGACGATGGATGACGCACCCCGGGCGTGCGCGGACCTGGCGGAGGTGCTGAATGGCTGACGCCGACGAGTTGCTGCGGGTGTGGTCGAGCTTCGCTCCACCGGAGGGCGAGACGTGGTCGTCCGCGCGCCCCGGGCCTCCGCTCGACGCCGTCGCCGCGCGGTTGTCGAGCGTGCCGCGGCCGTTCCTGGACGACGAGGTCTCGATCGTCGCGCTCTCGGGGGACATCGCCGGGGTCGCGTGCGCCTCCGCCGCGTACGCCGACGACGTCCGGGTCCGCCGCGGGGCCGCGATCGGGCTGTGGCTGCTCGCCAGCGAAGAGCTCGTCGAGCCGTTCGATCCGCCCCTGGCCGGCCCCTGGGCGCTCCGGGCCGTCGACGCCCTCGCGTTGCGCGTCGCGCCCGTCGTCGACCCCCTCGATTGGCTCGCCGACGACGAACGGCGCGAGGAGGCCGCCCGCACCTTCCTGCTGTGGGCGGGGTTCCTCCCCGCCGGCGAGGACCGCGAGACCGCGCGGGCCCTCTGGCAGGCCCGCGACTCGCTCCGGCGCAGCAGTGCGCTCGCCGAGGCCTACGCGGCGTACGAGCACCGCGAGGAGATCGCGCGGCGCCTGGCCGAGGCCCGCGCGAAGGAGGCGGCGGCGAGGTACTCGAGTGAGTGACCCCGACGATCCCCTCCTCCCCACGGCGTCGGCGACGGTGCACGACCCCGACGGGAGGTCCCTTCGTCCCGCGGGCGGACCGGACCCGTCGGCGACGAGCGACCCCGACGATCCGCTGGCGCTCGGCGAGTACCGCCCGGGCTCCGCGGCGGTGCTGACGGATGCCGAGCGCTGGCCGACCCTCGACGCCGAGGCCGCGGCCCGCCTGCATCGCTGGCGCACGCACCCCGCGGCGCCCGCGTGGGTGCACGCGACCGGAGATCGGCTCACGGCGGAGGCGGTCGACCGCACGCGCCGCCCCCTCCCTCTCGACGGCTGGCTCGACGAGCATCTCGCGACCGCGCGGAAGCTCCCCTTCTACCGCGGCCGCGCGGCTCTCGCGACGCTCGCGGACTTCCCGCCCGTCGGCCGCGCCGACCTCGCGGCCGACGTGTCGGCCTTCGTCCCGCTCGACGCCGACCTCGATCGGATGCTCCATGGCACGAGTTCGGGCTCGACCGGAGCCGCGCTCGTGATCCCCGACGACGTCGAAGAGGTCGCGCGCGGCTTCCACCTCCTCGTCGACCTCGCCCGCCGCGCGGGCGTCGAGTGGACTCCGGATGCCGAGCGCCTCGCGCTCGTCTGGGTGCTGCAGCAACGCCAGGCGTTCACCTACGTCTCCCTGATCAGCGGGTTCGCGCACCGGGCGATGGCGCGCGTCAACCTCGACGCGCGCGCGTGGCGCACGGCATCCGATCGCTCCCGGTTCCTCGCCGACGCGAACCCGCAGGTGATCTCGGGCAACCCGACGAGCCTCGCCGAGCTGCTGAGCGACGACCTGCGCGACGTGCTGCGGCCGCTCGCGCTGTTCTCGGGCGCGATGGCGCTGTCGGGTCCGCTCCGCGCGCGACTCGAGGCCGCGTTCTCGTGCCCGGTCATCGACGTCTACGGCCTCCACGAGACCCGGCCGATCGCCGCGCGCACCGACGACGGGCCGTTCCGCGTGCTGGATCGGCGGGTGCACGTCGAGATCCTGGATGCCGGGGGCGCCCCCGTCCCCGACGGTGAGATGGGCGAGATCACCGTGACGGCGGGCGAGAACCCCTTGCTCCCGCTCGTGCGGTACCGCACGGGTGACGTGGGGCGTCTCGTGCGGTTCTCCGACGGAGCGGTCGGGATCGCGGATCTCGAGGGGCGCGAGCACACCGAGTTCGTGACCGGCGCGGGCGTCCGCGTGCCGTCCGTCGACCTCACGCAGCAGTTGCAGAGCCACGGGGCGCTCGGGTGGTCCGTTGTGCAGAGGGCCGACGGCGCGGTCGAGGTGACGGTCGCCGGGGGAAACGCGCGGCTGATTCGCGACGCGCTTCGGACCCTGCTCGACCAGCCCGTCGAGGTCGAGCGGGTGGAACGGCTCATCGACCTCGGCGAAGGCAAGCCGCGGCGCTTCGTCTCGCACGCGGTGGCCCCGGGGCGCGGCACCGCGCCGACGTGACGCGAGCCCCCTCCCGAGACGGGGAGGGGGTCGCGCGCGGGGCCGGGTTCAGTCGAGGTACTTCGCGTACGCCGGCAGCGTCAGGAACGCCGGGAACTCCGGGCGCAGTGCCACCTCGCGGAACACTGCGGCCGCGTCGTCGAAGCGATCGCCCTCGGAACGCGGCAGGTCGGCCAGCACCTCGTCGAGGAGGCCCTCGACGAAGGCGCGGGTGATCGTGTCGCCCTCGGCCGTCTCGCGGTCCTGGTGGATCCACTGCCAGATCTGCGAGCGCGAGATCTCGGCGGTCGCCGCGTCTTCCATGAGGTCGTCGATCGCGACGGCGCCCAGGCCCCGCAGCCACGCCTCGAGGTAGCGGATGGCGACCGACACGTTGCCGCGCACACCCGCCGTGGTCACGGGCAGGCCGATGCGCAGGTCGATCAGCTGCGCCGGTTCTACGGACACCTCGTCGCGGGTGCGCCCGAGCTGGTTCGGCGCGTCCCCCAGCACGGCGTCGAACTCGGCGCGCGCCACCGGGATGAGGTCGGGGTGGGCCACCCACGTGCCGTCGAAGCCGTCGCCGGCCTCGCGGCGCTTGTCGGCGGCGACCTTCTCGAACGCCGCCTCGGTCACCTCGGGCTTGCGCCGGTTGGGGATGAAGGCGCTCATACCGCCGATCGCGTACGCGCCCCGCTTGTGGCAGGTCTGCACGAGCAGCTCGGTGTACGCCCGCATGAACGGCACCGTCATCGTGACCTCGCTGCGGTCGGGGAGCACGAAGCGGGCGCCGCGCCCGCGGTAGGTCTTGATGATCGAGAAGATGTAGTCCCAGCGGCCGGCGTTCAGACCCGCGCAGTGATCCCGCAGGGCGAAGAGGATCTCCTCCATCTCGAACGCCGCGGGCAGGGTCTCGATCAGCACGGTGGCGCGGATCGTGCCGTGCGCGAGTCCGAGGCGCTCCTCGGTGAACGAGAAGACGTCGTCCCACAGCCGTGCCTCTTCGGCCGACTCGATCTTCGGCAGGTAGAAGTACGGCCCCCGACCCGCCGCGATCAGCGCGTGCGCGTTGTGGAAGACGTACAGCCCGTAGTCCACCAGTGAGCCGGATGCCGGCAGCTCCCGGCCCGCGCGATCGATGAACGTCACGTGCTTCTCAGGGAGGTGCCAGCCGCGCGGGCGCATCACGATCGTCGGGGTGCGCTCGGCGGTCACCTCGTAGCGCTTGCCCTCGGGGCTCGTGAACGACAACTGACCGCGGATCGCGTCGAACAGCGAGAGCTGCCCGCCGATGACGTTGCGCCAGGTGGGGCTCGTGGCATCCTCCTGGTCGGCCAGCCAGACCCGCGCGCCGGAGTTCAGCGCGTTGATGGTCATCTTCGGGTCGGTGGGTCCGGTGATCTCGACGCGGCGGTCCTCGAGGCCCGGGCCCGCGCCCGCCACGCGCCACGACGGGTCGTCGCGGATGTGCGCGGTGTCGGCGCGGAAGTGCGGGTCGTCGCCCGTGCCGATCTCGAAGCGGCGACGCTCGCGGGCGGCGAGCCGGTCGTGCCGGCGACGCGCGAAGCGGTCGTGCAGCTCGGTGAGGAACGCGATCGCCGCGGGGGTGAGGATATCGGCATCCCGTCCTTCGAGGGGGCGCTCGAGGCGCAGGTGCGGGGCGGATGCGGATGCGTTCGGCATCCCGGAACCGTCGGTGTTCGTGCGGGTCCCGGTGGCGGAGGTCGTGGTGGGCGGGGAAGAGGTGAGGAGGGTCATGATCGTGGCTTTCTGTGCGGCTTCCATGCCCTCCGCCGTCCTTCGCGGGCCGCCGGGTATGTCGAGTGTCCAGAACACGCCGTAAAGGTCGAGGCGGTTACGGCGTGTCTTGGAC
>NZ_LDRT01000279.1 GCF_001476655.1 Microbacterium testaceum | reverse complement strand
GGGGATCGTCGCCGCGGGAGCGCTCGGGGCGTTTGTTCGCGGCACGCACGGCAGCTGCCTCGGAGGGCTCGCGAGTGACGGCAACGGCTTCCTCGACGCGAACGGGGAGCCGACCGATGTCGAACCGCTGTGCGGCACGGTGACGATGACCCCGAGTCCCCTGGTGTTCGTGCTCCTCGGGATCATCGTGGTGGCCGCGCTCACACGCGTTCTCGGGCGCGCGACCGACGTCGACCACGCTCTCCGGATCCTGAACAACGCCCGCATGACCATCGTCGTCGTGACCCTCGTCGGCCTGGCCGTCACGTGGTTCGCGATCATGACACTGCGGGTCGACGACTGGACCTCCTTCTCGGTGTGGTCGCCGCTTCCGTTCGGTCAGTTCGAGGTCGAGACGCACCCGATGTCGCAGCGCTGAACCGACCGAACGCTCCCGCGCAAGGCCTCGGCCGGCACGCGCCCACCCGCGTACCGTGACGACCGTGACGTTCAACGACAACGCCCGGGTCGGGGGCAACTCAGCGAAGCGCCGGGGCGGCGGGACCGTCGCCGCCGCGGTCACTTATACACATCTGAAGCTGCCGAAGAACTTACGCGA
>NZ_LDRT01000278.1 GCF_001476655.1 Microbacterium testaceum | reverse complement strand
ACGGCCTTGGCGAAGGTGATCATGTCGGGCTGGTAGTCGTAGGCCGAGGCGCCGAAGTAGTGCCCCAGGCGGCCGAACGCGCAGATGACCTCGTCGGAGACCAGCAGCACGTCGTACTTGTCGCAGATCTCGCGCACGCGCTGGAAGTAGCCGGCCGGGGCGGGGAAACATCCGCCCGCGTTCTGCACCGGCTCCAGGAACACCGCGGCGACCGTCTCGGGTCCCTCGAACTGGATCATCTGCTCGATGCGGTCGGCGGCCCACAGCCCGAACTCCTCGGGCGTACCACCCCCGAAGCCCGACTCCTCGGCCCGGTAGTAGTTCGTGTTCGGTACGCGGAAACCGCCCGGGGTGACGGGTTCGAACATGTGCTTCATCACGGGCAGCCCGGTGATCGCCAGGGCGCCCTGCGTCGTGCCGTGATAGGCGATCGCGCGCGAGATGACCTTGTGCTTGGTGGGCTTGCCTTGCGTCTTCCAGTACTGCTTGGCGAGCTTGAAGGCCGTCTCGACCGCCTCCCCGCCGCCGGTGGAGAAG
>NZ_LDRT01000277.1 GCF_001476655.1 Microbacterium testaceum | reverse complement strand
GCGACGCCCTCGGCGACCTCTGTCACCGATCCCGCGAGCACGCGTTCCGCCGCGTCGGCCCGGTCACCCGCGGCCGCGGTGGCTCGCTCGTGCGCGTCGGGGCCGAAAGCCGTGAGCACATAGGCGACGACATCGGTACGACCGTCGCGACCGGCATCCGCTCGCCCTGCCCGTACGACACCCACCGCCTCCGCGATCTCATCGACCGTGTGTCGGCTGTCGAGGATGACCCCGTCGGCGACCGCACCCGCGAGAGCCAGGGTCTTCGGTCCCTCGGCCGCCGCGTACACCAGCGGCGCGCTCGCCGGTGGCCAGTCGAGGGCGACCTCGCGCAGACGCACGTAGCGCCCCTCGGCGCTCACCGTGTCGCCGGCGAGCAAGGAGCGCAGAGCGGGCAGTTGCTCCTGCATGAGGGTGAGCGGCGACGCGGCCTTGGCCCCGACCTGCCGCATCCAGTCCTGGACGCCGTGCCCGAAACCGGGCAGGAGACGCCCGGGGAACATGCGCTCGATGGTCGCGACCTCCATCGCCGAAGCGGCGACGTTGCGGAGCGGGAACGGTGCGATCCCGACCCCGATGCGCACGTGATCGGTGACGGCGAGGGCGGCGGCCGCAGCGGCCCAGGCCGAGGAGCGGAAGCAGTCTTCCCAGAGCCACAGCTCTTCGATGCCGGCGTCTTCCGCCGCGCGCGCGGCG
>NZ_LDRT01000276.1 GCF_001476655.1 Microbacterium testaceum | reverse complement strand
CGGGGCGTGCAGGTGATCGACCAACGGCATGTGAGCGGACGAGACGCCGAACGCCCGGCGCAGCCACACGAACACGATCAGGGCGATGAAGCCCGTGAGCAGTTTGTCGATGACGGAGGTGAGGATGTTCGTCGAGAAGGCCGCGGCGATGAGCGGCAGCCCGAGATGCTCGAGAGACACCGTGACGGTGTCGGACCCGTGGCCGGAGAGACCGCCGAACAGGAACACGCCCAGAGGGGCTCCGACCGACGTGCACGCGACGGCCACGAGCAGGTTGAGCTGGAAGTAGCGCACGATGTCGCCCCCCATGCCGAAGCGCCGGATGCCGTACCCCCACACCAGCGCCCCGGCCACGTTCACGAGGGCGAAGGGCGCGGCGCCCGGAGCGCCGACGACGAAGCCCAGGAGGTTCGTCATCATGCCGACGGCCACGCCGTACCAGGGGCCGAACACGATCGCCGTGACAGCGGTTCCCGCCATGTCGAGGTAGATCGGCAGGTGGAGCTCCTGCACCACGACGAGTCCCGCGAGATTGAGCACGAGGCATCCGAGGATCGTCAGGGGCGCATACCGGCGTGGCGTCGGGTGCGGAGGCGAGAGGAGGGTGGTCTCGGCCGGCGTGGGGGCCTCGACGGGGGCGACCGGGCG
>NZ_LDRT01000275.1 GCF_001476655.1 Microbacterium testaceum | reverse complement strand
CTCTGGGGCTCGTACGTGTTTATAAGAAACAGATGTACTCCTTGTCGTTCCGCGCCTCTTCCGGCCGCGGAACGACAAGGAGTACATCCCATGCAGACCCGTCCCCGTCTGGTCACCAACGTCCCGTTCTGGGTCCTCGTGATCGCGTCGCTTGCCGCAGTGATCGGCGGACTCGTCCTCGTCCTGCGTCAGGTCGACGCGATCCAGTCCCTCGTCAACGACCCGAACGCCACGGTCGTCGCCGTCTACGTCGCCCAGTCCTGGGTGTCGGTGGGTGCGGCGGTCCTCGCGGCGGGTGCCATCGGCCTCGCCTCGGCCCTCGCCGTCGCCACCGTCGTCTCGACCCGTCGCAACCCGGACGTCGCGATCGAGACCATCGACTGGACGAGTGACGAGGAGTCGGCCGCCGAGCAGATCCCGGCTTTCGCGACCGCGCCCGGTGCCGCCACGACCGCCACGGAGACCGCCGCGCCGATCGCCGTCGAAGATGCCGACATCGAGACGCCGTCGACCGCCCCGGCTCCCGCGCAGGCCGCTCCGCAGAAGAACGACACCGACCCCGCCTCGCGCTGAGTCGCCGACGCGAAAGCGCCCGCCCCG
>NZ_LDRT01000274.1 GCF_001476655.1 Microbacterium testaceum | reverse complement strand
TGCCCGTCGTCGACCTGCCGCTCGGGGCGAGCGAGGACCGCGTGCTCGGCTCGATCGACATCGACAGGGCACTGCGCGGCGAGCTCGCCTACGCACCGGGGCTGCTGGCGGCGGCACACGGCGGCATCCTGTACATCGACGAGGTCAATCTGCTCGACGACTACCTCGTCGACCTGCTGCTCGACGTCGCTGCCTCCGGGGTCAACACCGTCGAGCGTGACGGGCTCAGCCACACCCATCCCGCCCGCTTCGTGCTCGTGGGCAGCGGTAATCCGGAAGAGGGCGAGTTGCGTCCTCAGCTCGAGGACCGGTTCGGCCTGTCGACGCCGGTCGAGACGATCACCGAGGTGGAGCAGCGGTGGGAGATCGTCCGGCGGCGACTCTCGTTCGAGAGAGACCCCGAGGCCTTCACGGCCGACTGGGCCGACCGTGAGGAGCGGTTGGCGGCACGCATCGTCCGGGCCCGCGAGCGCTGCGCCGACCTGGTGCTCAGCGACGACGTTCTCGGGGCGGCGGTGCGTATCTGCGTCGACACGCGCGCCGTCGGCCACCGAGCGGAGCTCGTGCTCGTGCGGGCGGCGCGCGCCGCGGCAGCGCTCGCCGGGAGACCGGAGGTCACCGTGCACGATCTCGCCGCCGTCGCTGTGGCGGCGCCGCCGTCACCTCTCCCGCCCCCCAGCGACCGCCACCGCGTCCACACCGCCATC
>NZ_LDRT01000273.1 GCF_001476655.1 Microbacterium testaceum | reverse complement strand
ACAGATAACGTGGTCGTGACGGGAGGATGGTCGGGTGACGGGCGGGGGGACCGGTGACCCGGGCGGCGTGCCGTACCCGGGGCTCGAACGCACCACCGGCTCGAAGCGCGTGGGACGACGGACGTGGTCGAACACGACCTCACGGCGCGTGAGCGCTCGGACGACGGGGAACGCATGGACGTTCTTGCGAAAGCCGAGCACGATCGTGCAGGCCCCCACCACCGCCAGGAGAACGGCGAGGCCGACCAGCGTGCCCACCTCGCGCAGGAGCAGCGGCGACACCACCACCACGAGGAGCAGGAGCCGCCACAGCAGCATCCAGAACACCTTCAGGACGGTCACCGTCACCCGCCCCAGGGGAAGGACGTGTTCTGCACCGCCCACTGCGAGAACTGCTGCGAGAACAGGAAGTACTCGTTCCACGCGCGCAGCCCGTTCTGGTCGGTGACCGCCCAGACCGCGGCGAGCGCGAACAGTGTGCCCACGGTGAGGAGCTGGGTGAGCGAGACGAGGTTGCGGAACACCCAATACGTCTTCGGCACGCCGTCGCGCAGGGCGCTGCCGCGCGGGTCTGCTCCGTTGCTCATGCGGGAACCTCCGTACCGGTCGTCGAGCGGGGAGTGGCGGTGGGGTCTTCGCGCAGAGCCGCCCCGCCCTGCCCCTTATACA
>NZ_LDRT01000272.1 GCF_001476655.1 Microbacterium testaceum | reverse complement strand
ACGCGGCAGTCGGCCGCCACCGAGGGGCATCGTGCGGCGATCGCCGCCGCGGCCGACACCGACACCGTGCTCACTCGGGCGATGAGCGGGCGTGTGGCTCGTGGCATCCCGAACCGCGCGATGCGCGAGCTGGAGGCCGCGGGCATGATCGCCCCGTTCCCCGCGCAGAATTGGCTCACGGGGGTGTTCCGGGCTGCGGCGAGCGCTGCGGGCGACCCGGACCTGGTGTCGCTGTGGGCGGGGCAGGCGGCGGGGCTCGCGCGGTTCGACGACGCGGGCGACGTACTGGAGGAGTTGCGGGCGGGGGTTCCCGGCTGAGCTCAGGCGGTCGCGCGGATCTCGAACCCGTCCGGGGCGGTCTCTGAGCTGTCGGCGACGTCGACCCGATCGACCTCGGCCGACGGCGGACCCTGGTGCGCCCACGCGAGGACGGCGTCCACCTCTCGGGCGTCGCCGGACAGAAGGGCCTCGACCGATCCGTCGCGGCGGTTGCGCACCCACCCCCGCACGCCCCGGCGCTGTGCTTCTTCGCGGAGGGAGTACCGGAATCCGACGCCCTGCACCCGTCCGTGCACCGTGATGGCCACTGCTCGCATGGGCCCATTCTCGTCGCCGGGGCGGGCACCCGGCGTCGGGCGCGGGGTGTCGGGC
>NZ_LDRT01000271.1 GCF_001476655.1 Microbacterium testaceum | reverse complement strand
GTCGTGCTCAAGCCGAGCGAGAAGGATCCCTCCGCCGCCCTCTGGCTGGCCCAGCTGTGGAAAGAGGCGGGGCTGCCCGACGGAGCGTTCACCGTCCTCCAGGGCGACAAGGTCGCTGTCGACGGTCTGCTCAACGCGCCGGTGGTGCAGTCGATCAGTTTCGTCGGCTCCACCCCGATCGCGCAGTACATCTACGAGACGGCGTCCCGCAACGGCAAGCGGGTGCAGGCCCTCGGTGGCGCGAAGAACCACATGCTCGTCCTCCCCGACGCCGACCTCGACCTCGTCGCCGACTCCGCGGTCAACGCCGGATTCGGCGCCGCGGGCGAGCGGTGCATGGCCATCTCGGTCGTGCTCGCGGTCGAGCCCGTCGCCGACGAGCTGATCGCCAAGGTCTCCGAGCGCATCGCGAAGCTGCGTATCGGCAACGGGGCGGATGCCGCGGAACCCGACATGGGACCGCTGATCTCGGCGCAGCACCGCGACAAGGTCTCGTCCTACGTCGACATCGCCGAAGCCGATGGCGCGCGCATCGTCGTCGACGGC
>NZ_LDRT01000270.1 GCF_001476655.1 Microbacterium testaceum | reverse complement strand
GGCGCCGCACCGCCCTCGGTGTGGGCGGGATCGTCGCGATCCTCGCCCTCTACGTCACCGTGGTCGCGCTGTACGCGAGTGGGAGCGACGTGGTGTCGCGCGGCGGCGACGACCCGTCGGCCGACGCGGTGTCGCTGATCCTCACTCCGGAGAAGATGGATGCCGCGACGAGCCGCCTCACGGTGTCGCTGCTGCCGAAGCAAGCGGGCGAGGGCGAGTATACGAACGGCATCACGGTGAGCAAGCCGTTCTACGTGCTGGTGTCGGCTGTCGCGGGATCGACGGCGGTGCAGTACGAGCCGAGCCGCTTGGTCGAGCCGGCCGAGGTGTCGTTCGTGATGGACGGAGCGATCGCCGAGTGGCCGTTCGACCGATACCGGGTGACATCGTTCATGGTCGCGGGTGTGGACGATGAGAAGGCCGAGACGATTCCCCTTCCGACGGCGGTCGACGTGAGCGGGCGTGGTGTGACGGGGTGGGACATCACGATGACCGCGCACGATGCCGGCGACGGACTGATCGCCGTCGACATCTCCGCGTCAAGGTCGGGTGCCACGGTGGCGTTCGGCATCGTGCTGCTGACCCTGATGGTCATCATCCCCACCCTTTCCCTTATACACATCTTACGCTTCCGAA
>NZ_LDRT01000027.1 GCF_001476655.1 Microbacterium testaceum | reverse complement strand
GAGGCGACAGGGGCGGGCGCGCTGTCGGAGGCGGGCGCGGATCGCCAGGGCGGAGCCGCGACGAGCCACACGACGAGGCCGATCACGAGCAGCGCGAGGAGCGCGGCGGCGAGACGGCGTCGACGGTAGACCGCCGGGGACTGCCTCCGCCTGCGGGGGGCATCGGTCATCGTTCCAGCGTATGCGGCCTCGCTGTGCCCTCACCCCACGGCACGCTCAGAGCTGCTTGAGCATCCGCGTGTTGCCGAGGGTGTTGGGCTTCACGTGCGCGAGGTCGAGGAACTCCGCGACACCCTCGTCGGGGCTACGGACGAGCTGCGAGTAGACGTCGGGGTCCACCACCTGCTCGCCGATCTCGGCGAAGCCGCGGCGGGTGAAGAAGTCGACCTCGAAGGTGAGGCAGAACAGTCGCGAGACACCCAGCTCCCGCGCGCGCTCCTCGAGGTTCTCCACGATCGCCCGGCCCACGCCGTGGTGCAGCCAGTCGTCGTGCACGATCAGAGTGCGGATCTCGCCGAGGTCCTCCCACATCACGTGCAGGGCCCCGCAGCCGATGACGACGCCGTCGGCCTCGGCCACGACGAACTGCTGCACCGAGCCGTAGAGCACGACCAGGTCCTTGCCGAGCAGGATGCGCTTCTGCACGAACGGTTCGAGGAGTTCGTGGATGCGGCGGACGTCGGCGGTTCCGGCGGGGCGGACGACGTACGGCGCGGATGAGGTCATTCGACTAGCGTACGCCGCAACGCAGGAGGGACCTGGATGCCGTGGCATCCAGGTCCCTGTCTGTTACGCGTCAGCTGCCCGCGAGCGTGTCGGGGGTCGCGGCGATCTCGCCGGCCGTCCCGACGCCGATGGCGACCTTCTCGCCGCGCGGAGCGGTGTCGAAGGTGAACTGGCCGTTCTCGACGCCGACCTTCACGTGGTCGCCGGACTCGAGCTCGCCGTGCAGGATCTTCTCGCTGAGACGGTCCTCGACCTCGCGCTGCATGGCGCGGCGGAGCGGTCGCGCACCGAGGGTCGGGTCGAACCCGATCTCGATGAGCTTGTCTTTCGCGTCGTCCGACAGCTCCACCGTCATGTCGCGGTCGAGCAGACGGTCGGCGAGGCGCTTCACGAACAGACCGACGATCTGACGGAGCTCGTCCTTGTTCAGCTGCGGGAAGACGATCACGTCGTCCACGCGGTTGAGGAACTCGGGCTTGAAGTGGCGCTTCAGCTCCTCGTCGACCTTGCCCTTCATGCGCTCGTACGAGGTCTGGGCGCTGCCCTCGACCTGGAAGCCCACGGGACCACCGGCGATCGCCGACGAACCGAGGTTCGTCGTCATGATGATCACGGTGTTCTTGAAGTCGATGACGCGACCCTGACCGTCGGTCAGGCGACCCTCTTCGAGGATCTGCAGCAGCGAGTTGAAGATGTCGGGGTGGGCCTTCTCGATCTCGTCGAACAGTACGACCGAGAACGGCTTGCGACGCACCTTCTCGGTGAGCTGGCCTCCCTCTTCGAAGCCGACGAATCCGGGAGGGGCACCGAACAGCCGCGAGACCGTGTGCTTCTCACCGAACTCGGACATGTCGAGCGAGATCAGCGCGCCCTCGTCGTCGAAGAGGAACTCGGCGAGCGCCTTGGCGAGCTCGGTCTTTCCGACGCCCGTGGGGCCGGCGAAGATGAACGAACCGCTCGGACGCTTCGGGTCCTTCAGGCCCGCACGCTGACGACGGATCGTGCGCGAGAGGGCAGCGATCGCCTCTTCCTGGCCGATGACCCGCTGGTGCAGGGCCTTCTCCATGAACATGAGGCGGCTGGACTCCTCCTCGGTGAGCTTGAACACCGGGATGCCGGTCGCCTGGGCGAGCACCTCGGCGATCAGGCCCTCGTCGACCACCGCGTGCGAGGCGACGTCGCCCGAACGCCACTGCTTCTCGAGGCGCAGACGCTCGGCGAGCAGCGACTTCTCCTCGTCGCGGAGCGACGCGGCCTTCTCGAAGTCCTGCTCCTCGGAGGCCTGCTCCTTCTGCTCGCGGACCTTGGCGATCTTCTCGTCGAACTCGCGCAGCTCCGGCGGGGACGAGAGGATCGACAGGCGGAGGCGGGCGCCGGCCTCGTCGATCAGGTCGATCGCCTTGTCGGGGAGGAACCGGTCGCTGATGTAGCGGTCGGCGAGGTTGGCCGCCGCGACGATCGCGCCGTCGGTGATCTGCACCTTGTGGTGCGCCTCGTAGCGGTCGCGCAGGCCCTTCAGGATGTTGATCGCGTGGGGCAGGCTCGGCTCGGCCACCTGGATCGGCTGGAAGCGGCGCTCGAGAGCGGCATCCTTCTCGAAGTGCTTGCGGTACTCGTCGAGCGTAGTGGCACCGATGGTCTGGAGCTCACCGCGGGCGAGGAGGGGCTTGAGGATGGATGCCGCGTCGATCGCGCCCTCGGCGGCACCCGCACCCACGAGGGTGTGGATCTCGTCGATGAAGACGATGATGTCGCCGCGCGTGCGGATCTCCTTCGTGACCTTCTTCAGGCGCTCCTCGAAGTCACCGCGGTAGCGGGAACCGGCGATGAGGGAGCCGAGGTCGAGCGAGTAGACCTGCTTGTCCTTCAGCGTCTCGGGGACGTCGCCCTTCACGATCGCCTGAGCCAGGCCCTCGACGACGGCGGTCTTTCCAACACCGGGCTCGCCGATGAGGACGGGGTTGTTCTTGGAGCGACGCGAGAGGATCTGCATGACCCGCTCGATCTCTTTCTCGCGCCCGATCACGGGGTCGAGCTTGTTGTCGCGCGCGGCCTGGGTGAGGTTGCGTCCGAACTGGTCGAGCACGGCCGAACCGCCCTGGGCGGCCCCCTGGCTCTGCTCGCCGGCTCCGGATGCCACACCCGCGGGCTCCTTGCCCTGGTAGCCCGAGAGCAGCTGGATGACCTGCTGGCGCACCTTGTTCAGGTCGGCGCCGAGCTTCACGAGCACCTGCGCTGCGACACCCTCGCCCTCGCGGATGAGGCCGAGCAGGATGTGCTCGGTGCCGATGTAGTTGTGGCCGAGCTGCAGCGCTTCGCGCAACGACAGCTCGAGCACCTTCTTCGCGCGCGGTGTGAAGGGGATGTGGCCGGTCGGCTGCTGCTGACCCTGGCCGATGATGTCCTGCACCTGCTCGCGGACCGCGTCGAGCGAGATGCCGAGCGACTCGAGCGCCTTCGCGGCGACACCCTCGCCCTCGTGGATCAGCCCGAGCAGGATGTGCTCGGTGCCGATGTAGTTGTGGTTGAGCATCTTCGCCTCTTCTTGGGCGAGGACGACCACACGACGGGCACGGTCGGTGAATCTCTCGAACATCTCAGTCCCTCCAGAAATGGGCTGACAGGCACGCCTCCGCGCGCCGTACATCGAGAGTAACCAGCAGCCGGATGCCAGAGCCCCGTGTTCGCCGTGGGCATACCGGAAGCGGCGGCGGTCTTGCGCGACCCATCGGTATTCGTTAACTTATCGACGAACGATAACAACGATCATCGATAAGGAGTTGTCATGACCTCCCCCCGTCCGGCCTCCCGCGTCCTCTCCCGCGGCGACACGGCCTCGTTCTGGTTCTTCGTCGTGGCGGGTGTCGCGATCGCGATCTGGGCCGTCGTGCGCAGCATCGCGAACATCGCGGCCGCCGTTCCGAACCGGGATGTGCGCGTCGCCGCGCCCTTCCTCGACACCGTGGCGCAGGCGCCCCTCGGGCCCGACGGCGCCCCCGTCCCCGTCGAGCTCACCGGCGGCGTGATCACGGCCCCCAGCCTTCCGCCCGCGTCCCTGGGCGCATTGTTCATCGCCGAGGGACTGTTCGCCGCCGTCGTCGTCACCGTCGTCACGCTTCTCCTGCTGCTGACCTCCGACATCCTCCGCGGACGCATCTTCAGCCGCCGCAACACCGGTCTCGTCTCGGCGGCCGGCGTCGTGACGCTCGTCGGGTTCGCCGGCGTGCCGTTCTTCCAGAACATGGTCGCGAACGGGGCGATCGCGTACCTGTCGGACCGTACGTTCGATCGCGGGGCCGTGCAGCTGATCGATGTCCCTTCCCTCATCGGCATCGCCTTCGTGGCGGGCCTCGCGGGCACCGTCTTCGCCGTGGGCGACCGCCTGCAGCGCGACACGGAAGGGCTCGTGTGATGACGAATCCGTCCTGGGTGTCGGCCCGCATGGAGCGCGGCACCGTCCTGCTGTTCGTCGCCGCCGGGCTCGTGATGGGCTTCGCGCTCGCACTCCCCGCGATCCGTGCGGCGATCGACATCGCCGGAGGCGGCGCGACCATCAGCCTCCTGACCGAGGCCGAGGTGCCCCGGACCCCGGGGGCGGACGGCGCGACCCTCGCCTCCGCGACGTTCGATTCGGCCCGGATCGTCGCCGAGGGACTGAGCGGGAGCACTCGCGCGCTCCTCGCCCTCGGCGCGGCGTTCGGCGCGCTGACGACCCTGCTGACCGTCAGCGCCGTGGTGCTCTTCTTCCTCCTGCTGATGTGGCGACGACCGTTCCACCGGGCGCTCATCACCGCCACCCAGGTCGCGGGCGCCGCCCTGCTCATCGGCGGGATCCTCTCGGCGGGTCTCGGGGGCCTCGGACGCATGATGGCCGCGGACGAGCTCAACCCGGCGGCGGGTGGGGTTTTCGTGATCGGCTTCTCGTTCGACCCGGCCTGGATGCTGGTCGGACTCGGAGTCCTCGCCCTCTCCGTCGTGTTCACCTACGGCACCCGCCTGCAGCGCGACACGGAAGGCCTCGTATGAGCCCGGCAGCCGACGAGGACCCGACCGGCATCCATTGCCGCCTCGACGAGCTCCTCGAAGCCCGCGGGATGACGCTCACCCGCCTCAGCGAGATCGTCGGCGTCTCGGTGGTGAACCTCTCCGTGCTCAAGAACGATCGCGCGCGCGCGATCCGCTACTCCACGCTGTCGGCCATCTGCCGAGCCCTGGAGTGCGAGGTCGGCGACCTCCTGGTGATCGACCGCTGAGTCCGCGCGACGCCCGCGCTCGCTCGGGCTCGCCGGCTCAGCGTGTCAGCGTGTCAGCGAGTCACCGGCTCAGCGGGTCACCGGCTCAGCGGGTCACCGGCTCAGCGGGTCACCGGCTCAGCGGGTCGCGAGCTCAACGCGTGCCGAGGATCGACACCGGCCCGTCGACGTTCACGTCGCCGCCGGAGAGGACGAGGGTCGTGGCGCTCGTCTCCCCGAGGCCTGACACGTCGGCCACGCTCAGCCGGGGCGCGATGTCGAGGGTGCACACCTGATCGGCGGGCGGGGTGGCGAAGCCGACGGCGATCGCGTCCTGCTGCGCCGAGACCGTCTCGACGGCGGGAGGACAGCTCGAGCTCCCGTAAGTCAGGATGGCGACGAGCGAGTCACCGACCCAGCCCGCGCTGGGCTCGAAGTCGGTCGCGGCCGGGGGTGCCACGGCATCCGTCAGCCCTGGCAGGGTCGCCCGCCCGGTCACCACTCCGGTCACCGAGATCTCGAGGTCCTTCGACGCATCGAGCCCCTCGGGCAGGGGGACGAGCGTCGGGCGGGGAACCATGTCGCCCGTGCACGTCGTCCCCGGGCGCTCGGTCAGGTCGACAGTGAGCACCCCGTCGGCGACCGTCGGGACGTCCGTGATCCGCGCCACGCAGGAGGAGCTCCCCCAGGTGACCAGAGCGATGGAGGCGCCGCCGTTGAGCCACCCGGCTTCGACCGGGGACGGCTCGGCCGAGGCCGTGGCATCCGGTTGGGCGGGAGCCGACGACGGCGCCGACGCCGCACCCGAGGCGCACCCGGTCGCGGCGCCCAGGACGATCAGCCCGGCTCCGAGGAGCCCGAGAAACGAGAGACGACGAGACATGAGACCTCCGGGGGCGAGTTGTCGTCGCCCCATCGTGGCCGAGAATCCTGGATGCCAGCGGCGAAGACCGCGGCCGGCCTACTGCAGCGCCGAGGTGAGGCGGGCCAGATTATCGAGGATCGTCGATCTCAGCGGTTGCTGCTGCCACTCTTCGGTGGTCAGTTCACGGCTGAGGCCGCGGTAGACGTCTTCGACCGCGCGCATGTCGCGGACGAACTCCTGCCCGCGGACGAGCATCGACACCTCGAGGTTCAGACCGAACGAGCGCATGTCCATGTTGCTCGACCCGATGACCGCGACCTCGTCGTCGATCGTGACGCTCTTGCTGTGGAGGATGAACGGTTTGCGGTACATCCAGATCACGACGCCGGCCCGCAGGAGCGTCTCGTAGTAGCTGCGCTGAGCGTGGTAGACCATCGCCTGGTCGCCCTCTTCGGAGACGAAGAGCTCGACGTGCACACCGCGCTGGCACGCGGTGGTGATCGCGAGCAGCAACGCCTCGTCGGGGACGAAATACGGACTGACGATGATGATGCGCTCCCGCGCCGCGAAGAGCAGGCCGAGGAAGAGCTTGAGGTTGTTCTGGAAATCGAAGCCGGGGCCGGAGGGGACGATCTGACAGTCGAGCTCGCCCGGTCCGGTCGTGACACTGAAGAGATCGATCTCGTCGCGCAGCGTCTCGTCGGTCTCGCTGTACCAGTCGGAGAGGAAGACGGCGTTGATGCTGGCGACCACCGGTCCCTCGACGCGCACCATGA
The DNA here is from genome assembly GCF_001476655.1 of Microbacterium testaceum. Lineage (GTDB taxonomy): Bacteria > Actinomycetota > Actinomycetes > Actinomycetales > Microbacteriaceae > Microbacterium > Microbacterium testaceum_C. The sequence continues at coordinate 102,099 of NZ_LDRT01000027.1, read as the reverse complement.
GGTCGACCCAGTGCAGGCCCCGCCGGATGTTCTTGCGGAGGTTGTAGGACGAGTCGGTCACGTTCTGCGAACCCATGTAAGCCACGTCGCCGTCGATCACGAGGAGCTTGCGGTGGTTGCGCAGGTCGGGGCGCTGCCAGCGACCCCGGAGCGGCTGGACCGGGAGCATCAGGTGCCAGTGCGCGCCCATCGCGTCGAGCCGACGGAGGGTCTTCTTGTAGAAGGGCTTCCCGCGGTTGGCCCAGTGATCCAGCAGCACCCGCACGACCACCCCGCGCTCGGAGGCTTCCTCGAGGGCCCGGAAGAAGTTGTCGGTCGAGTCGTCGGATTGAAGGATGTAGAACTCGACGTGCACGTAACGACGAGCCTGACGGATGGCGTCGGCCATGGCATCCAGGCTCTGCTGATAGTCGGAGATCAGGGTGGCGGCGTTGTCTCCGGCGATGGGCATGGCGCCGAGATTGCGGTTCAGCTGCACGAGCGCCCGGAACCAGTGCGGGGCGTTCGGTCGCAAGGTGCCGAACTCGAGCGACGCGCTCGTGTCGTGGATGTACTCGTTGATCGCGGCCTGCTTGCGGCGACGGCGGCGCGGCAGACGGGGGTTTCCGATCAGCAGGAACAGGAACACGCCCACGAACGGGATGAAGTAGATCGCCAGCAGCCACGCCATCGCGGCGGTGGGGCGGCGGTTGCGGGGGACGACGATGATCGCGGCGATGCGCACGACCAGATCGATCACGAAGAAGGCGATGACGAGCCAGCTCGCTTCGAACGTGGCGTCGATCACGGGTCCTCCTGGGCGGGTCGTCCCCTCAGCGTAGTGAGTACCCCCGACACGCGACGGGACCGACGTCGGCGGACGGCGTCGTTACCGGGCTGCACTGTCGCCGGCGACGGGAGGGAGACCGCGCTTCGCGCGCTCCTCGGCCTCGATGCGCGCGTAGGCCTTCCGCTCCGTGCGATCCATGCGGATGGCTCCGCGCAGGATCAGGAAGAACGTCACCGAGACGACGATGGTCGGCAGAATCGCCCACAACACCGGCAGCCAGGAGTTCTCCATCCCTCAAGGATACCCGCGGTCCCGTGACCTCCGGCCCGGTACTCCTCCTGCACACCGGGCATCGTGTCGAATCCCTCCCCCTTTCGCGCCCGGCGGCCTTCGCGCGAGAGAGGAATCCACGACGCTCGTCGTCATGTCCACGGTCATCCGAGCCTCCTCGCCCCTGTCCCTCCTCGCCCTCGTGCCACGTCTGCTGGGCTGCACACCGCGACGCAGCCTCGTCCTCGTCCCCTTCGCGGAGTCGCGATCGCTCGCCGCCCTGCGGGTCGACCTTCCCGCCGACGACAACCCCGACCTCCCCCGCATCGCATCCACCCTGATCGGCATGGCCTGCAAAGTCCCGCTGACGGATGCCGTGACGGTCGTGATCTACACCGATGACGACGTCGCCGATCGGGGGATGCTCCCCCACAGCGCTCTCGTCGACGCCGTCCTGGAGCGCGCGCACATCTGCGGACTCCGCGTGGTCGAAGCGCTCGTTGCGGGGGCGAACGGGTGGGGCAGCTACCGGGATCCGTCCGTCGGCGGCGCGCACACCCTCGATGAGATCACCGCCGCGGGTCCGGACGTTCCCGAATCCTTCCCCGAACACGATCAGGTGGCCGCGGCCGCGCTGCCCGTCGTCGACCTCGCCGAGACGGAGCGCATGGCGCGTGCCCTCGAGGACGTCGATCTCCTTCTCGACGTTCCGCGCCGCCGGAAGAACCTGAGCGTGTCACGACGGCGCTCCGCCGAGGCGATCCTCGACGAGCTCTCCGATCCACCCGCGCTCTTCGAAAGCGTCCTGGAGCCGCTGACCGACACGACCGGTCGGCACCGACTCGCGAGCCTCGCCTTCGCCCTCGAACGTCCCCTGCTACGCGACGTCGCCCTCATGCAGTGGGTCGGCGACATCGCCGCCGGGGACGCGGCGTTCCACGCGCAGACGCGATTCCCCGACGGCGAGGGGTATCCGCAGGACATCGCCCGACCGATGTGGGGAGAGGGTGCGATCCCCGACCTCGACCGGCTCCTCGTCGCCCTCGACCGCTGTCGCCGAGTGGCCGCTACCGCGCCGCGCTCCCGGCGGCCGGGCGCTCTCGCCGCGTGCGCGTGGCTGGCCTGGGCGACGGGGCGCTCCACGCACGCGGCGTTCTATGCGGAATCCGCCCTCGAGATCGACCCCGCGCACGGGCTCAGCGGGATTGTGCTCACCCTCACCGACAACGGCCGACTGCCGGAATGGTTGTTCGAACGGACCCCGCGCCGAGCGCGGGGGCGCCTCACTTGACCAGCGGGAAGAGGATGGTCTCGCGGATGCCGAGACCCGTGATGGCCATGAGCAGCCGGTCGATTCCCATCCCCATGCCTCCGGTCGGCGGCATGCCGTGCTCAAGGGCACGGAGGAACTCCTCGTCGATCGACATCGCCTCGACGTCGCCGCGCGCGGCCAGAGTGGCCTGCTCGACGAAGCGTTCACGCTGGATGACGGGGTCGACCAGCTCGGAGTACCCTGTCGCCAGCTCGAAGCCGCGGACGTACAGGTCCCACTTCTCGACCACGCCGGGGATCGAACGGTGCTCGCGCACAAGCGGGCTGGTGTCGACCGGAAAGTCCATCACGAACGTCGGCCGGGTGAGGCCGCTCTTGACGAAGTGCTCCCACAGCTCCTCGACCCACTTGCCGTGCGTCTCGTGCGCGGGGGCTTCGACACCGGCTTCGGCGCCGAACGCGCGGAGCTCGTCGACAGGGGTCTGCGGGGTGATCGTGCGCCCGGACGCCTCCGAGAGGGAGTCGTACATCGAGATCCGATCCCATTCGCCACCGAGGTCGTACTCGGTCCCGTCCGCCCATGTGACGGTGGTAGAACCGGCCACCGCGACGGCGGCGTTCTGAATGAGGGTCTGGGTCAGATCAGCGATGCCGTTGTAGTCGGTGTACGACTGGTACGCCTCGAGCATCGCGAACTCCGGGCTGTGCGTGGAGTCGGCACCCTCGTTACGGAAGTTGCGGTTGATCTCGTACACCCGATCGATGCCGCCGACCACGGCGCGCTTGAGGAAGAGCTCGGGCGCGATGCGCAGGTAGAGCTCGGCATCGAAGGCGTTCGAGTGCGTCACGAAAGGACGAGCGCTCGCGCCACCGTGCTGCACCTGCAGCATGGGGGTCTCGACCTCGACGAAGTCGCGCTCGGTGAAGGTGCGGCGCAGGCTCGCGTTGACCTTGGCACGGGCGAGCACTGTCTCGCGTGCGCGGTCTCGCACGATGAGGTCGAGGAAGCGGCTGCGCACGCGACTCTCCTCGCTCAGCTCGCTGTGCAGGTTCGGCAGCGGAAGGACCGCCTTGGCGGCGATGCGCCACTCGGCGACCATGATCGACAGCTCGCCTCGGCGGCTGGAGATGACCTCTCCCGAGACGAAGACGTGGTCACCGAGGTCGACGAGCTCCTTCCACGCCTGGAGGGACTTCTCGCCCACCGCGGCGAGGGACACCATCGCCTGGATGCGACTGCCGTCGCCCGCCTGCAGAGACGCGAAGCAGAGCTTGCCGGTGTTGCGGCTGAACACCACTCGGCCGGCCACTCCGGCGGTGACACCGGTCTCGGCCCCGGCTTCGAGGTCGCCGTAACGCTCGCGGAGCGCCGGGATGGTGTCGGTCACGGGGACCACGACCGGGTATGGCCCGCCCGCGGCGTCGGTGCGCTCGGCCAGGAGGCGCTCGCGCTTACCGAGGCGGACGGCCTTCTGCTCGAAGACGTCTTCTTCGGTGGGCTCGGGGGCGTCGTTCGCGGGCGCGTCGGTCATCGTGAGGGCTCCTCGGGGTCTCCCCCAGTCTATTCGCCGGGCGTCGGGTGCCCCTGGCCGTCGCACTCGCCGCGCGACCGCGCTGACTCAGCGCAGCGAGATCTCCGCGTTGTCGATGAAGCGGTGGCCCCCGACGGTCGCGGCGATGAGCGCCAGGGCCCGCCCGCGGTGCCCTTCCTCGACGGGCAGAAAGGTCGCCGGATCGACGACGGTGAGGTACTCCAGCGCGATGCGCTGCTCGCCCATCAGCGACGACTGCGCCGCCGCGATACAGGCGTCGACGCCGAGGTCGGCGTTGGAGGCGGCGGCTTCGAGAGCACGCGGAAGCTTCGCCGCCGCTCGGCGATCGGCGTCGTCGAGGAGAGCGACGCGACTCGACACCGGCAGACCGTCCTCGGCGCGCACCGTGGGGACCACGGCCGTGTCGATCGCGAAGTCAAGGTCGCGGATCATCCGGCGGACGAGGAAGACCCTCTGGAGGTCGCGCTCCCCGTAGATCGCGATGTCCGGGCGCACGAGATGGAAGAGCTTCGCCTCGACCGTCAACACGCCGTCGAAGTAGAACGGGCGCGATCGTCCCTCGTACCGGAAGCCCAGGTCTCCTGCGGCGACCCGCATCGTGGCGGTCCCGGCGGGCAGGAACTCCGTCGCCGTGGGGGCGAAGACGATGTCGACCCCCAGGTCGACCAAGAGATCGGCATCCGCCTCCGGGGAACGGGGGTAGGCCGCGGTCTCCTCGGCGGTCCGGAACCGCAGCGGGTTCACGAACGTCGAGACCACCACGACATCCGCGCGCCGACGTGCCTCGCGGATGAGGTCGACGTGTCCCGCGTGCAGAGCGCCGAGAGTGGAGACGAGGGCGACGCGGGCGGCCCCCTCGGGGGAGTCGGCGCTGCGCACATCCGCCAGGCGGGAACGCAGATCGTCGATGGTGCGGATCATTCGTTGATCGTAGCGTCCGGCTTCGACCCCTCCGGCCCCGGCCCGGTGCTGTCGGCGAGGGCCTGGTCGACGCTCGAGCGGACGAGAGCGGAGAGGTACCCGCCCGTGTTCGACACTCCCACCCGCGAGAGCAGCGCTGCCGATTGCTGCACGATCGAGCGCGAGAACTCGGTCGCTGTCGCGATCGCCTCGGCGTACGTGGCGCGGTCGCCTTCGGCGACCACCACCGGCTCGCACCCGAGCTCGACGGCCAGCGCCTGCGCGATCGGGAGCACGGGAGCCGGAGCCGTCACCGCCGCGTACGCCTGGGCGAGCTGGTGCAGGTCCAGTGACGACGCCCCGGTGAAGGCGATCGCGGGGTGGATCGCCAGCGGGATCGCCCCGCTCTTCATCGCGGGGGCGAGGACGCCGACGCCGTACGCGGGGTCCGTGTGCACGACGAGTTGCCCCGGCTGCCACGCGCCGAGGTCGGCCAGTCCCGAGACCAGCCCCGGGAGCTGGTCGTGCGGCACCGCGACGACGACCAACTCGCTTCGCCGCGCGACCTCCTCGGGCGACAGCACCGGCAGCCCGGGAAGGATGGCCTCGACGCGATCGTCGTCCGATCCCGAGGTGATCCCTGTCAGCGCATGACCCGCCCCGGCCAGCGCGGCACCGATGACCGGGCCGACACGACCCGCTCCGATGATCCCGACGCCGAGTCGTCCGTCGCGCATTCCGCTCATCCCGCCCACCTGTGGGTCCTGTCCTGCGCCGAGGCCGTCACGGTCGCGCGCGCGGTGTCTTCCATCAACATCATGGCCGCGTCGCGGTCGAGCACCGCCACCGAGGTCTGAACCGTTCCCGAGATCACGTGCGCCCCCAGCCGCGCGGTGCGCATCGCCCGGGCCAGCGGCCCCTGGTGCAGCCCGATCGACTGCAGGCGCGCAAGAGGGAAGATCGACAGCGATCTCCAGATCCATCCTCGACGGAGGAACAGCGCATCGACCGTCAGCAGCACCCCGTTCCGACGCCACGACAGCGGGCGCAGGATCCGCGCGCGACGCGGCGTCGTGACGTACGGATCATCGGCGGCCGGCCCCAGAACGCCGTCTCGGACGACATCGGCCCAGCCGTCCGCGGGAAGGCCCGGCGCGAGGATCCGAAGGACGCGTTCGACATCGTCGCGCGTCCCCACCGGAAGAACGGCGGCGAGCTGGTCGGTCGAGGAATCGGTCGACGACCGGCCCGAGAGACGGTTGACCGAGATCGACCACCATCCGAACGGACGCCACAGCAACGGTTGGCGGACCTCGATGGCATGCACTCGACCGGGCGGAACGACCTCGCTGATCGTCGTGAACAGCCCGAACGTCAGCCGGACCCCGTCTGGCGTCGGCGCGATCGAGTATCGCAGCCCCCGCGCGATGGAGCGGACGTAGTACGCCCCGTAGGCGAGGAACGTGGGCACCACCGTGACCAGCAGCCATACCGTCGAGATCGAGGCGGCGACGATGATCGCCGCGACCAGCCCGAGAAGCCACAGCATCGAGCCGCTCAGCACCCGTGAGGCCACCAGCCGTCCCAGGGGAATCCGCACGATGCTCTCGGGCTCGGCGTCGGAGAAATCCTCGCCCTCGACGAGGCCCTGGATGCCGGACCCCACGGCCTCGGCGGTCGCCCGCACCAACGAGCCCCCGGCGACCGTCGCGCCGGGCCCCGCCTCCGCGAGACGACGACCGGACGCCAGACGCAGGATGTCGCCGCGGAGGGCGTCCGCGTCCCTGGCGGAGAGGTACTCGAGCTTGACGTTGGCATCCAGGCCCGCACCCACCACCTCGAGCTTCGCCAAACCGAGGAGCCGCGCGACCATCGGGCGTGTCAGGTTCACACCCTGCACGCGGTCGAGCGGCGCGCGACGGTGGGTGCGGAACAGAACGCCCGATCGCACCTCGACGTCGTCGCCGATGCGCAGGGTGTGAAACCGCCACGACAAGCGGAAGGCCCCGAGGAGGATCACCAGCACCACCACGACCGCGCCCGCAGCGATGAGGAGCAGGTTGTGCGAGAAGAGGAAGTCGACGGGATCCGGTGGCATCGCCCCCGGGGGAAGGTCGGTGAACACCGGGAAGAAGAGCTCGAACAGGCGCTCCCGCAGATTCGCGACCAGGACGCCGATCATCACGAGCAGGAAGAGTCCCCCGCGCAGGAGCGGCGTGAGGGGATGGAGCCGGTGCCACTCTCCGTCGCTCATGGGCGAACGGGTCGCGATGCGCCCGGTCGCCCCGGGGCGCGACGGGGTGGCGTCGGTCACAGCCCGGTCCGACGGGTCTCGGCGACGGCGATGAGAGTGTCACGCAACTGCTCGGCCGCGGCCTGGGTGAGGCCGGGGATGGTGACACCGGTGGATGCCGCGGCCGTCACGAGCTTGAGCTGCGCGATACCGAAGCCGCGATCGAGGGGACCGTGAGTGATGTCCACGAGCTGCATGCGGCCGTACGGCACGGCCACCACGCGCTGCCAGAGGATCCCGCGGCGGAAGACGAGGTCGTCACGACGCAGCTGGTACCCGAAGGACCGCGCCTGGCGCGGGGTGATGATGAGCCCCACGAGCGTGATGACCGCGAGGACGCCCGCGGGAATCCACTGCCACTGCAGGTCGAGGAAGAGCTGGAGGCCGACGGCGACCGCGAGGACGAGGAGAAGGAACGCCCCCTGCGAGATCACCTGCACCCGCACGTAGGCGCGGGCCAGCTGATGCCACGTGCCGTCGCCGAGCGGCAGGCGCCCCGCACCGCGCGGCTCCAGGATGCGGAGGTACGTGCCCTCATCCAGAATCGGCGCATCACGCGACTCCGCCGTCTCGGGTGTCGCGGCCCCCGGCCGGCGGGCCGACTCGGCGACCGCGTCGTCGCGGTGCGGACCCGACTCCCCCTCAGCGGGGGGCGGCGTCCGCTCCGGGAAGTCCGGGGTGTTCGTCATCGTCGTCCTTCCGGATGGTGCAGAGCTGCTCGGCCACGAGACCCGCGACGACGAGGACGACTCCGCACACGACCGTCGCGATGATCGATGCCATCGAGCCTACCGACGGAGTCACCGGGCGGGTGAAGAGGAAGGACAGCAGCCCCGCACCGAAGCCCGTCGCCGCAGCGCCCACGAGAGAGGACGCCTTCGCCAGCATCGCGATGCGCAGTGCGCGGAACGGATCGATGCGCCGGGTCGAACGTCCGCGTGTCGCCCGCGCGACCGGGACCGCGAGGACGACGATCACCGCGGCCAGGAGCACGAGGATCGTGGGCAGGCTCGCGGCGGGAGAGAAAGTCGGGCGTCCCATCGCCGCAAGGACGGTGTCGAGGATGAAACCGCACACCGCGCCGACCACCGCCGCGATGACGAGGATTCCCGCGCCCGTGCGTTTCATCGTGTGCCTCCCCGCAGCTCCCGCAGCAGATCCTCGACCCGTCCGCGGCCCGGGATCGCGGCATCCGGGTCCACGTCGAGCCACGGCGCGAGGACGAACTCCCGCTCGTGGGCCCGCGGGTGCGGCACCGTCAGATCCTCGTCGTCGACGCGTTCGTCGGCATAGGCGATCAGGTCGAGATCGAGCGTGCGGTCTCCCCAGCGCTCGCGGCGGACACGACCGTGGTCGGCCTCGATGCGGTGAAGCTCGCGCAAGAGGGCACGCGGGGCGAGTCGAGTCGACACGAGGGCGACGGCGTTGAGGTACCGCGGAGCGTCGGTGTCCTCCCCGTGCACGGTGACCGCCACGGTCTCGAGGGGCTTCGACACGCGCACCTCTGTCGTGAGCGGAAGAGCGCGCAGCGCATCGACGGCGGCGGCCAGGGTCTCGGCGCGGTCGCCGAGGTTCGCCCCGAGCGCCACGACAGCCGGCACTTCGGCATCCCGAGGCGGATCACCGATCCCGTGAGCCAGACGAACGCTCATGCACGACCTCGACGGATCGTCACGGCGACATCCCCGAACGGGACGGTGATCGGGGCGGACGGCTTGTGGACGGTGACCGTCACCGCCTCGACGCGCGGGTCGGCGAGAACGTCGTCGGCGATGCGCTGCGCCACGGTCTCGAGGAGGTCGGCCGGCTCGCCCTCGACGATCTCGACGATCCGTTCCGCGAGCTCGCCGTAGTGCACGGTGTCGCTGACGTCGTCGGTCACCGCGGCGAGGTGCAACGGCAGGCGGAGCGTCACGTCGACGACGAACTCCTGCCCGTCGCGCTTCTCGTCGGCGTACACCCCGTGATGGCCGAAGGCGCGCACCCCCGTGAGGGTGATCTCGTCGACGGCATCCATCAGGCCTCCCAGGCGCGGGCGACGGCGAGCGCGTCGCGAGTGGTCGGAACATCGTGCACACGGACGGCCCACGCCCCGGACCGCGCCGCGAGCGCGCTCGTGACGGCGGTGGCGAGGTCGCGGCGGGCGAGATCGGCGTCGTCACCGAGCACCTCCGCGAGGAAGCGCTTGCGGCTCGTGCCGATGAGCACGCGCGGACCGAGTTCTGCAAGGGTGGGGATCGCGTTCAGAACCCGCCAGTTCTGGATGCCGCGCTTGCCGAAGCCCACCCCCGGGTCGACGATGAGGCGCTCCGGGCCGATACCCGCGGCGCGGGCGTGCGCCACCCGTTCGGCGAGCTCTTCGGCGACCTCGCGGCCCACGTCGGCGTAGTCGGCGCGGGCGTACATGTCGGTGGACGGGCCCCGCCAGTGGCCCAGGGCGATCTCGGCGTCGGTCTCCGCGACAGCGGCAAGCATCTCGACGTCGGCGAGGCCACCCGACACGTCGTTGACGATTCGGGCGCCCGCGGCGATCGCGGCGCGCGCCGTCGAGGCGTTCATCGTGTCGATGCTGACGACGGCACCCTCGGATGCCAGTGCCTCGACGACCGGCAGAACGCGCTCCTGCTCCACCCGAGGCGCGACCCGTTCCGCCCCCGGGCGCGTGGACTCGCCGCCGACGTCGAGGAGATCCGCCCCTTGCGCGCGCAGCGAGCGCGCGTGCGCGATCGCCACGTCGGGGTCGAGGTAGCGCCCGCCGTCGCTGAAGGAGTCCGGCGTCACGTTGACGATCGCCATGATGAGGGTCACGCGCGCGCCCCGATCAGGGCGACGAGCTCGGAGCGGGCGGCCGCGTCGGTGTAGACACCGCGTGCGGCGATCGTGACGGTCGAGGCGTCGAGCTGGCGGCCGCCGCGCATGGTCACGCACTCGTGCACCGCATCGAGCACCACGAGCACTCCGCGCGCATCGAGGGCGGATGCCACGGTGTCGGCGACCTGCTCGCCGAGGCGCTCCTGCACCTGGGGACGAGCCGCCAGGATGTCGATCACCCGCGGAAGCGCGCCGAGACCGACGACTTCTTCCCCGGGCAGGTACGCGACGTGCGCCCGACCGCGGAAGGGCAGCAGGTGGTGCTCGCACATCGACCGGAACGCGATGTCGCGAAGCATCACCGCGCCAGAGGGGAGGGTGTCCGGCGCCGGGCCGCGCGTCACGGAGATGGTGTGTTGCAGAGGGGCGGCGGCATCTTGCCCCACTCCCCCGAAGAACTCGCTCCACGACTCGGCCACGCGGGTCGGCGTCTGGCGGAGCCCGGGGCGATCGGGGTCCTCCCCGATCGCCTCGAGCATCTCGCGTACGAGCGCGGCGACGCGCTCCCGGTCGACGGCCACGGCGCCTTAGGCCGTGGCCGGTCGCGTCTGTCCGCTCGGGCGGCGCTGCGCCTGCGTCGCGGTCTGAGCCTCGGACTCCACCGACGCCGCGACCCCGGTCGGGACGGGGCGGCGGGGAACGTCGACGGGAGGCAGGGTCGAGACCGGGCGGTCGCCGGACGACAGCCACTGGGGGCGCGGCGGCAGGCGCTTGACGTCCTTGAAGATCTCGGCGAGCTCGAGGTGGTCGAGCGTCTCCTTCTCGAGCAGTTCGAGAGCGAGCCGGTCGAGTACGTCACGGTTGGCGTTGATGACCTCGTAGGCCTCGTTGTGCGCCTGCTCGATGAGAGCGCGCACCTGCGCGTCGACGCGCTCGGCGATGCGCTCCGAGAAGTCGCGACCGTGGCCCATGTCGCGTCCCATGAAGACCTCACCGGAGGAGGAGCCGAGCTTCACGGGACCCACGTCGTTGGTCATGCCGTACTCGGTGACCATCTTGCGGGCGATGCTCGTCGCCTTCTCGATGTCGTTCGAGGCACCGGTGGTGGGGTCGTGGAACACGATCTCCTCGGCGACACGACCGCCCATCGCGTACGTCAGCTGGTCCTGCAATTCATTGCGGGTGACGGAGTACTTGTCGTCGAGCGGCAGCACCATCGTGTAGCCGAGCGCCTTGCCGCGGGGAAGGATCGTGACCTTCGTGACGGGGTCGGTGTGGTTCATCGCCGCCGCGGCCAGGGCGTGACCGCCCTCGTGGTAGGCCGTGATGAGCTTCTCTTTGTCCTTCATGACGCGCGTGCGGCGCTGAGGACCGGCGATGACGCGGTCGATGGCCTCGTCCAGCGCACGGTTGTCGATGAGCTGCGCGTTGGAGCGCGCGGTCAGCAGAGCGGCCTCGTTCAGGACGTTCGCGAGATCGGCACCGGTGAAGCCGGGCGTCTTGCGCGCGACGACCTCGAGGTCGACCGAGTCCGACAGGGGCTTGCCGCGGCCGTGCACCTCGAGAATGCGCTGGCGACCCTTGAGGTCGGGCGCGTCGACGCCGATCTGCCGGTCGAAACGGCCGGGACGCAGCAGGGCAGGGTCGAGGATGTCGGGGCGGTTGGTCGCCGCGATCACGATGACGTTGACCTTGGGGTCGAAGCCGTCCATCTCGACGAGCATCTGGTTGAGCGTCTGCTCGCGCTCGTCGTGACCGCCGCCCATGCCGGCCCCGCGGTGGCGACCGACGGCGTCGATCTCATCGATGAAGATGATGGCCGGCGAGCTCTCCTTGGCCTGGTTGAACAGGTCGCGCACGCGGCTGGCACCGACTCCGACGAACATCTCGACGAAGTCCGAACCCGAGATCGAGTAGAAGGGCACTCCGGCCTCGCCGGCGACGGCGCGGGCGAGAAGCGTCTTGCCGGTTCCGGGAGGGCCGTACAGCAGCACGCCCTTGGGGATGCGGGCGCCGACCTCTTCGAACTTCTTGGGGTCCTTGAGGAACTCCTTGATCTCGTCGAGCTCTTCGATCGCCTCGTCGGAGCCCGCGACGTCCTGGAAGGTGACGGTGGGCGTCTCTTTGGTGACGAGCTTCGCGCGCGACTTGCCGAACTGCATGACCTTGCTGCCGCCGCCCTGGGCGCTCGAGAGCAGCCACCAGAAGACCAGACCGAGCAGGACGAGCGGGAGCATCAGCCCGATGAAGCCGTCGAACCAGCTGGGCTTGGGAACGACGTCGTTGAAGCCGTCGGCGGGGGCGGCACTGTCGATCGCACTGGCCACCTCGTTCGCCCGAGCCTGGCTGAAGTAGAACTGCACGTCGTTCGCGCCCTCGAAGGGCTGCGACAGCGTGAGGTCGACGCGCTGGTCGGGATCGTTGGTGACCACCTGGGTGACCGTCCCGCCCTTGAGCAGGTCGAGACCCTCCTTGGTGGAGATCTGACGAGCACCGCTCAGGTTCGAGATGAGCGAGAAGCCGATGACCAGAAGCAGACCGACCAGCAGAACGTAGATGATCGGGTTGCGGGTGATCTTCTTGAAATCCATGGTGGGCGAGCCCAGCCCTTTCGTGATCCGCCGCGGAAAAAGCGGTGGGATCAGGGTAACGCGCGCGGACTATGCCGGGCCTGTGCGTTCGTCGTGGGCGTATCCGGTGCTCAGGAGTACACGTGCGGGGCGAGCACCGCGACGTCGCGGAGGTTGCGGTACTTCTCGGCGTAGTCGAGCCCGTACCCGATGACGAAGTCGTTGGGGATGTCGAAGCCCACGTACCGGCAGTCGACCTCGACCTTCATGGCATCCGGCTTGCGCAGGAGAGCGAGCACCTCGACCGACTCGGCTCCGCGCGAGGCGAAGTTCTCGAGCAGCCAGCTGAGGGTGAGACCGGAGTCGATGATGTCCTCGACGATCAGCACGTGCTTGCCGGTGATGTCGGTGTCGAGGTCTTTGCGGATCTGCACCACGCCGCTCGATCGCGTGCTCGCGCCGTACGACGACACGGCCATCCAGTCCATCGTGATGTGGCGGGGCAGGTGCCGAGCGAAATCGGCCATCACCATGACCGCGCCCTTCAAGACACCCACGAGCACGACGTCTTTGCCGGAATAGTCGGCGACGACCTGCTGCGCCAATTCGGCGAGCTTCTCGTGAATCTGTTCCTCGGTGAGGAGGACTTCGCTGATGTCGTCGGAAATATCGGCCGCGCGCATTCGGAAAGTCTACGTCGGTGGATTCAGGATGCCGCCCGCGCGACGACCTCGATCCGCCCGCCGACGCGGCGCGCGAGGCATCCGGGCAGGTCGATCGGCCCCTGACCCCGCCAGTCGGTCGCCAGCCGCGCGACCTCGAGGGTCTGCGTGCGTGTGAGCGAGACCCCGAACTCGCTCTCGACGACGTACCGCACGATGCGGTTGCGCAGCGCCGCCGGATTCGCCGCGAGCGCCGCGGCGGAGAGCGAGATGCCGGCCTCGGCGTGCTCGACGATGTCCTCGATCGTCTCGTCGATCATGTCCTGGAACGCCGCGGCATCCTCCCGCATGTGCTCGGCGGTGCGGGCGAGAGCCTCCGCGACCCCCGGGCCGAGCTCCGCCTCCAGGACCGGCAGCACGCGCTCGCGCACGCGCACGCGCGCGAACGCCGGGTCGGCGTTGTGCGGGTCGGTCCACGGGTCGAGCCCCTCGGCCGTGCAGGCGGCGACAGTGACCCGACGGCGCACGGCGAGCAGCGGTCGCGCCCACGTCGGCCCGGTGGCATCCCGCCGCTCGGGCGCCATTCCCGCCAGGCTCGTCGCACCCGCTCCGCGCGCGAGACCGAGAAGCACCGTCTCCGCCTGATCGTCGAGGGTGTGGCCGAGCAGGACCGTGTCGGCGCCGATCTCCGCCGCAGCCCGCCCGAGCCCGGCGTAGCGCGCGTCCCGCGCCGCGGCTTCGGGGCCGTCGCCCGGGGCGACCCGGACCGTCACGATACGAGCGTCGAGACCGAGGGCCCGCGCCTTCTCCGCGGCCGCGGCGGCCACGGCATCCGATCCGTCCTGCAGCCCGTGGTCGATGACGACCGCTGCGGCGCGGATGCCGGCGCGCGGAGCCTCGAAAGCGGTCGCGGCCGCGAGGGCGAGCGAGTCCGGCCCGCCCGACAGCGCCACGACGACGGAGCCGTCGATCCGATCGAGCGCCGCGCGCACGGCGCGACGGACTTCGGCGACGGAAGGGTCGAGTCCGGGACGGTGATCCATCCCTCCACGCTAGCGGCGCAGCGGCGCGGGCTCGGGGCGGCTCCCGACTAGGCTGGGCGCGGAAATCCACAGATCTAAGGAGCACGAGTATGGGCGCATACGACGCCGTCATCGAGATCCCCCGCGGCAGCCGCGTGAAGTACGAGGTCGACCACGGCACCGGCCGTGTCTACCTCGACCGCATCCTCTACACGGTGTTCGGCTACCCCGCGAACTATGGCTTCTTCGAGAACACCCTGGGCGAGGACGGCGACCCGCTCGATGTGCTCGTGCTGCTCGACCGCGACCTGCACCCCGGCATCCTCGCCAAGGTGCGCCCCGTCGGCGTCCTGAAGATGAGCGACGAGGCCGGTGGAGACGACAAGGTCGTCGCCGTGCTCGCGAAGGACCCGCGCTGGGACCACATCCAGGATGTCGGCGACATCGACGAGTGGACCAAGAAGGAGATCTCGCACTTCTTCGAGCACTACAAGGACCTGGAGCCCAACAAGTGGGTCAAGGTCGACGAGTGGGCGGATGCCGCCGAGGCCGAGCGCCTGGTGGCCGAGGCCTTCACGCGATTCGACGAGCACGACGCGCAGACCAAGACGCAGGGCTCGGGCGAGGCGCCCAACACGCTCTGATCCGTCACGGATACGAAAGAACCCCCGGTCGCAGGACCAGGGGTTCTTTCGTATCCGACGAGGAGTGTCAGACGTCGATTCCGCGCCAGCGCAGCCAGGGCGCCGGGTCGGTCGTCCCGCCCCACGGCGGGTAGACCTCGAAGTGGAGGTGGCAGCCGAAGGAGTTGCCCGTCTGACCGGTGGCCGCGATCTGCTGACCCGACGAGACCCACTGGCCGTACGAGACGTAGATACCGCCGTCGACGATGTGGGCGTAGCCCGTGCCGGAACCGTCGGGGTGCTCGATGCGGATGTAATTGCCGTAACCGCCGTTGTACCCGGCGTACGTCACACGGCCGTCGAAGGCTGCGTAGATCGGCGACCAGCATCCGGCGCCGAAGTCGAGACCCAGGTGCCACGAGCTCGCGCAGTAGCTGCCGTTGCACTGGCTCGAGCGCGGGCCGTAGCCCGAGGTCGTGCCGGCCCACGACGGGCGGGACCAGCCGCCCGGGCCACCGCCCCCGCCGCTGTTGCCTCCGCCGCCGCCATCGCCACCGCCGCCGCTGTCGCCACCGCCGCCACCGCTGTTGTTGTTGGCGTTGTCGCGCGCTTCCTGCTCGCGACGCTCGCGCTCGGCACGGTCACGCGCTTCGGCCTCTTCACGGGCCTTGCGCTCGCGCTCTTCGCGGGCTTTGCGCTCCGCCTCGACACCCGCTTGGTAGTCGGCGACGGTCTTCGCGGTCGTGTCCTGGAGAGCCGCGAGCTGCGCCTCGAGCGTCGCCTGGTTGGCCTGCTGGGCCGCGAGGGCGTCCTGCGCGGCCGCGGCGGCCTGCTGAGCGGCGACCATCTTCTCTTCGGCGATCTTCTGCAGACGGTCGCGCTCGGCGCGAGCGTCGTTGGCCTGGTTGCTCAGGTTCTTGGCGTTGTCGCGCGCCGTCACCGCGGCGGCGTACACCGCGCGGTTGCGATCGACGAGCTTGTCCATCGTCCCGAGCTTCGCGAGCAGATCGTCGGCCGTCGCGGCCGAACCGGAGAAGAACAGGTCGAGAGAGGTGTCATCGCCGCCGGCGCGGTAGAGCTGGGCGGCGACCTTGCCGGCCTTGGTGGCGGCATCCGTCGCCTTCTGCGCCTCGGCGTCGGCCTGCGACTGGATCTGCTGGGCGCGATAGTCGGCGTCGAAGTAGGCCTGCTGCGCGGTGTAGTACTCGTCGGAACGGGCGACCACTTCGGCCTGCGTGCGCGCCACCTCGGACTGCAGCTGCTGGATGAGGCCCTGGATGCGCGTGATCTCGCCCGCTTTCGCGGCTTCATTCGCCCGCGCGGCCTCGACGTCGTCCCACGAGGGGTAGTCGGCGGCGTAGGCGGGCGAACCGAACGACGGAACCGTCGCGCCGAAGGCACCGACCGCCACGGCGCCGATGGCTCCCAGCTTCAGCGCGCTCCGACGGTCGAGCGACGGCCATAGACGGCGCCTCTCACTCGCGGAGGGCGCGCAACCGCAGTCGTCTTGATCTTCGGGGCGCTCGAGCGTCACGGGAATACCTTCTCTCACCGGTTCGCAACTCGGAACACAGTAGCAACACGAGTCACAGGAGCAACAGGGCGAGTTCCCGCCGTCGGGCCTCATTCTCGGCCCCGATGCCCCCTCCGACACGGACGCCACGCCCTCGATTGGCAATCTCGCGAATCATGAAGTAGGCTCGGTCGTCGGCAAGCGAGCACGAAATCGCCAGGTTTCGGGCTCATCCGGCCCCATCGTTTAGCGGCCTAGGACGCCGCCCTTTCACGGCGGTAGCACGGGTTCGAATCCCGTTGGGGTCACTTTCCGGTAGAACAACTAAATACGCATGGCCCTGTAGCGCAGTTGGTTAGCGTGCCGCCCTGTCACGGCGGAGGTCGCGGGTTCAAGTCCCGTCAGGGTCGCTCTGAGCGACGGGCCCTTTTCGAAGGGCCTTTCGTTTCGGTCGCGGCATCCATGGTGTCGCGAGGCTCTGTAGCTCAGTTGGTAGAGCGCACGACTGAAAATCGTGAGGTCACGGGATCGACGCCCGTCGGAGCCACACGGACCGTCGTTACAACGGTCCCAGAAACCCTCGCCTAGCTTCTACATGGCGGGGGTTTTGCTTTTCCCTGGTGCGGGGCGGTTTCCGTGTCGCCTTACTGCTGCTCCGACTCAACGCTGAGCGACCGAAGTTCCCGTACATGGAGCGAGCGCGGCGAGACGCGAATCCCTCGTCATGGGAGCTTGGGCCGGTCGAGGGCCGGTTCGGGCGTCAATCGCAGTGCTCCTCAGGAACTACTTTCTCCAGAGCGCCAGCTCCTGCCATCCATCCGGGAATCCCATCGTGTTCTCGAGCGTCATCCCGCCAACGTTGCCAAGCTTCTTTGCTTGAGTTGGCAGGGCCGACCATGCCCAGGTGCTCGACGGGTTCACCGCTCGCTCGAGGTGCGCCGTGAGGGCGATCAGCAAGTAGATCTTCTGCCGTCGGTCGTTGTCCAGATCGTTGAGATGATGCAGGTGCTCCGGCGCGACCTGGGTGGCGAACTTCGGCGGCACATCGACTGTCGCTCGGTTCCAGATTCGATTGCTGTGGGCACAGTTGTTGCGAAGGATGTTGAGCGCGCGCAGCCATCGGTAGAGCGTGTCCGCGCCGTTGCCCCTCAGACCGAACTCGTACGCAATCTTCTTCCGATCGCGAGCGTCCATCAGCGAGTACAGCCGGATCAGACAGCCAAAGTCCATGAACCCCGTCGCTACCCAGATCGGGATCTCACCGCCGTAGTGCAGGACGTGGTGCTTTACGTACTCCTCATCCTTCGCATCGCTTCGGAGCTTCTCGTATCGTGCGACCCAAGCTGCGTGCGCCGTGACGCCGTCCCGGTTGACGACCGTGCATGCCGATGCATCGAGGTGCTGGAGCTTCAGGTGGCCGTCTCCTGCCCGCTTGCCGAGCGTGTAGCCAATCTTTGTTGCGAAACCGACCTCAAGCTCCTGGAGAGCCTGCAAGACCACCGCGCGGAGCTTACGATCGAACTCGTAGAGATGAAGCGCGTCCTCAAGGCTCGAGCCGGGCCGGAAGGTCTCCGCGCGCGTTCGCTTGGCTGCAATATCTGCTTCTGATGGCGGCTCGCGGAACGGGTAGGTGTACGCCGACAATCGGTAGTACCCGATTCGCTTGAGCGCAGCGATGGCACCCGGGCGATCGGCGCTCGTGAGCCCGCGACCGAGCATCTTCGCGAGCTGATCGTCGTACGGGAGGTGTTCCTTCACGCTACCCATCATGGCGAAAAAGAAAACCAGCCCATGTCATCTCGGCAACTCGAAAGTTATTGAGCGACAGCGGGGCTGGTATTTATGGTCCTACCCTAACTCCCGGCGCCGGCAGTCGTCAAACTCTGAACAGAGGTTTTTTCAGGTCACTCGGCGTGTCGTCCGAGGGTTGTCCGGCGCTCTCTCGGGGGTTCAGCCCGACCGTCTTGATCCGCCATGGCGGGCGAACCTCAGACGGGTGTTCCGCTGACCAGGAGACGCGCATCTAGCCACCAGCGGTCGCCCAAGTTGCCCTGCAGACTCCCCGCTCTGGATGAACGTCGGGGCAGTCGGCGAGGCAACAACCGCACATAGGGCGCGCAACTGAGCCGGTGTCTGCTTCGTTCTCACAGGCGCACCTGACACAGGAGCAACGCGTGCCGCGCGCGGGGAGATTCAATTCGAGGCGTTGCTCCTCGTTCACCTCAGATGCGAACACGATGTTGTACTCGACCCCGCCGAGCACCACAGTGCGGTCTAGATGTATGAGGCCAGGACGTTGTTGACGCGAATTGGCACGAGCGTGGCCGGCGGCTGACCGTCCGCGGCACCGTGCGGGCGGTGGTAGTTGTAGTGCAGGTTCCAGCGCTCGAGGGCGTTGGCGCGTTCGTCTTCTGAGGTCCATGTCCGTGCATAGAGGAACTCTTCGGCAAGGATCCGGTTGTACCGCTCGATCTTTCCGTTGTGGCGGGGCGTGTAGGGCGTGATCCGTTGGTGCCGCGACCCGGCCAGTGCATCGGCGAGCGCTGAGGCGCGGTAACAGGATCCGTTGTCGGTCACGATCCGTTCGATGTGCGTGATGCCATGAGCCGCGAACCATGCCCGCGCTCGCGCGAGGAACGCAACGGCCGTCGCGGCCTGCTCGTTCGGCAAAGCCTCGGTGTACGCGAGGCGTGAGTAGCCGTCAATCGCTGAGTGGAGGTAGACGTAGCCGGCTCGCGTGCCGCGGGTTTTCGTCCGCGCGACGGCGCGAGCTTCCGGGCTGTCCTTGCCATGAGCCCGCCATCCGCCGCCATCGGGGATTCGGCCGACCTTCTTGACGTCCAGGTGAACCATGTGGCCGGGGCACCGAGCGACAATCTTCCTCGCTTCGCGGTTACTTTCCCCGGTCGGGTCGATGAAGCGGCGCCGGTTGAGCTGCAGGTCGGTGAGGATGCGACTCACCGTGCGCCGACTGATCTGAATGCCGACCTGTTCGAGCTCGAACGTGATCCGAGCCGCTGAGCACTTGTGCTCGCGCCGCATGCGTTCGACTTCGCGAACAACGACGTTGGGGGTGGCTGTCGGGGATTGCTTAGGCGTCGATGAGCGGTCGAGCAGACCGACCTCACCGAACTCACGATGGCGATGGACCCACTTTGACGCGGTAGCGCGGGAGATTCCCATCTCAGCTGCCACGTGAGCGATCGGCCGGGTCTTGCAACGCTCGACCAGCCGCCGACGTCCCTCGACTGACAGTGGCGAGTTGCGGTGAGTCATGCACGTCCTTCGAAGAATGTTCCAGTCGAGTCGCTGAGTCCCGGACCAAGCCCCCCATTCAGCCGTCGGCTACTGACCCTCGTGGTCGCCGCCTGACACGCCGAGCCCGACGTTCGTGGTGTCGCAGCAGGCCTCCGGCGATTCGGAACTGGCTCGACGCCGCCTATGGGCGGCGCCAAGGGCGAGTACTACGAGGAGGGAGATGACCGCGAGCGCCGCGATCGGCGCCGTGTGAGCCTGAACCCAGCCGGACAGGGTCGTTGAGAGCCTGGCGACACCGCCGGCACGGCCGGTCGCGACGAGGTTGTTGTCGGCGGTGGCGGCGGGCCACCAGTACCACGCGAGGTAGACGCCGGTGAGCAGCAAGACGGCGCCGGTGATCCGGGGGCCATAACTCCCGAGGCGTGCGACGTGGCGGGTTAGGCCGGTACCCGCGGCGGTGGTCGCGAGTGCGAGCAGCAGCAGGATGCTGGCTGAGCCGGCGGCGTAGACACCGAAGACCAGCAGCAGCCCCGCGTAGCTGGCGGTGGCCTGTGCCTGGGCGATGACAGCAAGGATCACTCCGAAGGTGCACGACAGGGAGGCGAGGGCGTAGCCGATCCCGAAGACCAGCATCCGGGCGGTTGGCGGGAGGCCTTCGGTTGCTCGGCCGGTGATCCGGGGCAACCGCACGGAGATCGAACGGCCGGCCAGCATCCACAGGCCGAGGAGCACCAGTAGGACGCCTACGGCGAGACCGAGTTTGGGCGCTGCCTGGATCAGGCCCCGAGCCCCGGCGCTCACCAGCAGGCCCGCAGCTGCGAGGGTGCCGGCGAACCCGATCGCCAGTGCGATTCCGGACCGCAGGGCCCTCAGCAGCCGCACCGGGACGGGCGAGGCGTCAGCGTCGCCGAGGGTCTGGCTGATCCAGGCCGGCAGCAGCGCGAACCCGCACGGGTTGACCGGCGCCACCATGCCGGCGGCGAAGGCGAGGCTGAGCAATCCGCCCATGGATCAGGCTCCGGCCTTGACGAGTTCGGCGGTGATCGTCTTCGCGTCGGGCTCGGTGGCACGGAAGGTCACCTTGCCGTCGCCGTCGATGACGATGAGGGTGGACAGGGCGGCAACGTCGAATCGCTGGGACAAGGCGGCACCCTCGTCTATGGCGGCCGGGACGTGTTCGGCGTCGACGTACTCCATGAATCCCTCGATGGTCTCCTTGGACTCGCCGGGGTCCATGTCGACGGCGAGGAAGCTCGCCCCAGCACCCGACTTCTCGGCAGCGGTGGCGGCCTCGCCGAGGGAGCGGACGCCTTCAACGCATTCGCCGCAGCCGACGGAGAAGAAGAACACCGCGGTCGGCTTCCCGCTGGCGGGCAGGCTGACCATCTGGCCGTCGATGCTAGTAACCGCCGCTGGCGTGCCCGCATCTGCGGCTGGTGTGGCGTCGGTGTTTCCGCAGGCGGTCAGAGCCAGGGAGCCTGCAAGCAGGAGACCGGCGACCGAGAGGGTCGCGCGGCGGGTGCGGGTAAGCGTCATCGATTCTGGTCGTCCTTCGTGTCGCTGGGGTGGGTGGAGTTCACAGGCGGGCAACAGCCATGCCTGGCGTTGTTGCCGCCGCTGCGGCGCCGCGTGGTCGCGAGGACCGCGAGCACCAGGACGGCGATGCCGGTGCCGATCACCCAGGGGTTGCCGAGGAACCCGCCGACACTGGCCAGCAGACCACCGGCGAGGAGCAAGGGAAGTAGGGCGCAGCAGGCGACCATGAGCAGCGCGGCCCCGGCTCCGAGGAGCAGGCCGCTGCCTCCCGGTTGGTCGTCGTGGTTGGACTTCATCGGAGTGGAGTTCCCTTCGGTGTTCTTGGTCAGCAGCGGCAGTGGCCGTCGTCGGCCACTGCCGCGTTGGCCTGGAACTGGTTGAGGAAGCCGGTCGTGAGGTCGGTACCGATCCGATAGGCAACGGCCACGGGCACGACCTCGGCGCGGGGGTGCTCGGCCAGCCAGCCCGCGGCGTCCTCATCGGAGGTGAAGTAGTGGACCTGGTTGCAGAAGGAGGACCGGATCGAGGTGATCTGGTCGGGGTTGACCAGCGACACCACCGCGGTGGCGGGTTCGACGCTGGTGACGCCGGCGGCGGGGTCGATGGTGACCCGGATCGGCTCGCCGCTGGTCGGGGAGACCGACTCCACGCTCGCCGCGCGCTCGAGCAGGGTCGGAAAGATCAGGGTGTCCAGGGCGCACCAGGTGTAGAGCTCCTCACCGGCCACGGTGAACCGGTGAGGGGTGGGGCGCAGGGTGAGGCCCTGGCCGATGATGCGGCCCTGGTCGTCGTACTCGGTGTCCGGCACCGCGGCCAGACCCGTGCGTACGTCGTCGACCGGACGGCCGGCGGCCGCGGCGAACTGCTCGACGGTGACCGGGCCGCCCTCGACGATCAGCCGCAGCAGCGGGATCAATAGGACGGCGTCAAGGCCGGTCTCTTCGGTGTTGTTGAGTCGTTCGGGCAGTTGCGTCGTGAGCTCCGACATGGCGGTACCTTCTTCATGAGTCGGGTGGAGGCTGTCGGCTGCGGGTCACGCGCAGCAGGACAGCTTGGAGATGTCGGTGGTGAAGGCCTTGGCGGCGATCCGGATGCCTTCGGTCATGGTCAGGTAGGGCGCCCATGCGTCGGCGACCTCGGTGACGGTCTTGCCGAGGATGTGGACACCGGCGGCGGCGAGCTCGCCGGCGTCTTTGGCGACGGCGGTGAGGCCGAGGATCTCGCCGGTCTCAGCGTTGGCGACGATCTTGATGAAGCCGCGGGTGTCGCGGTTGACCAGCGCCCGGGGCACGTAGTCCAGCGGCAGGACGCGGCAGTCGCAGCGGATCCCGGCAGCGAGCACCTGGGCCTCGGTCATCCCGACCGCGCCGATCGCCGGACTGGTGAAGGTCACCCGCGGCAGCCGGCTGTGGTCCACCGACCGCTCAGCGCCAGCGAACGTGTTCTCAGCGACCATGTTGCCGTGATGGGCGGCGACGTAGACGAACTCGGGGTGCCCGGTCACGTCGCCGGCTGCCCAGATCCGGGGGTTGGAGGACTGCAGTTGGTCGGTGACCACGATCTCGCCCGTGTCGCCGGTCTTCACCTCCACCGCATCGAGGTTCAGCCCATCGGTGACCGGTCGGCGGCCGAGGGCGACGAGGACCTGTTCGGCGTGGAATTCCTGCTCGCCGCCGGAGATGTCAGCGGTGACAACAACCTGGCCCCTGACGTCGTCACGGGCAACGTGGGTCGGGACCGCACGGCGGACCACGCGGATGCCCTCGTCGGCGAAGACCTCCTGCAGCGCCTTGGATACCTCCGGCTCCTCCTTCGACGCCAGCCGGGAACGAACCAGCAGGGTGACCTTGGACCCGAGCCGGGCGAACAGTTGGGCCTGCTCCAAGGCGACGTAGCCGCCGCCGAGCACCAGCAGCGAGTCGGGAACCTTGGTCAACTCCATCGCCGTGGTCGAGGTCAGGTAGCCGGCCTCCTCAAGACCGTCGATCGGTGGGGCCCATGCGCTGGCGCCGGTGGCGACCAGGTAGTGATCAGCGTCGATCGTCTCGACCGCACCGTCAGTCGCGGTGACCTCAAGAACGGGCGCTTCTGGCGTGCCGGCGAACGCAGCGTCGCCGTGGCGGATCTGCCAGCCGTAGGCGTCGGCGACGTCGACGTACTTCTCACCCCGAAGTTCCTCGACGAGGTCCTGCTTGCTGCTGATCAGCGCGGGCATGTCCACGTCGTCCGCTGTGGTGGCGATCCCCGGGAAACGGTTGCCCGCCTCGGCAGCGGTCTGGCGGGCCTCAGCGGCGGCGATGAGCGCCTTCGACGGCACGCAGCCGGTGTTCACGCACGTGCCGCCGAAAGTGCCGCGCTCGATCATCACCACCGACTTGCCGAGCGTGGTCGCGCGGATGGCGGCGGCGAACGCGGCGCCACCCGATCCGATGATCGCAAGGTCGTACCTGGACTGCATCTCGATTCCTCCCCTGAGTCTTGAGAATTGCTCTTGATGCAGCCACAATGGACCTTCCAGTACGGGGGAAGGTCAAGTGCGACCTGTGACACATCGGAGACCCAGATGAGGATCGGCGAACTCGCCGAGGCGGCCGGCACCACCGCCAAGACCCTGCGGTTCTACGAGGAGCAGGGCCTGCTTCCCGCGGCCGAGCGCACCGCGTCGGGATACCGCGACTACGATCCGGAAGCAGCGACTCGGATCGACTTCATCCACCGCGGCCAGGCTGCCGGACTTACCCTCGCGCAGATCAAACAGATCCTCGACATCCGCGATGGAGGCGAGATTCCCTGCGGCCACGTCCGGGACCTCCTAGACGTTCGTCTGAAGGACATTGAGCGCCAGATCTCGGATCTCGTCTCCCTCCGCGACAACGTTGCCGCCCTCCGCGACGCAGCCGCAGAACCCGAACCCGAGACCTGCAACGCCGACGAGGTCTGCAGGTACCTGTAGCCAATCCGAGATGACGCGCGCAGAGGCGGAGCCTCCTGCCGCGACCTTCCTACGTGACCACAACGTTATGGCCAGCAACATCTAGATCCTGATTTTTCATAACCTGCCAGGATAGCTCTACGCCACTGCGGGTAGACGTTGATGGCTGGCCCGGGCTGGAACGCCGCGGCGCGATGCGATCAGAGACTCTCAGTCGTTGTCGAGTCGTCGGAAGATGAGTTCGTAGTCGTGCTCGTCAATCAGATCTGCAATGAAGGCGTACTCGACGGCATCGAAGCTGTTCGGCCGGGTTTCCCAGTCATCCGCGAGGCCGGTCGTCTTGTACTGCGGCTCATATGTCCACGAGCGAAGCGTCCTCACCAGTTCTTCGCGCGAGATATCGCCCCTCGCTGCGGCGCGGACTACATCCATTGCGGTCGCGAACTGCGACTCCGACCCGCTCACATCACCACCTCCAAATCGCGTCCGGGATCTCGGCGCCGACGACGAGCGAGAGCTTCCGCTTGGTCTTGTCGAGCGTGTTTCCCAGAGTCGCACGACCCTCGGACGGGATCAGGAGATCGGGATACCCATCGAGCGTGACCCACCCGTCAATCAGCGTGAGATCCAGATCCCACTCCATGCTCGAAAGGTCGCGGTAGCGATCGCGAGAGCGCCCGATGTCTGCCTCAGCATCCGCTCGGTCCCACCCGTTCACTCGGCACAAGGTCGCGATGACGGACTCCCACCGATCGTTGAGCTCCGCCAGCCCGGAGTGCTGTGTTTCATGGCAGGCGCCGCACAGCGCGATCACCCCGGTGAGCCGCTGGACAGGGTGAGATCCGTTTCTGTCGAACTCCCACATCTCATGACAGTCCGGGTTCCGCGTGCCCTCGCCGTAGAACGACGGCTGATCACACACCTCGCACACTCGGCCGGCGCGCTCTGCAGTCCTGCGACTTAGCGCTACCCACCTGGACGTCGGCAGGATCGCTCGCAGGTTGGAGCCCCATACGCTGCCTGGCAGCCGGTCAGCGCCGAGCGTCATGGTGCCGTCTTCGTTCCGGATGATCATGAATCGCCGCCTCTCTCAGCTTGACCGAGGCCCGAGCCGAACAGCGAGTCGATTGCGGCGGCCGCCCGCTTGGCGACGTCGGACCGAGCGCGGCTGTATCGCTCGGTCATCTGCATGCTCGAGTGGCCGAGTACCGCCTGCACGTCGTTCGCGGACGCGCCGGCATCGAACAGCATGGTGGCGAGCGTATGGCGTAGGTCGTGGAGCCGGAGGTCGTCCCGGTGCAGCTTCGCGCGGAGCGTCTTCCAGTCGATCGCGCGGCGCACGTTGGAGGCGTTGATCCGCCCGCCCCGAGGACCCGTGAACACGAGGTCGCCGCGGTGCTTGCCGGCCATGGCCTCGGTCAGCGGAGCGACGAGCGGTGTCGGGATCGGGACGTCCCGCTCCTTGTGGCTCTTCGGCGTCAGCTCGACCCCGCGTCCGTCCGCGCCGATGCTGAATGCCCGACGCACGTGGATCGTCCGATGCGCAAGATCGACGTCTTCCATGCGCAATGCCGTCGCCTCATTGGCGCGCATACCGGTGTAGACGAGAGCGGCAATGTAGCGCCGATAGTGCGCATCATCGATCGCTGCGAGCAGCGTAGGCACCTCCGCGGCCGTAAGCGCGCGAGAGCGCAGGCTCGTCGCCGACTCCGACTTCGGCCGACGCGCGAGACGCGCCTGGTTCAGGGGCACCAGGTGTGCGCGGACCGCGCCGTCGAGGAGCCGGCTCAGCACCGAGAGCGCATCGATCCGCGTGGAAGTGCTCCCCTCCCATCCGGCGATCGCTTCCTCGATGACGCCCGCCGTGAGCTTCTCGAGCCTCACGTGTCCGAGCCACGGCTTCACACGCAGGCGCCAGCCGCGCTCATAGGCACGAGCGGTCGACGCACGCACACTGCCCTCGATGACCGACCAGTGCCGCGAGTGCCACTGGGCGAGCGTCATATCGCCATCGGGATAGCGGCGAGTGAGGGTCTCAGCGCGGAGCTTCTTCGCTTCGGCGAGAGTCTCGACAAACGTCGACCGTTCTCGCTGCTCCCCGTTAAGCCCGATTGCCCAAACCCGCACCTGATACTTGCCGCGATCCTTGCGGAAGCGGATGCCCTCAGGCAGCGGGCGCCGTGTCTTCGGGTCGACCCGTTGGCTTCTTTCAGCCGACACCGCGGGTACCGCCTGCCTCGAGGAACGCTGCGATGGTCGATGCCCGCCAGAGCATGTGCTTGCCCATGTGCGCGTCGGGGAACGGGAACCGGTTCTGCCGCCGCAGCGAGTCGAAAGTCGACAGCGGCACGCGGCAGAGTGCGGCCGCCTCGCGGCGAGTCAGGTAACCGTTCTGCTCGGAGTTGTCGGCGACGTCGATCTCGGGGTCGTCGACGAGCGTGTGAGTGGTCATGTCGTGCTCCTTTCGGTAGGTGGGGTGTTGCGGTCTCGTGCGCGATCGTGGCGCCACTGGCGGGCGGCATCCGCTGCCTCTCTCGCGAGTGCTTTGTCGCCGTTCGTGAGCCAGCCCATGCCCGCGTATGCCCAGGAGCCGATGATGAGCACCTCGTCGGGGCGGATCTCCTCGGTCGGCTTCGTCTTTGCGAGCAGGTGCTGGAGGCGCCAGGTCCGTCGCGCGCCGCGGAGCGAGCCGAGCGTCACCGAGTAGCGCCGCGACTTCGTCGAGAAATGGCCGCGGAAGCCGAGCATCCCGTCCCAACGGTGGAGCTGCTCGTACGGACCTTCCGGATCGACGACAGCCGCCAGCTCGCGGACGGTCGATTTGATGCGCTTGATGTGGTCACGGCCGGCGCCAGTCGGCTCGAGGTCTTCGGTCGCTTTCGTGGCGTACTTCGCGATGTAAGCGGCCACAGCGCGGTCGGACAGTGCACCGTCAAGACCCTCGCGACGCACGATCGGCCGCACGTCGAACTGCTTGCCCCAGGTGAGCGTGCGAGTCCTGGCGTCGCCAGGAAGCTGAGCCGCAGCGACGCTCGTCTTCTTCACCGCAGATTGGATTGCGGCCACGAGGTGATCGGTCGACACCGCGGCCGGCGGCGCCGGAAACGGAAGCTGCTGATGGATGCCGTCGAGCCGGATGATCGCATGGAAATGCACCACCCCTCGACGCTGAAATTCGGCGACCTTCGCGAACTGCAGCCGTACGACGCGGGCCGCTGCGCGCTGCGTCAGGCCGAGCGATCGAGCCAGCTCGCGGCGCAGCCGGATCGTGAACCGACGCCACAGTTCAGGCGCGTGGTACTGCCAGACGACGTGACCGACGTAGTCGTAGCACTCGGCGCACACCGCATCACCCCGCTGCGGGTCATCGTTGTCATGGTGGCAGCGGCATCCTCTCGGCTTGCCGTGCTCGCAGACTCCGGTGCGGCGGTCGACCGCGGTCGTGTGCACCGCTCCAAACGACGGGGCAGTGAGCGTGAGGAAGACCATCGGGTGCTCGGCGACCTCCTCTGGCACCTCCTTCATCCCACCCGCAGCGCCGGCCATGATCATGTGCCAGGTGTCGCCCTTGTACTCGTAACTGCAGGACTCGCAGCGTGTGGCGCGTCGATTGCCGCACCGGGTGAAGGTGACGCCGTCCGGCTCGCGCGCGGACGAGTACTCCGAGAGGACCTCGCCGGATGCCTCGTGGAGCGTCGTCGAGGACCCGACGAGACGCACCGGGTTGAGGCAGTAGCCCGTCGAGGCGACGTTGTGCATCCAACGGTCGTATTCCTCGCTGCGGAGCCGCCGTGCGACGGATTCATCGAGACGCATCGGTCACCACCATCACGGGCACCGCGCAGCCGATCGGGTAGGTCAGGCCCATGAAAGGGTCGTCGTACCAGGTGATGCGGCAGATCTCATCGCTCTCGTCGGTCTCGCGACGCAGCTCCTGCCAGTTGATGATCGCTGCGTCCGAGCAGGAGTTGTTTGCGATGGTCGGCCCGTAGTCGTCGAGCAGACTGTCGTCGACGGCGGGCGCGTCGTATCGTGCGACCTTGAGCATGGCGGCGCGGTCCCACTTCTCCCCCAGGTTGCAGGGCGCAAGAACGTCAGCGGGGCGTGCCCCGGTCGTCTGGCGACTTGGGGTGGGTGACGGGCTCCCAGTCGGCGCCGCACATCCCGACAGGACGAGCGCCGCGACGAGGCCAACCATGGCGGCAGATGCGAGACCACGGATGCTGTTCATGATGCGGTTTCCTTTCGTGAGGTGCGTCGCGGGGCTCGCGGCGCACGAGGTGGGCGGGGCTGACGCTCTTCAGGAGCGGGAGGCTCGGGAACGACGACAGGCACCTGCCGCGGCGCGGCATAACGGGCCGCGACGTCACGGATCATGTCGTCAGTGATCAGGCCGGCGCGGACGCGCTCAGGCGGACGACCGTCTTCGGGGAGGACGTAGGCGACGCCGGGTGTGTTCGGCGAGATTTCGTGACAGCGTGCACCTGCCGCGACTGCTCCGTCGCCGAGGACCATCGCGGTCTCCATACGGTCGCGCAATCGGAGACCGACCGTCTGAGTGAAGAGGCCGCGCGCCGGCAACGTCTCCTTTCGCGGGTCCTGGAGGCAGGCGAACACGATAAACCCGACAGCGCGGCCCTGTGAGGCGAGGGTCGCGAGTGCGGCGTTGGCCCGGCGGAGCAGATCACGGTCGGTCTCGTAGGCAGTGAGTGCCGCGAGCTCGTCGATCAGCACGACGATCGTCGGGCTGTCGAGGGTCGCGACGTGCTGTCGCGTCTTGCCCGCGAGATCTTTAGCTCGCTGCTGCATCGCGGCGACGGCATCCTCGAGCAGAATCACCGAGCGCTCAGCGTCGGCGGCGAACCGCGTGAGCAACGAGCGCCCGAGAGCGAGTTCCATGCCGCCCTTACGATCGATCCCCCAGACCTCGACCAGGCCGGTATGGATCGGTTCGGCGAGCCCGAGAAGCAGACCCCACACCAGCGACGCCTTGCCGCTACCCGACGCGCCGGCCACGAGGGTGTGAGGACCGAGGCGAAGCGACCACGGTCCGCCCGTTGCGTCTCTGCCCATGGGGACCGTCTTGCCGTCCCACGCCGCGGGCAGGTCGAGGGAGAACGCGAACTCGAGTGCATCGACGTATTCGAGCCGCAGCGCCATGGCGCCGATGTGCTCGCCGTGGACCGTCGCGCGGCGTGCACCGAAGGCCTGCGCGAGAAGATCTGCCTCCACCTGCAGATGCTCACGGCCGAGTCCCTGAGGGAGGGCAACGCCGACCGCACAAGTCCAGCCCTGCCACACTGGGGTGCTGATTGCGGGAACCACCATGCCGCGCGTGCCGTAGCCGGGGGCGCCGAGGCCGACGCGCATCGCGACGCTGGGCCAGCTCGCGAGGATGTTGCGCGAGACATCGCGCTTCCACTTCTCCTCGGGGCGACGCGGCATCCGCAGAGCAGTGACCGTCACCCAGACGCCGAGCAGGAGGACAAGAGCCAGGCATCCGATGTTGAACGCAACCTGCACGGCCGGCACCGGCGGCAGCCACGAGACGACCACCACGATCGCCGCAGCCCACCACCACCGGCGCAGGAGAATGCCGATCTCGTCACCCCAGCTCCGCAGCTCGCGCGGCACGGCGGTTCGCATTACTCGGCACCCCGCGGCTTGGGCGCCGGCTTCATTTCGCGGGCGCGGAGCGAGTAGGCGACGCGGGGACGCCCCTGCCCCTCCTTGACGTACGGCGTCACGGTGAGGCCCTCGAACACGGCCGGGCGGAACGGCAGGCCGTTCAGTTCGGGCGGCAGCTGCGGCTCGGAGATGCTCGCGATCTTGACGGTGACCTCGCCCTGGCCCTTCTTGGCGTCGGGGTCGGCGTCGATCACGCGGACCTGCCAGAGCGGGTGACCGGAGTTCTTGTCGAGATCCTGCCCCTGCCGCTCGCCGTCGTCGGACCACTTGACGATCGGCTCGACCTCGCCGACGACGAACGCCCCGCGCGGGAAGAACGCGTCGAAGCTGACCGGGATTGCTGACTGGATTGCCATTACTAGTTCCTCTCAACTGGTGAACTTTTTGCTCACGGGACCAGCATCACACTTCCCGCTCAGGTAGTCAACCTTTTTCTCACCGAGCGCTTCTGATGTCGCCACTCGCAGAAAAACGGCACACGAGTAAGCTCAGAGCCGTGGAGGAGTCACCATGAGCGAGCTGCCGGCACTGCCGACGTGGGGCGTCGTTCCCGACCCGGTTCGCAACGTCCTCCAACGGCTCAAGGAGCGAGCCGCTGCCGGGGTCGAGGCAATGGATACTCAGAAGATCAGCGGCGAGACCCCGCAGAACCACGACGAAGCGTTCCTGCAGATGTCGTGGGCAGCGGAGGCCGCAGATCGCGCCACCCGGGACTATCGCAGCGTCTTCAACGCCTACACGCACAAGTTTCACCAGCCGAAGCCGCCGATCGGCGAACTCGCTGCAATGCAGGGAGCGATCACGCAGTCCTTCGCAAAGCGCTACACGCCGAAGACCGTCCAGGCGATCGAGGCACTCCTCTCAGCGGAACCCAACCTCGACGCGATCCGCACCGGCATCCGTGCGCTCGGCTTCGCGGATCTCCGCGGCATCTCCGATGCGCTTGATCGAGCGATGGAGGAAGCCGAGTCGCAGCGGGGCTTCCACCCCTGGCTGCCAGCGGCTGACAAGGCGCGTGCTGCGAGCCGTGCCCTGGAGCGACTCGGCGACGACGAGCTGTGAGAACTTTCTTTACTCGTTCAAGGCCGGCCTCCGGCCGGCTCGGCGGTTGGGTGCGCCGCTCTGCGGTGCGTCCGGTCCTCGCTTCGCTGCGGTCCGGGCGCTCCTCGGCGACATTCCCAACCGCCGGGAACGTGATTGTCGAGTAAGAGCGTGACTCTCACTGGAACCATTCCCCTTAGCCGCGCCAAGGCTTTGAATCGACAGGAAGATGCTTGTGCCTGAACTGAATTGGGTAGGCAAAGCCAAGGTGATCACCCATCACCTCGACGTCCCGTTCCGCGTCCTTGACCGGCAGTACTCATTCGACGAGCGCGGTCAGAAGACGGACGACAACGGATCGCCGAACATGATCATCCATGGCGATAATCTCGAAGCTCTCAAGGCGCTGCTCCCTCAGTACGAAGGGCGAATCGACTGCGTCTACATCGACCCGCCCTACAACACGGGCAACGAAGGCTGGGTCTACAACGACAACGTCAACGACCCCAGAATCAAGAAGTGGTTGGGCGACGTCGTTGGTAAGGAGGGCGAAGACCTCTCGCGCCACGACAAGTGGCTGTGCATGATGTATCCGCGGCTCCGGCTGCTCCACAAGCTCCTCGCTCCGACCGGCGTCATTTTCATCTCCATCGACGACAACGAGTTCGCCAGCCTCGGCAAGATCATGGACGAGATTTTCGGGCCCTCCAACAGGCTTGCCTATGCGCCTGTGCGTTCTGAGCCCAGCGGCGGGAAGGACAAGACCGCGCTGCGTACCGGGCACGAGTACCTCCTGATCTACAGCAAGGGCGACCAGAGCATGCTGGCGATGGAGGAGAAGGAGAGCGGAGCGCTCAATCTCAGCGACTCGTTCGGACCGTATAAGAAGGGTCGCGAGCTGCGCAAGTGGGGTGCCACCTCCGACCGATCCGACAGGCCCACACTGTGGTTCCCAGTCACGGCTCCGAACGGAGCAGTTGTGCTGCCGGTCAAGAACGACGGGACCGAGGGGTACTGGCGTTGGGGTAAGGACCATCGCGGGATGGCACAAATCCTCGAAAATCCGGGCTTCGCGCACTGGGAGCTCACGCCGTACGACAAAGGGGTGTCAGTCGACGGCGAGACAGAGCGATGGGTGCCGTATGAGAAGATCCGCGAAGTCAGGAGTTCGTTCGGCTGGAACACATGGCTCGACGGCTACGGCACGAACGCGGAGGCCACGGCCGTCATTAAGGCGATCTTCGGTTCCAAGAAGTTCGACACGCCTAAGCCGCTCAGCCTGCTCGAATGGCTCGTCGCCCTCAATAGCAACCCCAACGCAATCGTCCTCGACTCGTTCGCGGGATCAGGGACGACTGCTCAGGCGGTTTTGAACCTCAACAAGAGGGATGGCGGGAATCGCAGCTTCATCCTGGTCGAGCTGGGTGACTACGCAGAAGAAGT
The DNA here is from genome assembly GCF_001476655.1 of Microbacterium testaceum. Taxonomy (GTDB): domain Bacteria; phylum Actinomycetota; class Actinomycetes; order Actinomycetales; family Microbacteriaceae; genus Microbacterium; species Microbacterium testaceum_C. Next base: position 69,943 of record NZ_LDRT01000027.1, on the reverse strand, counting down.
CACGGCTGAGCGAGTGCGTCGCGTGATCAATGGCTACAGTGGCGAGACCTCGGAAGAGGTTGTGCTGTTCGAGCAGAAGCTCACTCTGGGCGCGCTGAAAAATGCTCCCGAGATCCTGGCAGAAGCGACGAAGGTCGCTGACAGCGCTGTGGGGGTGTACACGACGGTGTCCCGTCCCAAGGTGGTCACCAAGGTGGCGGGGAAGACAGGCTCCTCCTTTGTGCAGGTAGTCGCCACGCACACTCGGGAGTTCGATGTGTCGGGCACAGGTGGTTCCTTCTCTTTCTACGAGCTCGGAGAGCCTCTGCTCGTCGATGGCACTTTGAATCCCGCGGTGCCGGCGGAGCGAATTCGTGACTACATCTGGTTCACAGAGACCCAGACCACGGCACCCGAGGTGTCGTCTGAGACGCATCCGTACTTCTTGGGGACCGATCGGCACGTCGCCTACCACTTCATCTACGAAGTCGACGAGGTCACGAATCTGGGCCGCAAATACATCGCTTCCCTGTCTCCTGAGGTGGTGTCGGATGCTTTGGTGATTTACGCCGATACCTGCACGCTTAGCGACCAGGAGTTGTTGACCCTGAACATCACGTTCAAGAAGATCCCGCGCGATATTACGAGGCTGTGAGTCAAGGACCCTTCATGGAACTCAAGAAATACCAGAAGCGAGTGATCGGTGACCTCGTCTCTTACCTGGACTTCCTAAAGCAGACCGACTCACTTTCCGCTGCCTTCGCAGACTACTGGGCATCCAAGCAAGTGCCTGTCGGTGCGGGCGGGATTCGGCCATATCAGAACATCATCGATGGCGTGCCTCACGTCTGCTACAAGGTGCCCACAGGTGGGGGCAAGACCCTGCTGGCGTGTGCATCGGTGCGGCCGATCCTCGACGCGCTCCCCGTCCGTACGCCGAAGGCCGTCGTGTGGCTGGTGCCCTCTGACGCGATCCTCACGCAGACCCTCGCTGCGCTAAAGAACCCCAGCCACCTTTATCGGCAGCAGCTCAATCTCGACTTCGGATCTCGCGTCGAAGTGTACTCGAAGCACGAACTACTTACAGGGCAGAACTTCAACCCGGCGACGGTCGCCGAGCAGCTCACGGTGATGGTGCTCTCGTACGACTCGTTCCGCTCGGCGAACAAGGAGGGGCGTAAGGCCTTCCAGGCCAACGGGGCGCTGGAACCTTTCCGGACCGCCCTCGGCCCGGCAGAAGTGACGATCGACGACGCCGACGAGACGGCTTTGTTCCAGGTCATCAACCAGCTCGAGCCCCTAGTCATCGTGGACGAGTCGCACCATGCACGTAGCGATCTCTCTAAGGAGATGCTGCGCAACTTCAATCCCTCGTTCGTCCTGGACCTGACGGCGACCCCGAAGAGCGAGTCCAACATCATTTCCTACGTGGACGCATTGGCGCTCAAGGCCGAACACATGGTCAAACTGCCTGTCGTGGTCTACAACAAGGAGTCGCAGACAGAGGTCATCACCGACGCCATCGATATCCGGCGAGTTTTGGAGCGCGCCGCTGCCGCCGAGTTCGAGGCCGGCGGCGAGTACATCCGACCCATAGTGCTGTTTCAAGCGCAGCCGAAAGCCTCGGAAGATGCCACGTCCTTCGAGAAGCTTCGTGCGAAACTGATCGACGCCGGGGTGCCCGACGATCAGATCGCCATCAAAACGGCCAACCTCGACGAACTTAAGAGCGTTGACCTCCTCAGCGACTCGTGTCCGGTCCGGTTCATCATCACCGTTAACGCACTCAAAGAAGGCTGGGACTGTCCATTCGCGTATGTGCTCGCGTCGCTGGCCAACAAGACCAGCCAGGTCGACGTCGAGCAGATTCTCGGGCGTATTCTTCGTCAGCCCCACACGAAGCACCATGCGAACGGCTTGCTCAACACCTCTTATGTCCTGACCTCTTCGAACGACTTCAGGTCCACCATCGACAACGTGGTCGCCGGGTTGAACGCAGCGGGATTCACCGCTCGCGATTACCGCCTAGCCAGCCAGTTGCCGGTAGATGAGTCGGGTTCGCGCACGCTGCCAACGCCCACGACAGCGCCTACATCGGACGGGACCGGCGCTCCTTCGGGGGATCCCGGAAGGGCTGACGAGGATTTCTTAGAGTTCGATATCGAGGCCGTCTCGGAGCGAATTGGGACCGGCAACGCGGACGAGGTGCCGTCGTCGGTCGAGGACATGGTGCGCGTCGCTGAGCAAGCTGGTGAAGAGTACGAACGCAAGGCGGAAGACGCGCTGGAAGGGGCGTCCGAGAACGCGCTGCCGGCGGATTTGGAGGACAAGGTGCCCCACTACGCGATGAGCCAGGCTCATTCTGACCAGGCACTCGCTCTGCGACTCCCGAGGTTCTACGTTGAGACCGACGATCTGTTCGCCTCTGTCGAAGACGAATCCCGAGTGCCATTGTCGCCGGCGGGTCTGACAGAGGGTTTCAGCCTCAAAGGCCGTGACTCTAACGTTGACGTCGCCCATGCAGTCGAGCAGATCGTCACCGTGGACGTGCGCACAGGAGAGGGGGATAGACCCAAGGCGTTCGCCATGAACACTCGGCAGCAGCAAGAGCTTCGCAGACACTTCGATTCGCTGCCCATGGAGAGCCGAGTGCGGGAATCCCGCGACATGATCTTCAATCTCCTGGACAAGAAGGGCTACAACTCGATTCCCGCGGATGACCTCAGGAACTACGTGCATCGGGTCGTAGAGAATCTCGATGGTGCACAGCTCAAGGTTGTCGAAACGTCTCCGCACGCGGCTGCGAATCGTATCCGCTCGAAGATCGATCTTTTTCTTGTTGAGCACCGTCTTGACGTGTTCGAAGCAGGGCTCGACGACGGTTCGATCAGTGTTCGCCCGACCTACAAACTCCCGGAACGCATCTCACTGACCGACCCCAACACATCAGTGGGTGGGTCGCTGTACGAGGCCGAAGGAAATATGAACGGCGAGGAACGCGACCTCGTCATGAAGGTCGCTGCTTTGGAGAACGTGGCGTGGTGGCACAGGGTCGTCGAACGAGCGCCAGACGCGTTCTGCATCAATGGTCCGATAAACCACTACCCGGATTTCATCGTCTACACCAAGAGTGGGAAGATCGTGCTGGTCGAATCCAAAGGAGAGATGCTGAAAAACGACGACTCTCGCGCGAAGATCGAGTTGGGCGAGAAGTGGGCGAACGCTGCTGGCGGGAAGTACCGCTACTACATGGTCTTCCAGGACGGTGTGCAGCCTTTGGCCGGAGGATTTACGGTTTCCGATTTCCTCAGTCGTCTGGAACGCCTTTGAGCCTCGGTGTCGATGCAATGCGTCTTTGGGCTGACGCGGCATGCGATCTCCGCATCCCGATGACGCGAAGGCGAAGAGCAGTACGGGGAGGCGCTGCGGGCCCATCAGGACCAGGTTCGTCTTTCAATTCGAGGCGAACTCGAATTGCGGTCGCGCAGTTCCGTGATCGAGGTTGCCGACAGCGTGATTGTGGAGAAGCTGACCGTAGCAAGAACGAAGAAGGCAGCTCCTGAGGTGCACGAACAGCCGTTGTTCGAATAGCGTGTTGTGCCGGTTCTGTGCCGGTAGCTCCGCTGAAACCATCCTCACCCAGCTGTCACCAACCAGGACGACTTCCGTGGAATCACGCGGCGAACGAGCACTCGTGAGCATCCACCGACCCCGCGAATACAACTGAAAATCGTGAGGTCACGGGATCGACGCCCGTCGGAGCCACTGGGACCCTCGTGTGGCTTCTACGCACGGGGGTTCTTCTGTTTCCGGATGCCTCCCGAACGTCTGGGTGGGTTATCGGCCAAAAAGTGTGTATGGGTCGGGCGTGTCAGCTCCGTCCTGCCCATCCTGTTCTGAGCCAGAGGCCTTCGGTGGCGTCGAGGCCGTTGTCGTAGAGGGCGGGGCTGGGGGCGTCGAGGTCGATGCGTGGGTCCTTGTGCGGGGTTGGGGGCGTGGGCGCATCTGTGAGCGTGGTCGATGGGGACTTCATGGAGCAGGAGGAACCATTCGATGGCGCAGCGTGGGGCAACCCCACGCCGACAGCGCGCGGGCGAGTCCCCGTTTCGCGACCCGGCCGCCAAGACCGGTAGAACTGTGCGCCAGTCGACGAGCCATTCTCTTGACTGTGGACTCAGCGCACCACCTGCAACGCATGGGGACTCAGGCACTGAGCCCTAGACATGAGTTTCTCGGCCCCGCCGAAGGACACATAGCTTCGCACCACCATCGCAATGTTTGAGCGACCAGTGGGTGTATGGGTCTTCGCAGGCGCTACAGTTTGGCCATGACGTCAGGACCATGCCGTGACCACGCTTGACCGAACGCTAGGAGTGGCGTCGTACCGGCAGTCCCTCACCCTTGCGACAGAGTACGCAGCCGCGCACTCTACGGAACTGCGTGATGCACTGCGTTATGAGGTGTCACCACCAGATGGTGTGACTCCCGAAGATTGGTCAAGCGCCGTCGGAGCACTGCGCTTCGCATACGAGGTCGCAGTCCGCGAAGGCTTCGAGCCCGTTCGTGCGGATATCCGAACGGCATTAGATTCAGTCACCGATCACAAACTAGAGACGCTCGTTGACCTCATCCAGGACGACTCTGCGGTCGCAACGCGCATCGCTGGCACTCGCGAGCGCGATGGTATCCTTCCCAACTTGGTCGGGTCCGCGCTGAGCCTCGATCTCCGTGCAATCGACCTGTCAGACGATGACGACCTGCAGCTAGCACCGATCGTCACCGTACGACTCATGTTCGACGAACATGTCGCGGGCCAGGACGCAATTGTGTTTCAGACTCAATTGACAGCCTTGGAGGAGATCGCTGCAGAAGCGAAGCGCATCTCCATCCGTATCAAGCGTCTCGAAGCCGATCTCCCCACCGCGACGGTGCCACCATGGGCCAAATCCTCACCGCAACAGAACGAGCCGGCAGAGTGACCCCGGAGGTCGTGGTGCTCGTCCAGCTTGGGACAGCAGGGGTGGCGGCTCTCACATCGCTGATAAACTTGGTGCTCGTCTTCGCCAAGCGCAAGCTCGACCCAACTGCCACCCAGCTTCTGAGCGATCAGTTCAAAGAGATCTCACGAACTAACAAGCGAAACGATGCGTATCTCAAGAGCCTTATGACGCTCGTCAACAAGAGGCTAGGATCGGTCGACAAAGCGCTGACGCGACTTAAGTCGCCTACTGCGTAGCACGGAGGTATCGATGTTGGAGTTAGCCTTGGTGGCGGTCGTAGTGCTCAGTATCGTCGCGCTTCTGGCGTCCGTGGCGACAGCACTAATCTCTCTTACTGAGCGCAAACGGGCGCTGTCTAACGCCGCGAAGGCTGCCACAGTCACCGCCGAACTAGAGCGACACCTTCTTGAGATGCAGCGCTCCCTCGCAGCCCAGGCCTCTGCACCCGAGACCACGAAGCCTCATTCCCGCGACATAGCTCTACTCCTCGACCGAACTTCATCTCACGCAACACGTGGAGGATGGGACAGCCCTCAGCGAGCCCGCCTGCTGTACGAGACAGTCCGCCTTGGCGCTATCAGCGAGGCCGATGCAGCGTACTTGGAAGAAGTCACAACGGTGTACGATCACCGGCGCAATGTGAATCTAGCGTTAGCCGGCCCAGCCTTGGTCGCCTCCAGGTTTAAGGAAGCTCCAGTCCTGGCGTGAGTGTATTGGCACGGATAGTTGTCGACTTGCCCCGGGCCTAGCGTGGAGAGTGACGGTCAGTTCGACTGTCATGCGTTTGTCGGCCGTCGGACGGACCGACGCCGCACCTCAGGTCGGCTCCGCTCAACCCGACGGCGGGACAGCTGTTCGCCTTCGCCCAGGACTATCGTGACCGGCTCACCGCCTTCGCCGCCCCCGCGGTGATCGTCCTCTTCGGACTGATCGGATTCGGCAGCGGCCATCGACGGCGGCTGGAGCTGGCGAGCAACCTCCACGCGGGCGCCCGACGTCGCGATCTCGTGCGGGTCGCGGCGATAGAGGCGTTCCTCTGGGCGAGCGCGGCCGCCACGGCCACCTTCATCATCACGCGTCGCGCGCGAAAGCCGGCTGTTCTCGTTGCTCAAAGCGCGCACCTGAGGCGACAACCGCGGCCCACGCAACGAACACCCGCGAGCGGTCGATAGGCCATGTCGCCGCGCTGACGTATGCGTTCCCCCGTCGCGACCACCAGCCGCCTCGAGACGCGCTACACTTAGTTGACTTTTAGCAAACACCTGGCGCTCGACTGAGCCATCCCGAGCCGTCCGCCAGGCCTTCTCTCGAAGAGGCCCCGATGTCAGACATCACCCGAACCCGGCGCGCGCGCACGGCACCGACCACCACGGGCGCAACGAGCACGGTCATGACCCACCGCATGATCATGTTCGTGATCTTCGGCCTCATGGCCGGCATGTTCCTGTCCGCCCTCGACCAGACGGTCGTCGGAACCTCGATCCGCACGATCGGCGACGATCTGCAGGGACTCAGCCTGCAGGCGTGGGTCACCACCGCCTACCTGATCGTGTCGACCATCTCGACGCCCATCTACGGCAAGCTCTCCGACATCTTCGGACGCCGCCCGCTCTTCCTCATCGCGATCCTCATCTTCATCATCGGGTCGGTCCTCGCGAGCTTCTCGACCTCGATGATCGAGCTCGCCGCGTTCCGCGCGATCCAGGGCCTCGGCGCCGGTGGCCTCATGTCGATGCCGCTCGCGATCATGGGCGACATCCTCGCGCCACGCGAGCGCGCGAAGTACCAGGGCTACTTCCTGGCCGTCTTCGGCATCTCCAGCGTCATCGGCCCGCTCGTGGGCGGTCTGTTCGCCGGCGCCAGCCAGATCCTCTTCATCACCGGCTGGCGCTGGGTCTTCCTCATCAACGTGCCCATCGGCATCGTCGCGCTCGCGATCGTCTGGCGCTTCCTGCACATCCCCAAGCAGCCGCGGCACTCCGTACGCATCGACTGGTGGGGCGCCACGTTCGTGATCGTCGCCCTCGTCCCGCTGCTGCTCGTCGCCGAACAGGGCCGCGAGTGGGGCTGGGGCTCGCCGATCGCCCTCGCCTGCTACGCCGTGGGCGCTCTCGGCATCCTGGCGTTCGTCATCGCCGAAACGAAGATGAAGGACGACGCGCTCATCCCGCTCAAGCTCTTCCGCTCGCCGACGTTCTCGATGGCCACGGTCATCGGTGTGCTCGTCGGTTTCGGCATGTTCGGTGCGATGCTGACGCTCCCGCTGTACCTGCAACTCGTGCTCGGGTCGACCCCCACGCAAAGCGGCCTCGAGATGCTCCCGATGATCCTCGGCCTCATGATCGCGTCCATCGCGAGCGGTCAGCTCATCGCCCGCACCGGCCGCTACCGCATGTTCCCCATTCTCGGGACGCTGCTGATGTCGGTCGGCTTCTTCCTGCTGACGTTCCTCAAGTACGACAGCCCCTACTGGCACGTCGCGATCGCCATGCTCGTGATCGGACTCGGACTCGGCCAGCTCATGCAGACCCTCACCATCGCCAGCCAGAACTCGGTCGGCGTACGCGATATGGGAGTGGCCACCAGCGGCTCGACATTCTTCCGTCAGATCGGTGGAACGCTCGGCACCGCGGTACTGCTCTCACTTCTGTTCACGCTCGTGCCGACGAACATCCTGGGCTCGTTCACTGACCGCACCACACTGACCGACGCGTTGGATGCCGCGCTGGACCCCGCGGTGTCGTCGGCGCCCGCGAACCAGAAGATCATGTCAACGGTCTACGCACCGATCATTTCGGGCATCACCGACGGCGCGACGACGCAACTGCAGCAGGTCGTGCAGCAGGCGACGGATGCCGCGACCCAGGCCGTGGCAGCGAAGGTCGCCGCGGGAGAGCTCCCCGCCTCGGCGCAAGCGGCCGCGACGCAGAATGCCGTCGCGCAGGCACTCGCCGGGGTGACCCAGCAGGCTCCCTTCGCCCGCATCGCGTCGGACGGCACCGTGACGCTCGACTTCTCGGACGCCGACCAGCGCGCGGCCTTCGTCGACAGCACTGCCACGACGCTCGAGCAGCGGTTCGCCGACGGCAATGAGAACGCCGCGTTCGGCAGCTCCACCCTCGACGACACCTCGTTCCTGGTGGGCGCCGACCCGCGCCTGAGCAAGCCCATCCTCGTCGGGTTCAACTCGTCGACGATCACCGTCTACTGGGTGGCGATGTCGGTGGTGCTCCTCGCCTTCGTCCTGTCGCTGTTCTTCCGCACCCCGCCGCTCCGGGCGAAGTCGGCCCTGCAGGAGGCCGCCGACGAGCGCCGCGGTCGCGACGACGAGGAGAAGCGGGCCGAGGAATCCGCCGCACAGACGGGTGCTCTGATCGCGCCGTAGAACGCACCGCACATGCCCAAGGGCGGGGCCGTCGACAGACGCCCCGCCCTTGGGCATTCTCGGTCGCCCTCTGGCGCCCCGCTCTCCCCGCGCTTTCGCTCGCCCTGGCCTGCCTGCGCGGTCTCGAGCCCCGCTCCTACCCGCGCTCGCGCGCCCGGAGGTCTTTCCGAAGGATCTTGCCCGAGGTCGACTTCGGGATCGCGTCGATGAACTCGACGCGACGCACCTTCTTGTGCGGGGCCACCTCGGCGGCCACGAACGCCATCACCTCTTCCGCCGTCAGCCCCGAGTCGGGCGCGGCGACCACGAAGGCCTTGGGGATCTCCTGCTTGTCGTCGTCGTCCACGCCGATCACGGCGGCATCCATGATTCTCGGATGCGAGAGCAGCAGCGCCTCGAGCTCGGCCGGGGCGATCTGGTAGCCCTTGTACTTGATCAGCTCCTTGAGCCGGTCGACGATCGAGAAGTACCCGCTGACGTGGTGCACGCCGATGTCGCCCGTGTGGAGGAAGCCGTCGGCATCCAGGGTCTCCTCCGTCGCGTCGGGCCGGTTCAGGTAGCCGAGCATCACGTTCGGGCCGCGCACCCAGATCTCCCCCGGCAGCGTGAGGCCGTCGTCGCCGTGCTCCTCGATCTCGGCTCCCGTCTCGGGATCGATGAGCTTCGCGTCGACGTTCGGCACCAGCACCCCGACCGAGCTCGCGGGCATGTCGACGCGGTCGTCCGGGACGGCGTGCGAGACGGGGCTGAGCTCGCTCATGCCGTAGCCCTGGAGAATCCGGGCACCCATCCGACGGGCGGCTGCTTCGGCGGTCTCCCCGTCGAGGGGCGCCGCACCCGAGAAAATCGTGCGCACCGACGTGGTGTCGAAGTCGTCGACCACGGGGTGCTTCGCCAGGGCGACCGCGATCGGCGGGGCGATGAAGAGGAAGGTGCAGCGGTAGTCCTGGATGTTGCGGAGGAAATCGACGAGATCGAACCGCGGCATCGTCACGAGGCTCGCGCGCTGACGCAGCGCCAGATTGAGCAGCACCGTCATGCCGTAGATGTGGAAGAACGGCAGCACGGCGAGGACGCGGTCCTCTCGCTGTAGATCGATGACGACCCGGCACTGGTGGACGTTTGCGACGAGGTTGCGGTGGGTCAGCATGACGCCTTTGGGGTTGCCTGTCGTCCCCGACGAGTAGGGCAGCACGGCCACGTGCGTCGACGGGTCGAAGCTGACCTCGGGCGGAGTGCGGCCCTCCGCGAGCAGGCTCCGCAAGTCAGGGTGCCCCTCGACCCCGTCGAGCACGATCGCCCGCTCATCGGGGATGCCCGCCGCGCGCGCCGCCTCGGCCGCCGGCCCCAGCAGCGGCGACACGGTCACGAGCCAGGTGGCCTCGGCATCCCGGATCTGGTTCTCGATCTCGTGCGCCGTATAGAGGGAGTTGATCGTCGTGACGACCCCGCCCAGACGCAGGATGCCGTGGAACACCGTCGCGAAAGCGGGCACGTTGGGGCAGAGCACGGCCACCACGGTCTCGGTGTCGACGCCACGAGCGGCGAGCGCCCCCGCGAAGGCGTCGACCTGCGCGCGCAGCGCGCCGTAGGTCGTCTCGGCTCCGCTGGTCGGGTCGATCAGGGCGACGCGGTCGAGGTCGGCCTCGTCGAGCGAACCGAACAGATCGTCGTAGATGCTCGCGTCGGGAATGTCGATACGCGGGTACGGGCTCTGGAACACGGACTTCTCCTTCGAAACCGGGCGGCGTGCGCCCATCCTGGCACCCTCGAGACGCGGTGTCACGGATCATGAGACCGGGAATCGCGGTCTAGGCGACCAGCTGGATCGCCACCCCGCCGACGGCACCGACCACGACCACCGCCCACGCGGGCACACGGAACCTCGTCAGCAGCACGAACCCGAGGAGTGCCAGAAGGAACGGCGCGGGACCCGTCACGGCCGTCGTGAACACCGGCGTGTACAGGGCCGCGCCCAGGATGCCGACGACCGCCGCATTCGCCCCGCGCATCGCCGCGCGCACGAGCGGCCTCTCGCGCACGGCATCCCAGAACGGCAGGACTCCGACCAGAACGAGGAATCCGGGGAGGAAGATCGCCGCCAGGGCGATCGCCGCTCCCGCGACCCCGCCCGGCCCGACAGTGCTGACCGCACCGAGGAACGCGGCGAAGGTGAAGAGCGGGCCGGGGACCGCTTGGGCGGCGCCGTAGCCGGCGAGGAACGTCTCGGGCGAGACCCAGCCCGTCTGCACGATCTCGGCCTGCAGGAGCGGGAGCACGACGTGTCCGCCGCCGAAGACGAGGGCGCCCGAGCGGAAGAAGGCGTCGGCGAGCGTCAGCGCACCCGAACCGCTGACCGCGGCGAGCGCCGGGAGACCGATCAGTCCCCCTCCCGCGAGCACGAGGCATCCGATCGCGATCCCCCGCGGCACCCGGAACGAGGGCAGCGGCGCCGACGCGGCCTCGGTCACCCCGCGCAGCAGAACGAGGCCCGCCGCCACGCCGACGGCGAGGGCGCCGAGCTGCCCGACCGCGCCCGGAGCGAGCAGCGCCAGGGCTGCCGCGACGAACGCGATTCCCGCCCTCGGCGCGTCGGGGGTCAGCGTCCGCGCCATCCCCCACACGGCCTGCGCGACGATCGCGACGGCGATGATCGTGAGCCCCTCGAGCACGCCGGCACCGATCGGCCCGCCGAAGATCGCGGCACCGCCGGCGAACGCGACCAGCAGCACCGCCGAGGGCAGGGTGAACGCGAGGAACGCCGCGATCGCGCCGAGGAAACCGGCGCGCTGCAGCCCCATCGCGAAGCCGACCTGGCTCGACGCCGGTCCCGGGAGGAACTGGCACAGGGCGACCAGATCGGCGTAGGCGCGATCGTCCATCCACTTCCGCCGGACGACGAGGTCGTCGCGGAAGTATCCGAGGTGGGCGACAGGACCACCGAACGAGGTCACGCCGAGGCGGAGGAACGCCCGGAAGACCTCCCACGGGCTCCCTGTTCTGCGCATCCGTCCGTCCTAACAACCCCGGAAGAACGTCAGGTGAACGTCAACGCAGGGGTTCGGCGAGCAGCGCGTCGACGAGACGCAGCGTGGCGGTCGTGCGTTCCTGGTCGGCGCTGATGTCGACGCCGGCGATCGCGTCGCGCAGCCGCTCGACCTCGCCGACCATCACGTTCTCGGGTGCCTCGACGTGGATCGCCTCGGCATCGCCGCCGTGGAGGGTGAGTTCGAGGAACCGCGGCGCGTCGATCGCGTCGATCCGCAGGAAGGCCTCCTCGCCCTGGATCTCGCTCGACAGAGCGGTGTCGGTGATCTTCGACCAGGCGATGTCGGCGACGAATCCGTCGTAGACCGCGAGGGCGCTGCCCAGCCCGTCGGTTCCCGAGGCGATCCCGACACGCACGCCCCGAACCGCCCGGGGCGCGCCGAAGAGCTGCACCAGCGCGTGGAGCGGGTACACGCCGAGATCGCGCAGCGCGCTCCCGCCCAGGGCGGGGTCGAAGATGTTCGTTTGCTCGCCGGCGAGCACGTGGTCGTACCGCGCCGAGCGCTTCTCGTACCGAAGCGAGACGCGGCGCACGGTCCCGAGGCGCGGCAGCAGGTCGGCCACGGCGGTCAGCCCCGGGTCGTAGGCGCTGCGCATCGCTTCCAGCAGCACGACCCCCCGAGCAGTGGCCCGTTCGACGAGTTCCTCCCACTGCGGAGCGGTCAGCGTCGCCGGCTTCTCGACGAGGACCGGGATGCCGGCATCCAGAGCCGTCCGCGCCTGAGCGACGTGCGCGGAGTGGGGGCTCGCGAGATACACCGCGTCGACGTCATCGGCGGCGAGGAGCTCGTCGAGTCCCACGGCGGTGCCGGGCGCCCCGATCTTCTCGGCGAACGCCCGCGCCCGCTGCGCGTCGCGCGAGGCGACGCGGCTCACCTCCACCCCGTCCACGTGGCCGACCGCCTCGGCGAAGCGTTCGGAGATGCTGCTGGTGCCGACGATTCCGATGCGGATCATTCCCCCATCATCGTGGCTCACCCGCTCGCCGTCCCGTGGCGTGGCCAGGGAGTGCGCGAATCGTCCGGCTAGGATCGCGATGATCGCTGCCGATCGCATCCGACCCGAGGGATCATGACAACGACACGTGCCCAGCACCGTCGCCGCGCCACCCGGCGCGTGCGTCTTCGCCGAACCATCGTCGCGGCCGCGGCCATCGTGGCGATCGCCGGCGGGGTGACGGTGTTCGCCGTCACGCGCGGCACCCCGGTCCCGACGGCGGACGCCACCTCCACCCCTGTCATGGAGGAGACACCGACACCGACGCCGACCCCGAAGACCGCGTCCGAGCAGCTCCTGGCGTCCACGACCGACCCGAAAGCGTGCGCCGTGTCGTTCTCGGGCGAGGGCGTCGCACTCGCCCCCCAGCTGGAGACGCAGGACACGCTGTATGCGGCGCTCCCCCTGCCCCAGGCGGACGGTCGCGTCTTCGCCGGGTGGTACGAGACGGCAGCCGACGCGGCCGCGATGACGCTCCCCGCGCGCGTGAACGGCGCCGACCTGGTGGCGTGCACGGCACAGGAGAAAACGCTGTACGCGGGGTGGACGACCCCCGAGGCGAATGCGGCGGAAGAGGCCAGCATCCCGATCCTCATGTACCACCAGTTCACGACGAAGCCCGAGGGCGAAGACAACTGGCTCCGACTGAACTACGCCTACATCGGCGATTTCGACGCGCAGATGGCGCACATCCAGGAGTCGGGTTTCTACCTGCCCACGTGGGACGAACTGAGCGCGTTCATCGACGGGAAGGTGTTCCTGCCGAAGCACTCGGTGATCATCACGGATGACGACGCCGACAGCACCTGGCTCGAGCTCGCCGCTCCCATCGTCGACAAGCGCCACCTGCTCACGACGTCGTTCGTCATCACCTCCGCCCGCACCGAACCGACGCCGAACCGTTTCGTCCTGCAGCGCTCGCACACGCACGACATGCACCGCGCCGGCGACAACGGAAAGGGGCGCATGGTCAACGAGGACGCGGCGACGATCGCCGCCGACCTCGAGCAGTCCGCCCAGATCCTCGGCGCGAAGGAAGTCGTCGCCTACCCCTTCGGGCACTACAACGACACCACCAAAGAGGGGGTGCGCGAAGCAGGGTTCGCGCTGGGGCGCACCATCGAGCACGGCTACGTGCGCATCGGGACCGACAAGCTGGCCCTGCCCGTGATCCGAATGAACTACGGGATGACCGTGGACGATCTGAAGGACGCCATCGGCTGATCCGCCCGGGATAGCGGGTCCTACCAGGCAGTAATCGGAATGAACACCTGCTACCTCCCAGGTAACTGATCCACAATACCGAGTTGAGCACGCGTCGGCCGGTCTACGCTGTGTAATCCTGGATTCACTTTCGAAACGCGAGCGCCCATGATCCTTTCCGTCATCGTTCCGACCTTCAACGAAGGTCCGAACGTCGCCGAACTCGTTCGACGCACGGCGGCAGCGGTACCCGGTCGCGACATCGAGATCATCTTCGTCGACGACTCCACCGACGACACCCCCGAGATCATCCGCGGGGTCGCCGGGAACGCCCCGGTCCCCGTCCGCCTGATCCACCGCGACGAACCCCTCGGGGGCCTCGGCGGTGCGGTGGTCGAGGGCATCAAGGCCGCGGCATCCGATTTCTGCGTCGTCATGGACGGCGACCTGCAGCACCCGCCGGAGGTCATCGCCGATCTGCTCGCGCGCGCCGAGGTCGGCGATGCCGACGTGGTCGTGGCCTCGCGCTACGTCGACGGCGGCACATCCGACGGACTCGCCAACGCCGTGCGCACGCTGGTCTCGCGCGCATCGACCATGCTCACCAAGGCGATGTTCCCGAAGAAGCTGCACAACTGCTCCGACCCGATGACGGGCTTCTTCCTCATCGACCGCCGTTCCCTCGACATCGAGGAGCTGCGTCCGCGGGGTTTCAAGATCCTCCTCGAGATCCTGGCCCGCAAGCAGATGCGCGTCGCCGAGGTGCCGTTCGACTTCGCCCCCCGCTTCGCCGGAGAGAGCAAGGCCTCGTTCAGCCAGGGCATGCGTTTCCTCACGCAGCTGACCATGCTCCGGTTCGGACGCATGTCGGCGTTCGCCGTCGTCGGCGGCCTCGGAGCGCTCGCCAACCTGGCGATCATGTGGGGACTGCAGATGTTCGGGGTCCAGTACCTCGTCGCCGCGGTCATCGCGAGTGTGCTGACCATCATCGCCAACTTCATCGCGCTCGAGTACCTCGTCTTCGCCGACATGCGCCAGGAGTCGGGCCTCATGCGGCACCGCTTCATCAAGTCGTTCACGTTCAACGGCATCGAGGCCATCGTCCGCATTCCGGTCATCTGGTTGCTCGTCAACGAGGCGCACATCCAGAGCGTGCTCGCGGCGGCGCTCACCCTGATCGCGGCATTCGTGATCCGCTTCGTGTTCCACGCGCTCGTCGTGTACGCGCCCAAGAAGGCCCCCGCCGCGGCCGTGGCCGCCGTGCGCGAGCCGCTCGAGGACGAGCTCGCCGCCTGAGGTCTCGAGAGCCGGGGTCACCGCGGGGCGGCGTACCCTGGAGTCATGTCCTCTGACGCTCCCATCCGCATGTTCGGCGCCGACTGGTGCCGCGACTGCATCCGCACGAAGAAGCAGCTCGACGAACTCGGCATCGCCTACGAGTACGTCGACCTCGTGGCCGACCCCGCCGCCGCCGACGTGGCGAAGGAGATCTCGGGCCGCACCAGCATCCCCGTCGTCGTGTACCCCGACTCGAGCCACCACGTCGAGCCGAGCAACGCCGACGTCGAGGCGAAGCTGCGCGAACTGTCGCTGATCTGACGCGTTGTCGACCGACCTGACGGCCGCGTTCGCCGCCGAGGCGGCGGAGCTCGACGCCGCCGACCCGCTCGCGCACCATCGCGATGCGTTCGTCGGCACCGAGACGCCGCTGATCTACTTCGACGGCAACTCCCTCGGGCGTCCCCCGCGGGCGACCGCGGACCGTCTCGCGCGCTTCGTCACCGAGGAGTGGGGTGGCCGGCTGATCCGCGGCTGGGACGAGTCCTGGATGCAGCTGCCCTTCGAGATCGGCGACCGCATCGGCGCGCTGGCTCTGGGGGCGGGGCCCGGGCAGACCGTGATCGGCGATTCGACCACGGTCCTGCTCTACAAGCTCCTGCGCGCGGCGCTCGACGACCGGATGACGAAGGATCCGGAGCGCGTCGAGATCGTCGTCGGACGAGACGACTTCCCGACGGACCGCTACCTGGTCGAGGGCATCGCAGCTGAGCGCGGTGCCCGCGTGGTGTGGGTCGAGGTCGACACGGCGCGCGGGGTCGACGCGGCACTGCTGCGCGCTGCGGTCGGTCCGCGCACCGCGGTCGTCCTCCTCAGCCACGTGTCTTACCGCTCGGGATTCCTCGCCGACGGCGCTGAGCTGACGCGGATCGCGCAGGACGCGGGAGCGCTCGTGCTGTGGGATCTTTGCCACTCAGCGGGTTCTGTGCCCGTGGAGCTGGACGGGTGGGGGGCCGATCTCGCCGTCGGGTGCACCTACAAGTACCTCAACGGCGGTCCAGGGTCCCCGGCGTTCGCTTACGTCGCGTCACGTCACCACGTCACCCTCGCCCAACCCGTGCAGGGATGGATGGGCGCGGCCGACGTCTTCTCGATGGGGCCGGAGTACCGGCCGGCGGCCGGCATGCGCCGCTTCCTCTCGGGGACGCCGCCGATCCTCGGGATGATCGCGATGCAGGACACCCTCGATCTCCTCGAGGCCGCCGGAATCGCCGCCGTGCGCCGCAAGTCCGTCGCGCTGACGGAGTTCGCCCTGCGGGTGAGCGACGGCATCCTGTCTCCGCTCGGCGTGCGTGTCGCGTCTCCCCGGGACCCGGCGGAGCGCGGCGGCCACGTGACGCTCTCGCACCCCGCGATGCGCGCCGTCACCGCGCGCCTGTGGACGCAGGACGTGCTGCCCGACTACCGCGATCCCGGCGGCCTGCGCATCGGTCTCTCACCCCTGTCGACGAGCTTCGACGAGGTCGTGACGGGTCTCGCTGCGGTGGCCGAGGCGCTCCGCGCCGACGCCTGAGGTCGTCGCGCCGACACCGGTCAGCGAGCGTCGACGTGCTCACGCAGGACGGCACCGGCAGCGGCGACAGCCCCGCCATCGCGCGGGTTCGCCGAGACCGCGACGGTCAGATCGGTGCGACCCCGCGCCCGTGCGTGCTCACGCACGCCGTCGAGATACCGGTCGAGGAGACGGCCGTAGCCACGCCCCGAAAGCACGAGGCGGTCGAGATCGAGCACGTCGGCGAGCGCGACCACCCCGCGGCTGAAGGCGACCACCGCATCGTCGACCACGTGGGCGGCCCGGGGGTCGCTGCCGGTGCGCGCGACGATCCGACCGATGGTCTGGCTGCTGCCGGTCTCTGCGTGAAACCGTTCCACGATCGCGTCCGGCGGGGCGAGGACGGCCAGGCACCCGCGCTGACCGCAGCGGCACGCCGGGCCGGCGGGGTCGAGAGGGAGGTGCCGGATGTCGCCCGCGCGGCCACGTGAACCCCGGACGAGCCGCCCGTCGACGACCACGCCCGCGGCGAGTTCCCCGTCGAGATGAATCACCGCCAGGGCGCGGGAGTCGGCTGCGGCGCCGGTCCACACCTCGCCGGCGGCGGAGAGGAGAGCGGCACTCTCTATGCGGACGTTCAGGCCCGTCGCCGCCTCCAGAGCGGGACCGAGGGGGAACCCCTCCAGGTTCGCGAGGCTGGGCGTGTCGACGATCGCTCCCGCGTCGTCATGGGGCCCGGGCACCGCGACGCACAGCCCCTCGATGAGTCCGTCACCCACGGACGTCGCGGCGAGCAGCTCCGCGACGGCGGAGGTCACCGCGCTCACGACGTCCTCGGGCACCGCCCCCGCCGCGCCCGCGACACCGATGCGACCGACGACGGCACCCCAGAGGTTGGCCACGACGACCTGCACCGACGCGGGGCCGAGTTGCACCCCCAAGCCGTAGCGCGTCGCGGGATTGACGTCGAGAAGCTCGCGGCGCTTCCCACCGGTGGACTCCCTGTGTCCGACCGACATGACGAGCCGCTGCTCGATGAGGTGACGCACCGCGGTCGTCATCGTCGCCGGGGTGAGGCCGGTCGCGGTGGCGAGCTCGATGCGGCTGATCGGCCCTCGCGTGCGGATGACGTCCAGCACCAGAGACGGCGTGGAGACACCGGTCATCTCTCCCGCCACGCTTTCCCCTGCCCGCTTAATTCAGTAGCTTGAATAAGGCCCGCATCTGTGCCGATATTACCGTCCCCCTCACTCGAGAGCGGGGCGACGGCGGGGCCTCTCCGGAAGGAACACCGACGCTGATGTATCACCCTCTCGACGCAGGTTGGACCCTGACCCTTCTCCGCGGAGAGCGTCCGGACGAGGACGGGGCGCTCGATGACGGGATCCCCGCCGCCGTTCCGGGCGTCGTTCACACCGATCTGCTCGCCGCCGGCCTCATGGACGATCCGTTCCCCGGCGCACAGGAGGAGAAGCTCGCATGGATCGGTGAATCGGACTGGCGGTACCGCACGACCTTCTCGTGGAGCCGTCCCCTCGACAGCGCCCGCGTCGACCTGGTCGCCGAGGGCTTGGACACGGTCGCGACGGTGCGCGTCAACGGCGCCACCGTGCTCGAGACCGCGAACCAGCACCGCGGCTACCGCACCGATCTCACCCCCGTCCTGCGCGAGGGCGAGAACACCGTCGAGGTCGACTTCCGCTCGCCCGTGCGGTACGCCCGCGAGCGAGAAGCGGTGCTCGGCGAGCGTCCCCACTCCTACGCGCACCCGTTCAACGCCATCCGCAAGAGCGCCTGCAACTTCGGCTGGGACTGGGGCCCCGACTTCGCGACCGCCGGGATCTGGCGTCCGATCGGCCTTCAGGAATGGACACGCGCTCGCATCGCGGCGGTGCGCCCCGTCGTCGACATCGTGGACGGCATCCCGCATCTCACCGCGCACGTCGAGCTCGAGTGGCAGCATGAAGAGGGGGAACCAACCACGGTCCAGATCGAGGTCGCCGGTGCGTCGGCCCGCGTCGAGGCGCGGCCCGGTCAGCCCGTCGTGATCGACCTCGCCGTTCCGGATGCCGAGCCCTGGTGGCCGCGCGGCTACGGCGAAGCACGGCTCTACGACCTCACCGTGCGCGTGGGCGACGGTGCCGACGAGGCGACGCGGTGGTCGCGGGCGATCGGCTTCCGTCACGTCGAGGTCGACATCGCGCCCGACGAGCACGGTAGCCCGTTCACGGTGCGCATCAATGGACGCGACGTCTATGTGCACGGCGCCAACTGGATCCCCGACGACGTCTTCGTCACCCGCATCACGCCCGAGAGCCTCGCCGCTTCGATCGCGGATGCCACGGACGCGGGACTCAACCTGCTGCGCGTGTGGGGCGGCGGTCTGTACGAGAGCGACGACTTCTACGACATCTGCGACCGCGAGGGTGTCCTCGTCTGGCAGGATTTCCTGCTCGCCTGCGCCGCGTACTCCGAGGATGCCGAGCTGTGGGACGAGTTCGAGGCCGAGGCGCGCGAGGCCGTCACGCGTCTCTCACGCCACCCGAGCCTCGTGATCTTCAACGGCGGCAACGAGAACATCTGGGGCTACGTCGACTGGACGTGGCGCTCGCGCCTGAACGGGCGCAGCTGGGGCGAGGGCTACTACCGCGACCTCTTCCCGCGCATCGTCGCCGAGCTCGCCCCCACGACCTTCTACTCGGACGGGAGCCCGTTCTCGTTCAGCTCGTACGTCCACCCGAACGACGACGCGCACGGCACCATGCACATCTGGGACGTATGGAATACGCGGGACTACGACGGGTACCGCGCCTATCGCCCGCGCTTCGTGTCGGAGTTCGGTTTTCAAGGCCCGCCCGCGTTCTCGACGCTCGAGAGCGTCGTGCGCGACGAGCCCCGCAGTCCGTTCGGGCGCGAGATGCTCGCGCACCAGAAGGCCAACGAGGGCAACGACAAACTCGCGCGCGGCCTGGGCACGCATCTGCCCGAACCTGGCGGATACACCGACTGGCACTGGACGATGCAGCTGAATCAGGCGCGCGCGGTGTCGTTCGGGATCGAGTGGTTCCGCTCGCTCTTCCCGCTGAACCGCGGATGGATCGTCTGGCAGCTCAACGACTGCTGGCCCGTCGTGTCGTGGGCCGCGGTCGACAGCCACCGGCACCGCAAGCCGCTCTGGTACGAACTGCGCCGCGTCTCGGCACCACGGCTGCTGACGATCCAGCCCGAGCTCGAGGGCGACGGCCTGCGCGTGACCCTCCACAACGACAGCGACGAAGCGATCTCGGGCCGCGTGGAGCTGCGCCGCGAGGGCCTGGAGGGGGGCGTCCTGGCATCCGCGACCCTCGATCTCGAGGTGGAACCGCGTTCGAGCTGGACGGCAACGGTCGACCCCGCCCTCGCCACCGCGATCGAGCCCGAACGCGAGGTCCTCGTCGCGCACGCGACCACGGGCGAGCGTGGCCTGCACTACTTCGTCGACGATACGGAGCTCGCCCTCGAGGACGACATCTCGACGCACGCGCGTGCGGTCGACGGCGGGTACGAGGTCACGGTGACCGCGCGCACCCTGGTGAAGGATGCCACGCTGCTTGCGGACCTCGTCGAGCCCACCGCGCGCGCGGACTCGGGGATGATCACGCTCACAGCGGGCGAGGAGCACGTCTTCCGGATCACCGCGCCCGCGGGCCTCGACCCGGCCGCCTTCGCGGATGCCCGGGTGCTGCGCACGACCAACGACCTTCTCGCCCGCGCACGCGAGAGATAGGCGATACTTGCCGACGATGAAGGACGAGCCCGCACCTCACTCGACCCTGCGGCGCTCCGTCGGCCTGGTCCTCCGCCGCCCGGTGCGCCAGCTCGGCGTCGAAGCGTTCTACAGCGACTTCATGGCGGGTCTCGAAGAGGTGCTCACCGAACACGGTCGACCCTTCGTGCTCCAGGTGGTGCCCGACCTCGACGAGGAGCTCGACGCGTACCAGCGGTGGGCGCAGTCCGGTCGGGTCGCGGGGGTCGTGCTGGTCGACATCACGCGGCAGCGGGACCCCCGCCTCGACCTCGTCGACCGGCTCGGCTTCGCGAGCGTCGCGCTGGCGCACCCCGACGACGCCCCCGGCCACGCGGTCGTCTGGGGCGACGACGAAGCACCCATGCGGACGGCGGTGGAGTACCTGCACGGACTCGGCCACGCCCGCATCGGACGGGTCTCGGGCCCGGACGACCTTGCGCACACCGTCCGCCGTACGCACGCCTTCGAGGCGGTGGCGGAGCGCGGGGGGCTCGACGTGCGCATCGAGGTCGCCGACTTCACCGGCCCCGGTGGCGTCGCCGCCGTCGAGCGTCTGCTCGCGGGCACGAATGCCCCGACCGCCATCGTGTTCGACAACGACGTGATGGCCGCGGCCGCGGCATCCGCTCTCACCGCGCGCGGGATCGACGTGCCGGGCGACCTCTCGCTGCTGGCCTGGGACGACTCGGTGCTGTGCCGGTCGACGGTGCCGTCGCTCAGCGCGATGGCCCGCGACATCGCTGTCTGGGGCGAGAGCGCGGGGACGGCGATCATGAAAGCGCTGGGGCACGGCGCCCGACCGGTGACGATCGCCCCCACACCGGAGCTCATCGTGCGGGCGTCGACGGGCCCCGCGCACGGAGGCGCGTCCGCCGCAGGCCGTGCGGAATCCGCTCCCTCGACACCCGGGACTAGCCTCGAACCGTGATCGATCCCCTCATCCTCGTCGTGGCAGGGGTCGTGGTCGTGGCCCTTGCGACGGTGATCGCCCCGAAGTTCAACGTGGCGGGCCCCCTCGTCCTCATGACGCTGGGCCTCGGCGTGAGCCTGCTGCCGTTCTTCCCGCCGTTCTCGCTCGATCCCGAGGTCATCCTCGTCGGGGTCCTCCCACCCCTGCTGTACTCCGCGGCGGTGCAGCTTCCCGCCATCGAGTTCCGTCGCGACTTCGTCCCGATCGCCGGGCTGTCCGTGCTCCTGGTCGTCCTCAGCTCCGTGGTGCTCGGCCTGTTCTTCTGGGCCGTCATCCCCGGGCTCGGGCTCGCGCTCGGCATCGCGCTGGGTGCGATCCTGAGCCCCACGGATGCCGTGGCCACCTCGATCGCGAAACGGCTGGGCATCGCGCCACGCGTCGTGACGATGCTCGAGGGCGAGAGCCTGCTCAACGACGCCACCGCGCTGGTGCTGCTGCGCACGGCCGTGGCGGCCGTGGCATCCGGCTTCGCCTTCGGCGACGCGGTCGCCAACTTCGCATGGGGTGTGGTCCTCGCCCTCATCATCGGTGCCGCGATCGGGTGGATCAACCTGCGCGTGCGCGAGCGCGTCACCAACTCGGCGGCGAACACCGCCCTCAGCTTCACGGTTCCCTTCATCGCCTACCTGCCCACCGAGCACCTCGGCGGCTCGGGCCTGGTGGCGGCAGTGGTGGCGGGGATCGTGACCGGACAGGGCGCGACCCGCCGTTTCACGCCCGAGCAACGGATGAGCGACCGCCTCAACTGGCGCACGATCGAGCTGATCCTCGAGGGCGGGGTCTTCCTCGTGTTCGGTCTCGAACTGAAGGACATCGTGCAGAGCAACTTGAGCGAGCACGAGGGTCTCTGGCACGGGACCTGGCTCGCCCTGTCGGCGCTGGGAATCGCCCTGCTCGTGCGGGCTCTGTACGTCTCGGGGCTCATTTGGATCCAGGGCCGACGGGGCCGCAACCTGCCGCGACACCAGGGCCGCATCGACGAGGCGCGCGACCGCCTGGACCGGTTCGAGGAAGCATTCCGCAACGATCCCGACAGTCTGAGCAGACGTGTCGACGATCCGGAGCGAGCCGACCGTCGCATCAGTTGGATGCGACGCCGCATCTCGCGCACCATGGCCGATCTCGACTACTACCGCGACAGCCCCCTCGGCTGGCGACACGGCACCATCGTCGTGTGGGCGGGCATGCGCGGGGTCGTCACGCTCGCCGCCGCCCAGACCCTGCCTCGGGAGGGAGTCGAGGACCGCCCGCTGCTGATCTTCGTCGCCTTCCTGGTCGCGCTCTTCAGCCTCGTCATCCAGGGGATGACCCTGCCGGCCGTCGTCCGCGCCGTGGGGCTGACCGGCGACGGCGGCGAGGGGCCGACCAGGGAGGAGCAGCGCGCATTGGATGCCGAACTGCGCGAGGCCTCGACCGCGGCTCTGCAGGCGGGGAAGCTTCGACGGCGGGACGGCGAGGCCTTTCCCGACGAGATCATCGAACGCGTCGGCGCGCGCATCACGGAGCCGCCCGACGAGGAAGCCTCGGGCCGCGTGCGCGACCTGCTCGAGCTGCGCCTGGCCTCGATCGAGGCCATGCGTCGACGACTCGCTCGTGTCGGGCGCGACGGCCGCTACAGCACCGCCGCGCTGAGACATGCCTTGGCCGAGCTCGACGCCGATCAGCTCAGCCTCGAACTGCGGCTGGACGACGGCGACGAGGAGTGAAGGAATACTCGCGGGGAATCCCGCGCTTGCATTCATGTGCATGAAATCCGCGCGAGATCCGCGCGGCCCGAATGCGGAAGGGAAATCCGATCATGAGCAGGTTCACCCAGAAGGTCGCACTCGTCACGGGTGCGGGAAGCGGTATCGGCGCCGAGATCGCTCGCGAGCTGGCCGCCGAGGGCGCGTCGGTGGTCGTCACCGATATCAACGAGGGCGCCGCGGGCGCCGTCGTCGCGCAGATCCGCGAGGCGGGCGGCACCGCCGAGGCGTTCACCCAGAACACCGCGAAATGGCAGGACTCCGAGGCCGCCGTGGAGTTCGCGAAGAAGACCTACGGCGCCCTGCACCTCGCCGTGAACAACGCCGGCATCGGCGCCGCTGCGCAGAACATCGGCGACTACGACATCGAAGCCTGGGACCGCGTGCGGTCCGTCGACCTCGACGGCGTGTTCTACGGTCTGCGGTTTCAACTTCCGGCGATCGTCGCTTCCGGCGGCGGAGCCGTGGTCAACATGTCTTCCGTTCTCGGGTCGGTCGGCATCGCCCAGAACGCGGCCTACGTCGCGAGCAAGCACGCGCTGATCGGGCTGACGAAGGTCGCCGCGCTCGAATACACGGCGCAGGGCGTCCGCACCAACGCCGTCGGTCCCGGCTTCATCGACACCCCGCTGGTGCGTTCGAGCCTCAGCCCGGACGCCCTCGGCCACCTCGAGCAGGAGCACGCCGCCGGGCGTCTCGGAACCGACGCGGAGGTCGCGGCACTGACCCTGTTCCTGCTGAGCGATGCCGCGTCGTTCATCTCGGGCAGCTACCACCTCGTCGACGGAGGGTACTCGGCGCACTGACCGCGTCGCCGCGGTTCGTCCGCCGGAAAGCGCAACGGGTGATCCGGGGCGTCGCGAAGGCGGACAAACCGCGGCCGCCGTGCGGCACAATGGGAGCGGAGGTTTCCATGAGCGATCCGAGCACGACGACGACGTCACCCGCGGATGCCGCCGGGACCGGTGCCGTGCCCGTCGCGCACGCAGCGGCCGAGTGCCCGAAGTGCTTCACGGAGTTGCAGAGCGACCGCGATTGGTGGCGGGCTCGCCCGGCCGGCTCCCGTCTCGTGGGTCTGGTCGTGTCCCGGCCCGGGATGCCGAGCGTCGTTCAGCAGCGCGACGACCTCACGAGATTCGGCGTTCCCATCGAGGGGTTCCGTCACCCGGCCCCGGAGACCCTCGAAGGGTGGGCCGCTCGTCTCGACCGCTTCTTCGGCACGCTCACCCGCGGTGACGTGCTCGTCGTGACGAGCGCTCACTCGCTCGGACTCACGCGCGACGACGAGACGCGCGCGATCGCCGACCTGCGCCGGCGCGGGGTGATCGTGAAGGTGCTCTCGCACGGCGAACGCCACCTGCACGACGCGACGCTCAGCACGCACGGCTGACGCCGGGCGGTGCTTACGCGAGTTCGTCCCGGCGCTTCTGCGCGTCGAACGCGTCTCGCACGGCCACCGTGTCGTACACGATGTGCAAGGACTCGATGAGCCCGTCGGGGGCGAGCTCGGCGATATCGACGACCGTGAACGGCGCGGGCGTCCCGTCGGCGAGAGTCCAGTCGAACCGGAACCAGAAACTGATGACGCGAGCGCCCGAGGTGTCGTGCATGACGCTGCGCAGCGTCAGTCGCGACGACGCTGTGTCGGCGAAGAGGAGCGGATAGAACTCGGCGGCGGGTCGCTCGCCGTACAGCGGCGAGTGGACGCGCGCGGTAGGAGCGAACAGAGCCAGGACCGCGTCGAGATCTGCCCGCTCGAGAGCGGCGAGGTAGCGCTCGACGAGCGTCGTGGGTGTCATACCGGTGTCTCCCTCCGTCGACCCAGACCGGGACGACTCCTTGCGAACGGTGCGTTCACTGTCCCACGTATCGCGCGAGATGCTCCCCGGTCAGGGTCGATCATGCCGCGACGAGATCGGCGGGCGTGCCCTCGAACACGATACGTCCCCCGTCGTGTCCGGCCCCGGGTCCGAGATCGATGATCCCGTCGGCGTACGCCATGACCGCCTGGTGGTGCTCGATCACGACGACGGTGTCGCCGGCATCCACGAGTCGGTCGAGGAGGCCGAGGAGGTTGTCGACGTCGGCGAGATGCAGGCCCGTCGTCGGCTCCTCGAGGACGTAGATCGCCCCGGACGTGGCCATGGAGATCGCGAGCTTGAGGCGCTGCCGTTCCCCGATGTTCACGTCGCCGATGCGCGACGATCGCGCGCCCTCATCGAGGCGGGTTCCCCCGCACGCGGGGCAGGCGCGCACGGTGCCGTCGGGCGCGAGGCCGTCACGCACGGGGCCGTCGGGCGCGAGGCCGTCGGGCGCGGGGCCGTCGCGCGCAGGGCCGTCGCGCGCGGTGTCGTCACCGGAGGGGAAGACGACGGTGCCCCCGCAGACGCATCTGCGGGGGCACCGGGAGAAGCGACTCAGCCCTGGGCGCGACGGTTGGTCCGCGGGTTGCGGGCGCCGACGACCATGCCGGTGGTGGGAGTTCCGGATGCCGAACGCCCGGCGCCCTGCGGACGGGCGGCGGGAGCGCCGGTGCGCTGCGCACCCGCTCCGCCCTGGCCGCGGCCCGCGCCGGAGCGCTGGCCGCCGCGGCCACCCTGCGGAGCGCGACCGGCGGCCGGAGCGTCGGATGCCGGAGCGCCCGCGCCGCGACGACGACTGCCGCCACCCTGTGCGCCGCCGCGGCCGGCGGGCTGCTGGCCCTCACCGCGGGCCGCGCGCTTGCGCTGGGCGTTGGCCCCCTGCGAACGTCCGCCGCCCTGGGGCTGCGCGACGACCGGCTCGGGTTTGACGTACGGGGCCACCTCGCCGACCAGGGCGACGACCTCGGGCGAGGTGGAGGTGACCTGCTGCGGCGTGGCCGAGATCTTGGCCTTGCGCAGGATGTCGAGGGTGTCGCGACGCTGCTCGGGGAGCATGATCGTCACCACGTCACCGGCCGAGCCCGCGCGGGCGGTGCGACCCGAGCGGTGCAGGTACGCCTTGTGCTCGACGGGCGGGTCGACGTGCACGACCAGCTCGACGCCGTCGACGTGCACGCCGCGGGCGGCGACGTCGGTCGCGACGAGGACCTTCGCGCGACCGTCGCCGAAGGCGGCGAGGTTGCGGTCACGGGCGGGCTGCGAGAGGTTGCCGTGCAGGTCGACGGCGGGGATGCCCGAGGCCGTCAGCTGCTTCGCGAGCTTCTTCGCCTGGTGCTTGGTGCGCATGAAGAGGATGCGGCGGGCGGTACCGGAGGCGAGGGTCTGGACGAGGTCCTTCTTGGCATCCGCGTCGACCGGGGCGAAGACGTGGTGGGTCATCGCGGCGACGTGCGAGTGCGCCTCGTCGACCGAGTGCAGCACCTCGTTGCGGAGGAAGCGCTTCACGAGCTTGTCCACGCCGTTGTCGAGCGTCGCCGAGAACAGCAGACGCTGGCCGTCGCCCGGCGTGCGGGCGAGCAGGCGGGTGACGCCGGGGAGGAAGCCGAGGTCGGCCATGTGGTCGGCCTCGTCGAGAACGGTGATCTCGATGTCGCCGAGGTTCGCGAACCCCTGGCCGATGAGGTCTTCGAGGCGACCGGGGCACGCGACGAGGATGTCGACGCCGGCGTTCAGCGCGTCGACCTGGCGCTTCTGGTTCACGCCGCCGTAGACCGTCGTGGTCACGAGGTCGTAGGCCGCGGCGAGGGGCTTGATGACCTCGTCGATCTGGTTGGCCAGCTCGCGGGTCGGAGCCAGCACGAGCGCGCGGGGCTTGCGGCCGCGGCGGCGGTCGGCCTTGGCTGCGAGCCGGGCGACCAGCGGCAGCGAGAAGGCGAGGGTCTTGCCCGAACCGGTCTTGCCGCGGCCGAGCACGTCGCGGCCGGCGAGGGTGTCGGGCAGGGTGTCGGCCTGGATCGGGAACGGCTCGTTCTTGCCCTGGGCGGCGAGAACGTCGATGAGGGGGGCGGGCACGCCGAGGTCGGCGAAAGTCTGGGACGTCATGAATACTCCTGCCGCGGCGCACGCGCGCACGGCGATTCGGGATGCCGCGATGCTGCGGCCAAGTGGGCGAAGGCGCCGGGTGGCGCATCCGTTCGCCGTGAAGGTCAAAGGCCCGAGAAAGGGGCCGGTGCGTTCGACGACGCGAGGAGCGAAAGCTCCGCCGATCAGTCTAGCGGGTGAGCAGCCTCTCCGCCGCGTGGGGGATCCGCCGCCGCCCCGGCGTCCGTAACGTCGAGGGCATGGACGTGTCATCGATGATCATGGGCGCATCGATCGCGTCGATCGCCTGGATCGCCTTCTATCCGTGGGCGCAGATGCGCCGCCTCCGCGAGATCGACGCGAGGAACGCCGCAGAGGGCGGGGAGACCGAACGGTAGCCGGTCGGGCGTCAGGCGGCCGCGCGCCAGCACCCCGCGACGTGGTCGTCGACCATGCCTGAGGACTGCATGAGCGCATACATCGTGGTGGGACCGACGAAGCGGAAGCCCCGCCGTCGGAGCTCCTTGCTCATCGCGGTGGATTCCGGGGTCACCGCGGGCACGTCGGCGAAGGTGCCCGGTGGTTCGTGCGCCACCGGGGCGAACGACCACAACAGCGCGTCGAGTTCTCCCTCGACCATGCCGGCCACGATCGTCGCGTTGCCGATCACGGCCTCGATCTTGCCCCGATGGCGGATGATCCCGGCATCCTGAAGCAGCCGCTCGACGTCGGCGGCCCCGAACGCGGCGACGGCGCGCGGCTCGAAGCCGTCGAAGACCTCGCGAAAGCGCGGGCGCTTACGCAGGATCGTGATCCACGCGAGACCCGCCTGGAACCCCTCGAGGCTCATCTTCTCGAACAGCGGGCGGTCGCCGCGCAGCGTCGTTCCCCACTCTTCGTCGTGATAGCGCTGATATTCGGCGTCGGAGCCGGCCCAGGCGCAGCGGACGATGCCGTCGGAACCGGTCACGAGATCACTCATGCGCACAGACTATGGGGGCCCTCCGACATGGGTGGCGACACCCGGGCCCGAGAGCCGCCCGGCCGTCACCAGAACAGGGGATGCCACGGGAACAGGCCGTTTCCCCCACGACCGGCCTGTTCTCGTCGCATCCCCTGTTGTCGTCGCACCCCTCGACCAGGCGGCAGCGCCGGCGTCACAACGCCCGCGTCGGCAGCGCCTCCTCGACCACACCGTCGCCGTCGCGATCGATCCGATGCACCACGCCCCCGGGCCGCTCGGTGACGACGTCGACGGCGCGGGAACCCTCGTACAGCACGCCGGTCCCCTCGTCGAGACCGAACCCACCCGGGAGCGCCCCCGACGCCACTGCCGCCCGCAGCGCCGGGCGCCGCGAGGCTTGCGAGTCGAAGTGCACCCCGAGGGAGCCGGGGACGAAGCCCAGGCCGTTCGTGATCGTGCGCACCTCGCCGAATCCCGACGTCGGGCCGCCCTCGTGCCAGCACAGGGCACCGGCCGAGGTCCCGGCCAGAAGCGTTCCGCGCTTCCACGCCCGGTGCAGCGCGATGTCGAGACCGTGCGTCCGCCACACCGACAGGAGGTTCGCGACGCTCCCTCCGCCCGCCCACACGAGATCGGCCGCGCCGAGGACCTCGTCCAGGTCGAGGGCGGTGCGTCCGAAGAGGCGCAGGTGCACGGCATCCACTCCCGCCGCCATCGCGGCGCCGAGCTCTCGACCCTCGTCCCCGCGCTGGTCACCGCCGGCCGTGTTGACGAAGACGATGCGGGGCCGTCCCTCGACACCGGTCAGGTCGAGGGCGAAGCGTAGGAGGGGGCCGAAGCTCACATCGCCCCACGAGGCGTCGGCCCACCCGCCGCAGGTCGCGAGGATGCGCGGCACGGTCATGACGTGACCGCCACGGCATCCGCGTTCCAGGCCCGCACGCGCGGGGCGTTCCACGAAGCACCGGCCAGGTCGAACGCGATGACGCGCTCCTCACCGGGCTCGAGCCCGAAGGCATTGTCGTCAAGCCAGGCCCCCGGGGCGGTGGGGAACTCCTCGATGAGCACTATTGGCGCCGGCACCTCGCCCGCGTTGCGCACGCGCAGCACATCCCCGTCGAGACGGGCCTCCAGACGCGTGCGGGGCTGCTCCTTCAACGGAGCCGGTCCCGTCGCGTAGGGGGCGAGCAGTTCCTCGATCGGCCGGTCGGTCAGGCTGTCGAGCAGCGCGGCCTCGAGGGCCGCGACCTCGCCGCTCTTCGGTTGTGCGTTGAGCGCGTACCAGGCCGACGAGACACGCTCGCCTCGCTCGTCGCGAAGGTACGCAGCCAGCACGAGCACCTCGTCGGAGGGGACCACGGCCTCGAGGGTGAACGCGAGGGCGTGGGAGTCGGCATCCAGATCCACGGATGCCGTGCGCTCGGCCAGCACGCGGAATCGCGCGTCGTAGAGACGAGAGGTCACCGAGCCGGCCAGGGGGTGCGGCGTGTCATTCGCCGCGTGCACCTCGGCCGAGAACGTCTCGCCCGCGGCGAACGCTGTCCGGTCGTACACCGCGAACGCGGAGCGCGCGGCGCCGAACTGGCGCGCGCGGTAGTACGACAGCTTCGCGCGACCGTAGTAGTCCACGATCGCCCACGAGGCGCCGGGGAACACCTCGCCGACCTTGTAGAACCAGTAGGCCGCGGTGCTCTCGCCGGCGTGCGCGCGCAGCCGCTCCGAGGCGAACCGGAGCGCGTCGCCCTGGGCGAGCTGCGAGTACTCGACGAACGTCGCCCAGTCGGTGAGGGGACCGTAGTGGGCGTAGCGCGCCTGCTTGAACAGGTCGAAGAGCGAGAACTGCGCCTGGTGCTGCAGGATCGCGCCGTGCGCGGGAGGCGGCCACTGCTCGAGCAGGGCCGGATCGAGGAAGCGCTCCATGCTGTCGAGATCGCATTGGCTGGATAGCCCGTACTCCCCGAACACCGGGGGGACGTGCGTCGCGTACGCCTCCACGGGCTCGCCCTCGTGATAGACGCCGTAGTAGTGCTCGCTACCGCCCCAGGGGTCGGTGCGGTGGAAAGGACGGGTCGGGTCGTACTGCCGCACGCGTGTGCCGATGACGGTGAGCAGATCGTCGCCCGAGATCGTGTCGGGGTTCTCGTTCCCCCCGCCCCACATGACGAGAGAGGGGTGCGAACGCAGCCGCCGGACGATGCGCGACGCCTGCTCGTCGACGGTGGCGAGCGTGGCACCCGTGGCATCCAGCCCGAAGGTCAACGGGAACTCCTGCAGGACCAGGATGCCGCGGCGGTCGCACTCGTCGAAGAAGGCGTCGCTCTCTACGGTGCCGCCGCCCCAGGCGCGGAGCATCTGCAGGTTCGCCCGCACGCAGAGGTCGAGGATGTGCCGATCGATCTCGAATCCGCGACGCGCCATCGGATCGGTGAAGCACCAGTTGGCCCCCTTGAGGAAGAGGGCGCGGCCGTTGACGACGAACTGCCAGTCGTAGACGTCGTCACCCGACATCTCGGGGAGCGCCCGCATTTCGACGGTACGGATGCCGACGGTCGTCGCGCGCGAGGAACCGTCGACGCGCGCCTCGACCCGGTACAGCGGCTGCGCTCCGTACCCGAACGGCCACCACAGGCGCGCGTCCGGCACGTCGATCTCGACCGCGTGCCGGGACGTGCCCCGGGATGCCGCGGCCTCGGCCGTGACGTCGGCGACGACCGTGCCCTCGGGATCGAGGACGCGCACGCGCGTCGGGGCGACTCCCTCGTCCGGGGTGTGCCGCACGAGATCCCACTGCACGCGCAGGAGCGCGGAGCCCTCCGCGGCCCGGACGGTCGAGACGAACAGGTCGTCGAGCTCGAGGTCGGGGACGCGCTCGAGGCGGACCCCGCGCCAGATCCCCATCGAGATGAGGTGCCCGTAGTGCCACCCCCAGCCCGGGGAAGGTTTGAGGACACCGTGCCAGTCCCGCGGGGGTGCGTCGATACGCACGACGATCTCATCGGTGCCGTCGCCGCGCAGCAGGGTCGTCACGTCGATGTCGGGACCGCCGTACATGCCGGAGTGCCGGGCGATCGGTTCACCGTTGAGCCAGAAGGATGCCGTCTCATCGACGCCGTCGAATGCGAGGCGCACCCGCTCCCCATGCCACGCAGCCGGCACATCGAATCGGCGGGCGTACCACCACTGCTGCTCCTCGACGCGCGTGCGGCGGAAGAACCAGGGCCACTCGCTCGGGACGCCGTGCGCGGTGAGCTCGGCGTGCGTGTGGTCGTGCAGCAGCGGGTCGGGGATCTCGCCCGCCGCGACGAGGGCGGCCTGGACGGTTCCGGGCACCGCGGCGGGGATCCACGACGATCGATCCGTGTCGGGGCGGTGCCAGCCCACGGGCGCGGGCGGGGCGTGTCCGGCGAACCACCGTTCGATCGCGAACTCGCGGCCGGCGGGAGCTCCGGCCAGCAGCCACTCCCCGTCGAGCGAGATCGTCTCGCGCGGGGGCGGGGAGTCCTCTCTCGGCGTCGGATTCCCGGCATCCGACCTGCTCGCGGCGGGCCCGCCGCCGGTCGAGACGACCGGCGAGGAGACGGGCAGAGTCGCGTGCTCCTGCACCCAGCGGTCGCCGTACAGCGGCGACGCGAGCGCACGCGCCCGCTCGCGGTCGTCGAGCGAGGTCATGCCCTCACTTCACCGCCCCGGCGTACAGGCCGCTGACGAAGAAGCGCTGGGCGAACACGAACAGCAGCAGGATCGGCAGACTCATGATGAGAACGGCCGCCATGATGTTGCCCCAGTCGGCGAGGTACTGCGCCTTGAAATAGAGCACGCCCGTGGTCAGGGTTCGCTTGGACGGATCGGTGAGCAGGAGCTGTGGCACGAGGTAGTCGTTCCACACGCCCACCCCTTGCAGCACCCAGAACGTCGCGATCGCGGGCCGCGCGAGGGGGAGGAAGATCCGGCGGAAGAGGGTGAAGTACCCCGCGCCGTCGATGACCGCGGCCTCGACGATCTCCTTGGGTACTTGGCGCATGAAGGCCGCCATGAGGAAGACGCCGAAGGGCAGCGCGCCGGCGATGTAGATGAGGATCACGCCGACGTAGTTGTTGATGAGACCCAGGTCGCGCACGACGCGGAACTGCGGCACGAGCGCGAGCTGCATCGGCAGGAAGATGCCCGCCGCGAGCAGCAGGTACACGCCCGAGCCGATACGCGTGGCCTGCCGCACGATCGCGTACGAGGCGAGGGCGGCCACGAAGGTGGCGATGGTCATACTCGTGACCGTCAGGAGCACCGAGTTGAAGAAGAGGTTGGTGAAGCCGGCATCCTGCCAGGAGGTGACGAAGTTGTCGAAGGTCGGCGCCTGCGGCAGGCCGGTCGGGTTCGTCAGCACCTCGAGGTTCGGCTTGAACGCGGTGATGACGATGATGACGATCGGGTAGATCATCGCGATGCTGAGCACGATCAGGAGCAGATTGATCGGGATGCGGCGGGCCAGGCGGAGCAGGGACCGCGTGTTCACGCGGGGGTTCGCTTGCGTGCTCATCGGTTGCCCTCCTCGGCGGCGACGCGGTTGTTGAGTCTGTTCTGCACGGCGGCGATCGCGATGAGCACAATCAGCACCAGGACGGCCATGGCCGAGGCGTAGCCGAAGTTGTTATTCACCAGGCCCTCCTGGAACACCTGGGTCATGAACAGCTGCGTCGAGTTGCCCGGCCCCCCTCTCGTCATCAGGTAGACGGTGTCGAAGGCTCGCAGCGCGCCGTTGATCGACAGCACGAGCACGAGACCGATCGAGGGGACCATGAGCGGGATGGTGATGTAGCGCATCGCCTTCCACCCGCGGGCACCGTCGACCTTCGCCGCTTCGAGGATCTCGCCGGGGATGGTCGAGAGCCCCGCGAGGAAGATGACGACGTTGAAGCCGAGTCCGCTCCAGAGGTCGACCAGGATGACGCTGTACAGCGCGAGGTCGTAGTTGCCGAGCCAGTCCTGCGCAAGGCCCCCGAGCCCGATGCTGCGCAGCAGCGTGTTGAACGTGCCCGTGGTGGGGTCGTACATGAAGCTCCACGTGAACACGATCGCCACCGGCGAGATGACCATCGGCGCGAAGAAGATCGCGCGGTAGATGTTGCCGAGCCGGAGCTGGCGGTGCAGGAGCACGGCGATGAGGAACGCCAGGATCGTCTGCACGATGATCTTGAAGAACCCGTAGATCGCCGTGTTCCCGATCGCCTCCATGAGCACGGGGTCGCCGGAGAAG
The DNA here is from genome assembly GCF_001476655.1 of Microbacterium testaceum. GTDB lineage: Bacteria > Actinomycetota > Actinomycetes > Actinomycetales > Microbacteriaceae > Microbacterium > Microbacterium testaceum_C. Next base: position 36,841 of record NZ_LDRT01000027.1, on the reverse strand, counting down.
ATGCGCACGAAGTTGTCGGCCCCGACGAACTCCCACGCGCGGTTGAACCCGCGGGCGTCGGTGAAGCTCGCGACGATGACCTGTCCCATCGGGTACACCGTGAAGACGGTGTAGAGGATCAGCGCGGGGGCGACGGCGATCCAGAACCTGCCCGCGGTGGATCGCCCTGTCCACAGGCGCACCTTCAGCGAGCGCGTCGTGACAGCCTGCGTCGCGGTGGGGTCGTCCAGGGCGAGGACCCGCGGGTCCTCGACGCGTGTGCTGCTCATAGCGATCCAATCGAGTCGGAAGAGGGGAGGACGACGGTCGCGCTCCGGGCGGGCACGACGATGCGCCCCTTGGAGACCGGGGCGCGGAGCCCGTCGAGGTCGTCGGTCTCGGCGTCGCCGAGACCCGTCAGATGGAGCGACAGGGGTTCATCGTCGTAGGTGGCCACGACGACGGCGCGGGTGCCGTCGGCCCCCTCCCACACGGTGAGGAGGTCGTGGACCGTGCCGTCTGCACGGTGGGCGACGACGTCGTGGTCGACGACGAGGCGCCCGTTCCAGAGCAGGTCGCGGTGGCGCTCGCGCAGGGCGTCGGCCGCGCGGGCGAGGGCCACGGTTGCGGGCATGTCGCCCGGTCGTCCCTTGAAGTTGTAGGGCTCGAGGCTCATCGCGTACCCGTACAGAAGGCACTGTGCGACCATCGAGCGGTCGTCGAACCCGGTCAGCGCCGTGACGATGCGCGCGTCCGGCCGCAGCTGCCGGCCGAGCGGGCGGTGCGCGGGCGACGCGCTGCGGAAGTACGACACGTCGTAGTGCGCGAACTGGTCGTCGTACGCGCCCTCGGCGGCGATGACGAAGGTGTCGGCGCGGGCACCCAGGGCCGCGCGGATGTCCTCGACGAAGGCGGCATCCCAGGTGAAGGCGCTCGCCCCGACGGGGTGAGCGTGGTCGTCTGCGAAGCACAGCAGAGCCCGCCCGTGGTAGAGCGACTCATCGGCCAGGATGCCGTCGGCCCCCCACGCGGCCATCTCGGCGACCTCGTCGGCGAAGCGGCGGCGCAGCGCCTCGACGCCGAAGCACAGCGGCACGTACCAGGGGGTCGCGATGCCGTAGCGCTTGCGCGACGAGTGGTAGACCGGACCGGGCTGCGCGTAGGGCTGCCCGTTGACGTCGCGCGAGACGAAGGGCTCGAGCTCGTCCCAGAGCGGTCCCGGCTTCTCGACCCACACGTACTTCACGTACAGCACGGTGGCGACGTCGAGCTCGCGCGCGCGGTCGAGCGCGCGGCGCAGGCCCTCCTCCCCGCCGAGCTTGGCGGCAGGCCGGTGCTGGGGAACGAGACCGTCCTGACCGCCCTCGTTCCAGCCGACGATCTGGATCGCCCCGATGCCCTCGCGCGCGCACTCCTCGATGATCTCGACGAGGGCGTCGAAGTCGTACCGGGGCTCCCCCTCGGTCGACATGAGCTGTACCTGCAGCCATGAGCGCGGCTCTCGGAGCCAGGATGCCGCGCTCTTCCGCGTCGGCTCCTGCGTGGGCAGGTAGGCGGCCAAGCCGTTGCTCCACGCACCGGCGAAGGGCGCGAGGATCATCTCCGGAAGCGAGGCCCGGGAACCGTCACCCTCGGGGAAGTGGATCGCGTCCAGCGTCACGGTGCCGTCCGACCCCGCGCGCCGCAGGAGGCTGTCGGCGAATCCGGGCTCGAGGCTCGCGCGCCATCCGATGAAGTCGAGCGTGCGCTCCGCGGGCTGAACGGTGAGGCCGCCGCTCCCGGCCGCCAGAATCACGAAGGGCGACGTCGGGGTGCCGACGAGTTCGGGGCGGAGGTTGCCGCTCGCGTAATCGGGGAACGTCGTGCCCCAGTACGGCGCGTTCGAGTCGAACACCGGCAGGAGCGAGACGCGCGTGCCGGTGGAGTAGTCGACGCCGCGGAGTTCGAGAGCGCCGCTCGTGGGACGGATGCCGCGCAGCGCGGGGAAGCGCACCGCTTCGACGCCGCCCTCGTCGAGGTGGAACGTCAGGGCGAGGCGCACCACGCCGTCGACGATCCGTGCGGTCACCGCGATCTCGCCGGAGAGACGCTCTCCCGCGGAGGTCAGGGGGTTCGACCAGACCAGACGCACCGCGCGGTCCCCGTCGCGGTCGACGTGCGAGAGCGCCTGGGCGGCGGTCTCGATGACCACGGTGCGGTCACCGCCCCGCGGGACCTCGAGAACGAACAGCGAGGCCGCCCTGGCGGCATCCCGTGTCAGTCCGGGCGCGTCGAGAACGGCGATCCCGCCGGTCTCGGGGTCGAACGACACGGCGGCACGATCGTCGGCGATCGTCAGTAGCGCAGTCACAAGCACATCCTCGTTCTCGTTGTGTAGCCATACTACATGGCATCCCGAATCTTGCCCATACAGGCCGGCTCTCCGCCCCGAAACAGCACCTATCGCGTAGCTGCGCTACCCACGGGCGGGGCATCGCCACAACCGAGGCCCCCGTCGACGAGCGGCGGGGGCCTCGGAGAACGGCGGGTCAGTCGGCGTTCGCTCGCACCTCGACGAGGGCCGCGTCGAGGTCGGCGATCACCGTGTCGACGTCGCTGCGCCCCGCGATGAGGTTCTGCATCCCCACGAGGAGCGTCTCCTGCAGCTGCGGGTGCGCGGGGATCACGACGGGGCGGAAGGTCTTCCCCTCCCACGCCGCCGTCATGGCGGGGAAGAGCGGATCGTCCGCCGAGACGTCGATGCCCTCGGTCGTGGGGAACGCCTTCACCGAGGTCAGGAAGTCGGTGTACACCTCGTCCTGGAAGAAGAAGTCGATGAAGCTCTCGGCGGCTTCGACTCGATCGTTGCCGGGGTTGATGCCCCATGCGACGAGGTAGCTCCCCCACATGTCGGCGACGTCGGCGTCGACGGTGGGGAAGTTCATGTAGCCGGGCTCCACCCCCGCCGCGCGCGCGTCGGAGAGGATCCAGGTCGCCGGGAACATCGCCGCCTGGCCGGTGAGGAAGGCGGACTTCGCGGCCGACTGATTCGTGCCGAGCGGGTCGGGCATGTAGGCCGGGACGAGATCCTTCACGACCTCGAGCGACTCGGCGTAGCCGGGGATGTCCGCGAAGGTCTTCTCGCCGGAGAGGAGTTCCTCGATCGCGCCCGGGTCATCGGGGAAGACGTGCTGCGCCATCGCGTAGTAGGCGACGAACTGCGGCCACCAGCTGTCCTGCGCGCTCATCGCGAGCGGCGTGATGCCCGCCGCCGACAGCTTCTCGGCCGCCGCCTTCAGCTCGGTGTAGGTCTGGGGAACCTCGGCGATGCCCGCCTTCTCGAACAGCGCGGTGTTGTAGATGATCCCGTTGCCCGACTGCGAGATGGGCACCGAGTACGCGGTGTCCCCGTCCGCACCCCGCCGCGCTTCCTGCGCCGCCGCGTCGTCGAGGCGCGAGAAGAAGTCGGCGCCCGACAGGTCCGCGGCGAACCCGTCGCGGACGAAGTCGGTGAGGTTCTTCGGGTCGAAGCCGTAGACGTCAGGGCCGGCTCCTCCGGAGAGGCGGGTCTTCAGCACGTTGTCGTAGTCGTTCGTGTTGACGAATTCGGCGTTGACGGTGACGCCGGGGTTCTCGGCTTCGAACGCGTCGATGACCTTCTCGTAGGCCTTCTGCGTATCGCCGCCATCGCCCCACATGAGGAAGCTGAGGGTGGTCGTGTCGCTCGAGGCGGTTTGGCATCCGGTGAGGGATGCCAGGGCCAGGGCGGTCAGCGCCGTCACGGTCGAGGCTGTCCGGGCGCGGGAACGGGGCATGGGGGATCCGACTTTCGAAAAGGGAACCGCCTCGCCCGGGTACTCCCGAGCGAGGCGGTTCGAATGGGTCAACCGTTGTTGGCGCGGTACTGCGCGAGGGCGGCGTCGAGGTCGCCCAGCACCTGGTCGGTGGTCTTCTGCCCGCTGATGATGTTCTGCAGCCCGACCAGGAGAGCGTCCTGGATGCTCGGGTCGGTGGGCGAGAACGCGGCAACGAAGGTCTTGCCCTCCCAGGCCGCCTGCATCTCGGGGAAGAGCGGATCGACGTCGGCGCCGATCTCGACGCCCTTGGTGGTGGGGAACAGCTTCACCTTGTCCAGGAACGCCGTGTACGTGTCGTCCTGGAGGAAGAAGTCGAGGAACTTCTGCGAGGCGGCGAGCTTGGCATCCCCGTTGTTGGGGTTCACACCGAAGCGCACCTGGTAGGTGCCCCACAGGTCGTTCGACGGCTTGTCGACGGTCGGGAAGTTCATGTACCCGAGGTCCAGGCCCGCCTCACGCGCATCGGAGAGGATCCACGTCGCCGGGAACATCGCCGCCTGACCGCCGAGGAAGGCGGACTGCGCCGCCGTCTGGCTCGTGCCGACCGGGTTGGGCATGTAGTACGGGGTGAGGTCCTTGACGACGTCGAGCGACTCGGCCCAGGCCTTGCTGTCGGAGAAGGTCGTCTTGCCCGCGGCCATCTCGGCGCCCAGCTCTTCGTTCGCGCCGTGCTCGGCGAGGGCGTAGTAGACGATGAACTGCGGCCACCAGTTGTCCTGCGCGCTCATCGCGAAGGGGATGATGCCGGCGTCCGACAGCTTCTGGGAGTCCGCGAGCAGCTCGGTGTACGTCGTGGGCGGGGCAGCGATGCCCGCCTTCTCGAACAGCGCCTTGTTGTAGATGATGCCGTTGCCCGAGAGCGAGATCGGCAGGTTGTAGGTGCCGCCGGCACGCTGGCTGTCTTTCGCCGCCTCGGGAGTCAGCTTGGACAGGTAGCTCTCGCCGCCGTCGGAGAGGTCGGCTGCGAACCCGTCGGCGACGAAGGTGTCGATGTTGCCGAGGTCGAAGCCGTAGACGTCCGGGCCGGCACCGCCGGAGAGGCGGGTCTTCAGGATGTTGTCGTAGTCGTTGGTGTTGAAGAACTCCGCGTTGACCGTGATGTCGGGGTTGGCCGCTTCGAACTTCGTGATGACGTCTTCGTACGCCGTCTGGGTGTCGCCGCCGTCGCCCCACATCAGAAAGCTGAGCTCGGTGGGACCGCCGCCGGCACCTCCCGCGCAGCCGCTCAGCGCGCCTGCGGTGGTCAAAGCGACCGCCGCTACCGCCGTGTGCCTCAGCCACTTCGTCATGGCCACTCCCTATCTCCGTCGATCGTCGCGCGGTCCATTCCGCGGGACGTGGTGTCGGTAGCAAGACTACACAAAATCGGTTCATAAGCCCATATCTAATACATAAAAGGCCAAAAGAGCGTGACTATTGCTAGTGGAACTACGCGATTGGCGAAACCGGCGGCTAGGGTGAGGCCCCATGCAGACACGCCCGCCCCTCGGCCGACGACTGACCGTCAACACCATCGTCCGCCGCCACCAGATCGAGGCGACGAGGGACACCTCCCTCTGGGAAGACGAGACCGCGCTGCACTCCGCGGCTCTCGTCGAGCAGTTCTCCGACGCCGTGCGCGGCGCGATCCCGGATGCCTCTCTCACCTGGGCCCTCTCCTGGGGCGCCCTGACCGACGAGTCCCCGCGCTACCGCGACATCCGCCGCACGCTCGCGCGCCTGGCCACCGAGCACGGCGACGACATCACGTTCGTGCCCGGCGGATTCTTCGCCAATCTCTACGGCACGCGCGACGAGGTCGCCCGTGACATCTCCGACGCCGTCGACCTGCTGCACACCCATTTCGACCGCCCGACGACCGCGCTCGTCGCCGGGTTCCTGTCGGCCGCGAACATCGCGGGAGCGCGCGATCTCGGCATCCGCACCGTCCAGGGCAACATCTGGAGCCAGTTCGACATCGACCTGCAGGACGGCGACGGCTCGCTCGCATACCCCTACTACCCCTCGCGCGGACACTTCCTCGTGCCCGGCCGCGGCGACGACCGCCTCGACGCGGTGCAGCTCGACGGCTGGACGGTCGACCTCGTCGCCGCCCGCACCGCGGGCATGTCGTCCGAGTACAACTCGCGGCTCGGGCTCGGTCCGATCGAGACGCTGCACCGCCTGCCGCGCGCGGACGCGCTGAGAGAACTGGATGCCACGAGCGAGGCGCACCTGAACGACCGCAACGTCGCGCGCAACGGCCTCGGCTGGCTGACGGTCAACTACGAGATCAGCGAGGTCGCGCGCGGGCTCGCGCACGACCCCACCACGCTCGACGCCTGGGCGGGCTGGCTCGGGGGCCTCCGCGAGCGGTGGAGCGACCTCGAGGTGACCACGATCAGCCGGTTCGGCGACGAGTGGCGCGCCCGGCATGCCGACAACGAGGACCTCGCCTACCTCCTGCAGCAGAGCGGCAGCGGCGTCCAGGCATCGCGCGCGGGAGAGACGGTGACCTGGTTCATGTGCGCCGACTACCGGCTCGGGATCGTCCAGGTCGGCGACACGGTCGAGGTCTTCGACTACACGTCCTACACCGGCGCTTTCGCCGAGCCCGCGGAGCGCGGGAATCGCCGGTGGAGCCTTCTCGGCGAGATCAATCAGAAGCAGACGCGGCCGCAGGACCGCCCCGTCGCCCTGGACGCCTTCCTCGCGCAGCACCCCGACGTCGACGCCGGCCTGGATGAGCGGTGGGGCGAGACCCCCGAGCTCCGCGCGCTGCGGAGTGCCCGATGATCGCCATCGCCGACCTCACCGTCGAGCACACCGTCGACCCGGTCGGGATCTCGGGGTCTCCCCGATTCGGGTGGGCCCTGCGCTCCGACACCGACGGCGTTCGGCAGCTCTCCTACCGTCTGAACGTGCGCCGGGGCACCGAGACGATCTGGTCGAGTGGCCCCGTCGCCTCCGACCGCAGCGTGGATGTCGCCTACGACGGCCCCCCGCTGGCCTCACTCGGCCGCTACGAGTGGACGGTGGTCGTCACCACCACCGCCGGAGACGCCGCCGCGGCGGGGACGTTCGTCGCCGCCGTCCTCGACGACGACTGGCGGGGGGCGACCTTCATCGGGGCGGCGGACGACGGTGCGGCCGCTCCCCTGCTGCGCACCGAGTTCGAGGTGGATGCCACCCCCGATGAGGCGTATCTCGTGGTCGGGGCCGGGGGCCTCGCCCACGTCGAGATCGACGGCGCGGTGCCCGATGCGAGCGTCCTCGGTCCCGGCTTCACCGACTACGAGGTGAGCGCGCAATACACGGTCGTCGATGTGACCGCGCGGATGACCCCCGGCCGGCACGCGATCGGCGTCGAGCTCGGTCGCGGCTTCTCCGGCATGCGTGGGCGCAACACGTGGAACTGGGAGACCGCACCCTGGCACGCCGATCCCTCCGTACGCCTGCTGCTCGTGCTGCGCGACGCCCGCGGCGAGCGCGTCATCGTGAGCGACTCCGCGTGGAGGACCGCCGCCGGCCCGACACGCTTCGACGACCTCTACGCCGGGGAGGACTACGACGCGCGTCTCGAGCAGCCGGGGTGGAGCACCGCCGGATTCGACGACAGCGCCTGGGCCGTTGCCCGCGAGGTCGAGGGGCCGCGGGGAGCCCCCGTCCCCCAACGACAGCCCCCGATCGTCGAGGGCGAGACACTCGAACCGACGCGCGTGACGCAGCTCGACGAGGGCCGCTGGGTCGTCTCGTTCCCCCGCGTGATCGCGGGCTGGGTCGAGGTCGACGCCGACGCCGATCCGGGCGCGGGGATCGAGCTCCGTCTCGGCGAGAGCCTTCGCGCCGACGGAACGCCCAACTCCGACGACGAGAAAGGGTACTTCGACGGCCGCTTCCAGACCGATCGCGTGACGCTGGCGGATCGGCCGCTGCGATGGCATCCGCGATTCACCTGGCACGGTTTCCAGCACGTCGAGGTGCGCGCCCGCCGACTGCCGACCCTGCGTGCGCGGGTGGTGCACACGCGCGCCGCGCGCACCGGCCGCTTCGAGACGTCGTCGCCGATGCTGAACACCCTGCACGAGCTCACGGTGCGGACGATCCTCAACAACCTGCACGGCATCCCCACCGATACGCCGAAGTACGAGAAGAACGGGTGGACGGGCGACGGCATGGTCGGCGCCCGGATGATGCTGCTCAACCTCGATACGCACGAGCTGCTGGCGAAGTGGGTCGCCGACATCGCGGCATCCCGTCATGGCGAGGGAGCTCCCGAGGTGATCGCCCCGCACGGCGGCTGGCGGATGGACTGGACTCCCGCACCGACGTGGCACTCGGCCCTTCTGCTCGTGCCGTGGGACATCTACCAGCTGCGCGGAGACGAGCGGGTGCTCGCCGACGTGTGGCCCGACGCGCGCGACTACCTGCGTTTCGAGCTCGCGCGCGGGGCCGACGGTCTCTTCGACACGACCCTCGGCGACTGGGTGAGTCCCGAGACGGATCCGGGTGGCGGCAACGCACCCGAGGACACCCGGGTCGCGGCGACGGCGTTCGTCATCGCCATGTGCGACACGGCGGCCGCGATCGCGCGGGTGCTCGGCCACGATCCGGGCGAGTGGGAGCGGGCCGCCGCGGCCTCTCGTGCCGCGTTCGTCGCGGAATTCTGGGATGCCGACACCGCCGAGGTGCGCGGACGGGGCGACGCCGGGTATCGCCAGGCGCACGCCGCTCTGGCCCTGGCCTTCGACATCCTTCCTCCGCTCGACCGGCAGCGCGCGGCCGACCGCCTGGCCGCCGACGTGGTCGACCGCGGACACCACCTGTCGACGGGGGCTCTTGCGACGAAGCACCTGCTCCCCCAGCTCACGCGTTTCGGTCACGCCGACGTCGCTGTGGCCGTGGCGCTGCAGACGACGTTCCCGAGCTGGGGCTTCTGGGTCGAGCGGGGGGCGACGTCGCTCTGGGAGCACTGGAAAGAGGAGTCGCGCTCACGCGGGCACTACTTCCTCGGCACGATCGAGGACTGGTTCTACGCCGACGTCGCAGGGCTGCAGGCGGTCTCGCCGGGGTGGCGCGACGCCAGGATAGCCCCGACGGTGCTCGGGACCGCGCTCTCATCGGCTTCGGCCGCGGTGCGGACCCCGTACGGCGAGCTGTCGGTACAGTGGCGCGTCGCGGGCGGCGAGGTGATCCTGTCGTGCGAGGTGCCGATCGGCGTGCGCGCCGAGATCGAGCTACCGGGGTTCCGCCGCCGGGTCGAGGCCGGGGCGCACGAGGTGCGGGTGGCGCTGGACTGAGGGCGGGGCTGGGGCAGAGGTCCCGTTCGGCCATAAACGCGAGCCGCACACAGAAACACGCTCTGCTCGTGTTCATCGGCGCGGATCGCGTTCATGCATGCCCGGGATGCCCGTTCGCCCCGCGTTCACCCTCCCGCGCTACGGTCGGCGGATCAACGACAGGGAGGTCGGACGGATGCCGATGACCGCACGTGCCCGCATCGGGATCGCCGCTGCCGTCGTGGGGGCCATCGCCGTCGGCGGCGCCGCCGTCGTGATGTTCGGCTGGATGATCGACGAGACGCGCTTCGACAGGCCCGACCCCGCGTTCGACGCGCTCGCCTCCGAGATCTCTGCGGTTCCCGGAGTGTCCGACGTCCAGAAGCAGCGCTGGGTCGAGGCCCCCGCGTTCCTCGCCACCTCGTCCTGGGTGCAGGTCACCGCCTCGGCATCCGCGTACCCCGAGGTCCGCGAGATCGCCTGCGACACCACCTATCCGGATGCCGTCGAGTGGGGCTTCGACCTCGAGGGCGCCGGTGGCACCCGGGTCTCGGCCTACGCCGACGCCGGGCGGGGCTGCCCCGAGCTCGGATTCGACCTGGAGGCCGTGGCATCCGAGATCTCCCGCGTCGCTCCGGGGAGCGTGATCCAGGCGGCGATCTGGGATGCCGAGCGCTTCGCGCTGTCGTCACTCGACGGTCGGGCCTCGGAGGTCGCGGCGCAGCTTCTGCCCCTGGTCGCGCACGCCGACGCGCTGCGCGAGGCCGCGGGAGTCGATCCGGCGATGCCGGTCGAGGTATCGGGGGTGCGGCTCGGCGTCGAGATCGGCCCCGGCGAGGGAGCCGGGTATCACGCGCTTGTCTCGACGCTCATCGACGAGCACGACGTCACGTTCTTCTCGTTCGGGGGCGGCGGAACACCGATCGACGGGGTCGAGAAGGTGCAGGTGACCGCCCCCGACTCGCAGCGCGCCGCGATCGAACGGCTGATCGCCGACTCGGGCCTGCCCGTCGCCGCGCTTCCGGTGGCGTTTCTGGAGTGAGGCGGAGCCCTCAACCACACCGATAAACGCTCCCTGTGCTCAAAAACGGTCTCTCACCGCGTTTCTGAGCACGGGGAGCGTTTATCGGCTGCGGAGGCGGGGGCGGCGCGGAGCCTGCGTCTCACCAGGCCGAGTAGCCGCCGTCGATCAGCACGACCGAACCCGTCATGTACGACGCGGCATCCGACGCCAGGAACGCCACGAGGGAGCCGATCTCCTCGGGGGCGCCGAGGCGGCCCATCGGCGTGCGGCGCACCCAGTCGTCCCACCAGTCGCCGGGGACGCCTTCCTTGGTCAGTTCCGTGCCGACATAGCCGGGGGCGACCGCGTTGACGCGGATCCCCTGCTCCGCGAACTCGATCGCGAGCGACTTCACGGCGAGGTGCACCGCCCCCTTCGAGGCGTTGTAAGCGGCCTGGCGCTGGGGCGCGTTCGCGAGCTCCCCCGACATGGAGCCGATGGCCACGATCGAGCCGCCGCGCTCCTGCATGTGGCGCGCGGCCTCACGTGCGCACCAGAACGTGCCTGTCGCGTTGACCGCGAGGACGCGGTCCCACGTCTCGCGCTCGAGGTCGAGCGACGGTTGGTGGTTGGCGATGCCGGCCGAGGTGACGAGGACGTCCACGGATCCGAGGCGCGTGGCCACCTCGGCGAAGACCCGCTCGACCTCGGCGGCGTCCGTGACGTCGAGGTGCACGTACGACACCCGCCCGCTCTCGAACGACGCCGCGGCGGCGTTGCCGGCGTCGTCGAGCACGTCCGCGATGACGACGATCGCCCCGAACTCCTCGAGGGCGGTCACCACCGCGAGCCCGATCCCGCGGGATCCTCCCGTCACGACCGCCACCCGATCGGTGAGTTCCAGCCTTTGTCGGTACATCGTCGTCCTCCCGTGCTGTCGCGCTGTGCGGGAGAGCCCGCGTCGGCTAAGATGTAGCCATACTACATGGAAGGAGCTCGCGATGACCCTCGACGTGGAGCAGGCCAGCGAAGAGTCCACCGACACGCTTCTCGAGCGCGTCACCCGCCAACTGCCGCACCTGCGCCGCTCCGAGCAGCGCGTCGCGGCGATCGTCCTCGACAACCCCGTGGGCGCCGCGCAGTACACGATGGCGGGCCTCGCCGAAGCCGCCGAGGTCAGCGAACCCACCGTGATGCGCTTCTGCAGCTCGGTCGGGTGCGAGGGCTTCCAGGACTTCAAGATCCAGCTCGCGCAGACCCTCGCACTCGGCCTGCCCGTGACCCACTCGACCATCACCTCGTCCGACTCCCCGGGCGACGTGGCCGAGAAGATCTTCGACCACACCATCTCGAGCCTCGACCGCGCGCGCCGCACCCTCGCCCCCGCCGCCGTCGAGCGCGCGATCGAGGCGATCCTGGGTGCCAGCGACATCCTCTTCGTCGGCTTCGGCGCCAGCGGCATCATCGCGCAGGACGCTCAGCAGAAGTTCCCCCTGTTCGGAGTCCCGTGCCAGGCGCCCGAAGACTTCCACCAGCAGTTCATCGCGGCGACGATGTCGGGACCGCGCAGCGTCACCGTCGCGATCTCCAACACCGGGCACACCGAGCAGACACTCACGGTCGCCCGCGCCGCGCACAAAGCCGGCGGTACGGTCATCTCTCTCACCGGGCGCGTGAGCCCCCTCTCGGAGCTCGCGGATATTCCCCTGGTCGTGCGCACATTCGAAGACACCGACGTCTACACGCCCTCCACGAGCCGCCTCGCCGGACTCGTGGTCATCGACATCCTCGCCACCGGTGTCGCCCTGCGCCGCTCGCCGGCCCACAGCGAAGCGATCCGCCGCATGAAGAGCGAGCTCGCCGCCATGCGCCAGGCCGAGGGCGCCGCTGCCGAGGGCGCCGCTGCCGAAGGCGCCGCCGCCGAGGCCGACTCGTGACCGGGGTCGTGCTGGTCACCTCCCGCTCGTTCGGGTCGGGCGAGTACGACCCCGAGGCGGTCCTCGCGGAGGCGGGCTACCGCATCGTGCGCGCCGGATCGTCGCACGAGATCGACGAGCTCGCGCCGCTGCTCGCCGACGCGGACGGGTGGATCGCCGGCACCGGACCGGTGACCGCCGCGCACCTCGACCTCGCCCCGAACCTGCGCGGGATCGCCCGCTACGGCGTCGGCGTCGACAACGTCGATCTGGCCGCGGCCACCGCGCGCGGCATCCCGGTCACGAACACCCCCGGGGCGAACTCGGCCGCGGTGGCCGAGCACACCCTCGCTCTGCTGCTGACCGCGCTGCGCGGCATCCCCGCCGCCGACCGCCGCGTGCGCGCCGGCGATTGGTCGGGAAAGCCCGCCCGCGAGCTGTCCGCCCTGACGGTCGGGGTGGTGGGACTGGGCCGGATCGGCCGGCTCGTGACCGAGCGCCTGCGCGCCTTCGGCGCCACCGTTCTGGGGGCCGATCCGTGGGTCGATGCCGGCGATCCGCTCTTCGACACCGTGGAGCGCGCCGACACCGAGACCCTCTCGACCCGCTGTGATGTCGTGACACTACATGCGCCGGGCGGCCAGAAGGTGATCGATGAGCGGTGGCTCTCGGCGGCCGATCGCCCTGTCCTGCTCGTGAACACGGCCCGCGCCGACCTCGTCGACGAGGAGGCCGTCGCTCGCGCCGCTCGGCGTGGGCGCGTGGCGGCGTACGCCGCGGACACCCTTTCCATCGAGACCGTCGGCGACGCGTCTTCCCCGTTGCTGGCCGAGGACCTCGCCGACCGCGTGGTCGTCACCGCCCACCTCGGCGCACAGACGCGCGAGGGCGTCGACGGCATGGGGCGCATGGCCACCACGGACATGGTGGCGCTGCTGCGCGGCGGCACCCCGGCGCACCCCGTGCCCGCATGACGGGCTTCGTCCGCAGTACGACGGGCGACCTCGACCCCGGAACCCTCGGGAACGTCGACTACCACGAGCACCTCTTCCAGGTCTCGCCGTTGCTGCCCGACGACGACCTCGACGACGAGGAGGCCAGCACCGAGGAGACCCGCCAGTTCGCGGCATCCGGGTTCCGAACCCTCGTGGATGCCACCCCCCTCGGTCTCGGCCGGCGCCCGGTGGCGGCCCACCGCATCGCCGAGGCGACGGGGGTCACCGTCGTGCTGACGACGGGACTGCATCGCCGCGAGCACTACGCCCCGGACCATCCTCTGCTATCCGCCGACGTCGACACTCTCGCCGACGCCTTCATCGACGATCTGTTGCACGGTGCCGCGGAACCCGGCGCGTCTCGCGATCCGGCGATCCGGGCCGGTGTCCTCAAGGCGGGCATGGGGTACTGGCGACTGGATGCCGTCGCTCGACGCTCCCTCGAGGCGATCGGTCGCGCGCACGCGACGACCGGAGCTCCGGTGATGGTGCATCTCGAACACGGCACGGCGGCGTTCGAGACGCTCGATACCCTGGCCTCCGTCGGCGTGCCCGCCGACCGGGTGGCCCTCGCACACGTCGACCGCAATCCCGACCCGGGTCTGCACGCCGAGCTCGCGGCCACGGGCGCGTTCCTCGGCTACGACGGACCGGCTCGGGCGCGCGAGCACCCCGACTCCGTCATCCTGTCCTGCCTGATCGCCACCGCCGCGGCGGGAGGAGCGCACCGCATCCTGCTGGGCGGCGATGTCGCCCGCCGCACGCGCTACATCGCCTACGGCGGCATGCCGGGGCTGCGATACCTCGGCGACCGGTTCGTGCCGCGCCTGAGAGCCGAGGGCGGCGACGACCTCGCCGATGCCGTCCTTCGCCGCAACCCCGCCGCCTGGTTGACCTGGCGCTGACGTCGGCACGGGTAGCTCGACTACCGATCAGCGGGCCGAGGAGCCCCAGAAGCCACCGAGATTGCCCAAACTCCCCCACTTCTTGTAGTCTTACTACGCACGACGACGCTTCCCGGTCGTCGGCGAAGGGAACGACTTCATGTGCGCCGCTGCACGACTGGCCGAACCGGCTCGGATGACCGTCGATTTCGCCCGCGGCCTCCTCGACGGAGGCTCCGAGCGTTACGAGAAGCACGTGCCCGACCTCGCCGGTGTCTACCGCGACGATGCGGCCTACGCCGAAGCGCTCGCCCGAGACGACGGTGAGCCGGTCTACTGGGTCGAGAGCAGCACCCCGGAGACGGGCCGAGGCGCCCTCACGATCGGCCTCAGCGTGCTGCGACCCGGCCGCATCGGCGACGAGTTCGCGATGACCCGGGGGCACCTGCACGCGCAATCCGAGTTCGCCGAGCTGTACTACGGCATCGCGGGCTCGGGCGTCATGCTGCTCGAGTCGATTGACGGAGAGTCCCGAGCCCTCCCGATCACCCCGGGCGTCGTCGTGCACGTGCCCGGCGGCTGGATCCACCGCAGCGTGAACGTCGGCGACGACACGCTCGTCACCCTCTTCACCTACGCGACCGAGGCCGGTCAGGACTACGGGATCATCGCCGATGCCGGCGGGATGCGACAGCTCGTCGTAGCCGACGGCGCCGACTGGACGACCCGCCCGAACCCCGACCACGGAGGCTACCGTGCCTGATCCCGGGCCCGTTCTCGCCGACCTCGCGCAGCACATCGACATCAGCTGCGTCCAAGCGCAGCACGCGCGCGAGGACATCGACGAGCTCGTCCGGCAGGCGGTGGCGGGCGGATTCGTCAGCGCGCACGTCCTCCCCGAATGGCTCGGCTACCTGCGCGAACGCCTCGAGGGCACGGGCGTCCTCGCGGGGTCGCCGGTGTCGTTCCCGAGCGGCGGCGCCACGACCGCGACGAAGGTGGCCGAGGCATCCGAACTCCTCTCCCTCGGCGCTCAAGAACTCGACGTGGTCGTCGCGATCGGGCGCCTGCGCTCCGGTGACGACGTCTACGTCACTCGAGAGCTCGCCGCGATCGTCGAGGTCGTCGACGGGCGCGTGCCGCTGCGCGCGATCCTCGAGGTCGGACGCCTCGACGACGACGACATCCGCCGCGGAGTGGATGCCGCCATCGAGGCGGGCGTGCCCTGGATCAAGACCGGCACGGGCTGGTCGGGGGTTCCCACCTCGATCGGGCACATCCGCTTGATCGCCGACCGAGCGGACGGCCGCGCAGCGCTCAAGGCCGCGGGCGGCATCCGCGATCTCGAGACCGTCCGCGCGATGGCCGAGCTCGGCGTCACCCGATTCGGCATGAACGCCCCCGCCGCGCTGGCCGCGGTCGACGCCACGAAGGATCCACGATGACTTTCCCCACCCTCACCGCCGCGACGCTGCGCCCCGCGACGACCCCCACCCTCTACTTCATCGGCGTCACGACCGGAAGTTCCTCGATCCAGCACGTCTTCCCCCGGTGGGCGGCGCACCTCGGACTCGAGGATGCCGTGCTGCAGGGCATCGACCTCCCCCTGCACGCGCCCGCCGAGGACTACCGCGCCGTCGTGAAGTTCATCGCGCAGGACCCGCTCAGCCTCGGCGCCCTGGTCACGACCCACAAGATCGACCTCTTCGCCGCGTGCCGAGACCTCTTCGACGAGATCGACGAGTTCGCCGCGCTCATGGGCGAGACGAGCTGCATCTCTCAGCGCGACGGCCGGCTCATCTGCCACGCCAAGGACCCGATCTCGAGCGGCCTCGCGCTCGACGCGTTCCTCCCCGCCGGATTCTGGTCGGGCGGTCCCGCCGACGCCCTGTGCCTCGGCGCGGGCGGATCGTCGATCGCGATCAGCTGGTACCTCTCCCGTCTCGAACGGGGGCTCGACCGGCCCGCGCGCGTCATCGTCACCAACCGCTCGGCCGCGCGCCTCGAGCACCTCCGCGAGATCCACGCGTCGCTGCCGACCGACACGCTCTTCGAGTACCACCTCACCCCCACCCCCGCCGACAACGCCCGCGTGCTGAGCGACCTGGCACCGCGCTCCGTGGTGGTCAACGCCACCGGTCTCGGCAAGGACGCACCCGGTTCCCCGCTCCCCGACGACGCCGTGTTCCCCCTCGACGGCGTCGCGTGGGACCTCAACTACCGCGGGGACCTCGTCTTCCTGGATCAGGCGCGCGCGCAGAGCGCCGACCGCCGTCTGCAGGTCGAGGACGGGTGGATCTACTTCGTGCACGGGTGGACGCAGGTCATCGCCGAGGTGTTCGACATCGAGATCCCCACCTCGGGTCCCGCCTTCGAGCGGTTGAGCGAGCTGGCTCTGGCCACCCGCTGACCGATGGAACCCCTCGCTCTCGCCCTCGACCTCGGCACCGGCGGCTGCAAAGCCTCCCTCTGGTCGGCCGACGGGCACGCGGTCGCCGAGACGGTCGTGTCGTATCCGACGCGGCATCCCGGTCCCGGCCGCGCCGAACAACGGCCGGACGAGTGGTGGGATGCCGTCGTCTCGGCGACCCGCGAGGTCGTCGCCCAGACCCCCGGCGCGCGCGAGGCCGTCATCGGGATCGCCCTGTCGGGGCAGAGTCTCGGCGTCGTGCAGGTCGACGCCGCCGGAGAGCTCGTCGCGCGCGACACCCCGATCTGGTCGGACACCCGCGGTCGCACGCGCCCGATCCTCGACCGCATCGACGAGGACGAGTGGTACCTGCGCACGGGAAACGGCTTCGGCGCCCCGCTCTACCCGCTCTTCAAGACGCAGACGATGCGCGCCGAAGACCCCGAGGGATGGGCGCGCACGCGCGCGCTGCTGGGGTCGAAGGACTGGATCACCCTGCGGCTCACGGGCGAGATCGCGACCGACCACTCCATGGCATCCGGGTCCGGCGCCTACGACCTGACCCTCGGCGACTACGACGACGCGATCCTCGACGCGGCCGGGCTCGACCGCTCCCTCTTGCCGACGCCGCGCGAGTCCGCCGACGTCGTCGGGACCCTGCTCCCCGCGCCGGCGGAAGCGCTCGGCCTCCCCGCGGACGTGCCCGTGCACGCGGGCGCCGTGGACAACGCGGCCATGGCCCTCGGCTCGCGCGGCACGACCGACGGCCGGATCTATGCCGCGCTCGGCTCGTCGAGCTGGATGACGGTGACGTCGAGCGCGCCCGTGCTCGACGTCGAGACGCGACCGTACGTCTTCCGGCACGCCGTGCCGGGCCTCTACATCAGCGCGCTGTCCACCTTCAGCAGCGGCACGACACTGACGTGGCTGCGCGATGTGATGCGCCCCGGTGCGGACATCGGGGCCTTCATCGACGGCGCCGCGGCGAGTCCCCGCGGAGCGCGCGGGGCCGTGTTCGTTCCCACGCTCGCCGGCGGCACGCCGCTCGAGGGCGGGAGCGGGGTGCGCGGCACCCTCACCGGCCTCGAACTCGGCACCGGTGCCGACGACCTCGTGCGGGCGTGTCTCGAAGGCATCGCGTTCGCGCTCGACCGGAGCCTGCGTCACATCCGCGCGCTCAGCGGTCTTCCCGCTGACACTGACCTGCTCATCTCGGGCGGGGGAAGTCGCTCCCCCGTGTGGAACCGCATCTACGCCGACGTGCTCGACACCGCTCTGCTGCGCACCACCGTCGACCAGCAGGCCGCCACCCTCGGCGCCGCAGCGCTCGTCTTCTCCGGTTCGGGGGTGTGGTCTTCGCTCGCCGCGGCCGACGACGCGCACGAGGTCGTCGAGCGTCTCGCCCCCGATCCCGACGGGGTGCGCGCCTACGACGCTCTTCGTGACCGTTCCTCTGCCGCAGCCGACGCCGCGGTGCTCTTCGCCCGATCCACCCCCTCCCAGGAGAACGCATGACCGCCCTGCCCCTCGTCGTCATCACCGGAGCCAGCTCCGGGATCGGCGCCGCGACCGCGCGCGCCTTCTCGGCCGCCGGCCACCCGCTGCTCCTGATCGCGCGGCGTCTCGCCCCGATGCAGGCCCTCGGACTTTCGGATGCCGAACTCGCCGAGGCCGACGTCACCGACACGGCCGCGGTGGCCGCGGCGATCGCGCGCGCCGAGGAGCGCTTCGGTCCCGTCGACCTCCTCGTCAACAACGCCGGCCTGATGGCCCTCTCCACGGTAGCGGAGCAGGATCCGGCCCTCGTGCAGGAGCAGTTCGACGTCAACTGCGTCGCCCTGGTGAAGAACAGCCAGCTGGTGCTCCCCGGCATGCAGGATCGCCGTCGCGGAACGATCGTCAACATCGGATCGATCGCGGGAAAGCAGCTGTACGAGAACCACGTCGTCTACAACGGCACGAAGTACGCCGTGCACGCGATGACGGAGGGGCTCCGGCGCGAGAACGCCGCCCACGGCGTCCGCGTGCTCCTCATCGCCCCCGGCATGGTCGACACCGCCCTGCTGAGCAACACCGGCGAGGGCGACGTGCTCGACGGATACCGCGACTACAAGCAGAGCATCGGCGGCGGGCTCGTCCCCGACGACATCGCCCGCGCGATCCTTACCGCGTACCAGCTCCCGCAGCACGTGAGCTTCCGCGAGATCGTGGTCGCCCCGACGTCTCAAGACGCATGAGCGGCGTCGACGTGCTGCACGGCAGCCGCATCGTCCCCGTCGTCGTGCTCGACGATGCCTCTTTCGCGCCCGACCTCGCTGACGCGCTGACGGCCGGCGGCATCCCGACCGCCGAGATCACGCTGCGCACCCCCGCCGCCCTCGACGCGATCCGCGCCGTGGCCGGGCGCTCCGGCTTCGCCGTCGGTGCCGGCACCGTCACCACCGCCGCGCAGGTCGACGCCGCCGTCGACGCGGGCGCGACGTACCTCGTTTCGCCGGGGTTCGACGACACGGTCGCGGAGCGGGCGGCGGCCCTCGGCATTCCGTTCTTCCCCGGGGTGGCGACGGCGACCGAGATCCAGCGCGCGATCGCCGCGGGACTCGACCGTCTGAAGCTGTTCCCCGCGGGTGCCGTGGGCGGCACCGCCGCCCTGAAGGCCTTCGGCGGTCCGTTTCCCGACGTGCGGTTCCTGCCCTCGGGCGGGGTCTCGGCCGCGAACGCCGGCGAATACCTCGCCCTCGGCAACGTCTTCGCGGTGAGCGGATCGTGGATGGTCCCGTCCGCCGCGCTCCAGGCACGGGATGCCGAGACCGTGCGGTCCCTGTCCGCCGAGGCCTCCGCGGCGGTTTGACCCGTCTCCGCCACACCACACTCCGTGTAGCTGGACTACGAAAATGTAGTGGTGCCCACGCGGAAGATGCCCGAAATACGCGCTTGCATACGCGGCTCGCGCCTCATAGCCTCGCTTATACATCCCCCCGGCGTAGCTTTACTACAGATTCACTGAGGAATCACCGCAACGCCTCCCATCACCGGCGATAGGAGAACCCATGAGACCACGGCATGCCGCCCTCGCCGTGACCGCGACGACGAGCGTCGTCGTCGCTGCCCTGCTCGTCCCCGCGACCGCGGCATCCGCGGCCGATGAGCAGCGCACGGTCACCGTCCACCTCGACCAGACCGTGCAGGAGGACTACCTCGGCGTCGGCGTCAACGTCATCCCGTGGAGCCTCCTCGAAGGCACCACGAAGTACGGGTACGACGACGCCGACTGGGAGGTCGACGTCGAGCGCATCCACACGCTGCAGCCGAAGGTCGCCCGCATCTGGTTCCAGATCGACTGGATGGAGCTCGAGAAGGGCCAGTACGACTTCGAGAGCCCCGAGATGAAGGCGTTCTCCCGCTACCTGGATGCCTTCAAGGCCGTCGGCACCGAGGTCGAGTTGAACTTCGGGTGGAAGGTCGGTGCCCGCGTCCACGACTGGTTCACCATCCCGGGTGCGCCCGACCCGTACATCTCCGCCCCCGCAGACCTGCCCGCGTACGGCGCCTCGGCCTCCGCGCTGCTGCAGAACCTCTTCGATCGCGGCTACGACAACGTCGACCACCTCACCTTCTACAACGAGCCGAACGGCAGCTGGGATTTCTGGGCGCCCGGCGACGAGAAGGCGTACTACGCCGACATGGCGCGCGCGGTCAGCGACCGCCTGACGGCCGACGGTCTGCGCGACGACGTGCAGATCTGGGGTCCCGAAGAGGTCAACGCGGTGGCCTGGACCCAGTACATGGCCGAGAACGCCGACGACGTCTTCGACCAGTACTCGTTCCACCTGTACGGCGAGTCGTACGACGCGATGGGGGATGCCATCGCCCAGCGCCGCGCGGTGATCGGCGATGCTCCCCTCAACCTCTCCGAGATGGGCTGGACCAACCCGGGCACGAGCGTCTGGGAGACCGGCTACGCGAACTACATCATCCGCAGCGCGAACGACGGCGTGCACTCCAACCTCATCTGGCAGCTCAACGGCGTGATGACCGGAGACCCCGCCGGCGACACGAACGGTTCCTACAACCTGTGGGACTCGCTGATCCTGGGCCTCGAGCCCACGGCCGCCTTCTCCGAGGCGGGCCCGCTCATGCGCTACATCCCCACGCACAGCACGGTGCTCGGCACGGAGGTATCGGATGCCGACGTGCGCGCGACCGCGTTCCGGGCGCCGGACGGCGAACTCACGGTGCTCGTCGAGACGCAGTCCGGATCGCCGAAGGACGTCCGCGTGCAGTTCGACGGCGGCGACGTGACCGCGGACTTCACCCGCATCGCGTACACGGATTCGATCGCACAGCCCGGCGAGAACGCCCTGCTGCCGGCATCCAGTGGGACGCTGACCCCGGATGCCGACGCCTTCACCGACACCGAGATCGGCGACGAGCACACCTACGCGATCTACACCACCGCCCCCGCGGCGACGCAGGTCGAGATGACCCCCGTGCGCACCGCGGTCGTCGGCGGCGCGCAGGTGCAGCTCGGCGCGAACGTCATCGACGGCACCGGAACGCCCACCTGGTCGGTGGTCGGCGACGACAACGGCACCGTCGACGCGAACGGTCTGTTCACGGCCCCCTCGGTGACCACCGAGCGCACCGTCGCGGTGCGGGCCACGCTCCCCGACGGGGAGTACGGCGTCGCGCAGGTCGAGGTCACCCCCGCCCGCACGACCGGTGTCACCGACGCTCCGGTGTTCAGCCTCGAACGCGGCGTCTACGACTCGATCGAGGCCGTGACCATCACCAGCGTCACCCCCGACGCGCAGATCTTCTACACCACCGACGGCACCGAGCCCACGGCATCCTCGACCCCGTACACCGGGCAGATCTTCCTCGAGCCGCTCAAAACGACGTACCTGCGGGCCGTCGCGGTGGCGCCCGGGGCGGCCGCGTCGGGAGTGACGTCCCGTCTGTACAAGGTGAAGGACGTGCAGAACGCGCCCGACGGATACACGTTCTGCCAGTACGCCGACGGCGGCGAGTGCGCCTTCGACGGGGAGGCGAACGTCGCCTTCGGATCGGACGGACTCTTCGTCTTCGGCACCTTCACCGACGGCGTGGACTGCGCGGTCTCCTCGTTCGGTTCGAACCCGAACCCGGGCGGTGCCAACCGCTGCTTCGTCAACCCGGACGTGTCCCAGGAGCCGCCGCTGGTCAGCATCCTCAACGCCGGATTCGAACGCCCCGCCACCGGCGGCACCGCGAACGGGCCGATGGTGAACGGCTGGACCTTCAGCGCCCGCGCCGGCATCCAGCACAACACCAGCGTCTTCGTCCCCGCCGCGCCCGCCCCGCAGGGCGAGCGCACGGCGTACCTGAAGAGCGACTCGGGGCTGGCCAGCCGCATCGACCAGACCGTGGTGTTCCCGGCCGGCACCTACGCGATCACGTTCGCCGCGGCGAACCGCGTCGGCTTCGGTGGTCAGCAGGAGTTCGACGTGCAGGTCGACGGCCAGACGCTCGGACACTACGTCCCGGTGGGCGGCGACTATCAGTACTACGAGACCGCGCCGTTCACCGTGACGGAGGGCGAGCACACGATCTCGTTCGTGGCGACGACCACGGAGGGCGACAACACCGGCTTCGTCGACGATGTCCGTGTCGTGGCAGCGGAGACCGAGCCGGGCGACACGGTCGCTCCGACGGTGACAGTGAAGCAGGGCGCGGAGTTCACCCAGGGCGATGCCGACGCCTACGACGAGGTGAGCTTCAAGCTCTACGACGCCGGCAAGGTCGACCGCGCGGTCATCAACGGCATCGTGAAGGATCTCGTCGACAACACCTGGTCCGACGTGAACTTCGTCGCGCCGGGAGTCTTCGGGGCCGTGTCGGGCAAGAACACGCTCGTCGTCTTCGACGCCGCGGGCAACAGCACGACCGTGACGTTCACGCTGCGCTGACGTTCACGGCAGGCCCGTCCCTCCCTTCGGGGTGGGGCGGGCCTGTTCTGGTGCCGCGCGCGGAGGCGCGAAAGCGCGCGGGCGGCAGTCCCCCACGGCCGCCGCCCGCGCGCGCTTACTTGGCCGGCTTCTTCTCCGGCACGGGCGCATTGCCCGAGGCGCGCAGTTCGGCGTAGTACGCCGCGGCCTCGTTCTGGCGATCGTCCTCGACGCCCGACGCGACCGACGCGCGCACGTGCTCGGGGCCGTAGCCGAAGGCATCCACGAGGTCCTGCGCGTGCGGGCGGAGCCGCGCGCACAGGCGGTCGATGTAGCTCGAGACCGCCGCCGCGCGCTGCGTCGACAGCCGGCCGTTGATGAGATGCCAGGCGAGGTGCTTCTCGATGAGCTGAAGACCGAACAGGTCGCGCAGCCACGTCATCACCTGCAGGGTTCCGCGGTCTTCGATGCGGTTGATCGCGTCGGTGAACGCCTCCCACTGCAGAAGCTCGCCATGGGCGCGCGCCGCCTCGATGAGCTCGGCCTGGTTCGCGTTGAACAGCGCGGCCGCGTCTTCCCGGGAGAGCTTGGATGCCGGACGCAGACGACCCGCGATGTCGGCGATCATCTGCTGCACACGGCCGGCCAGCAGCTCGTGCTGCTGATCGGCGCGGAGTCCGCGCTCGACCGACCGGGCCGTGGACCCGAGATCGGTCACGGCCTGACCGAGCTGACGCAGCCCCGCCCCGTGGAAGAGCTTGCCCGCGGTCTGCCCGACGGCGAACGCGGCGAGGGCCTTGGCATCCTTGCCCTTGAACTGGCGGGCGTAGTCGGCGAGCAGGCGCTTGCCGACGAGCTGCAGGAGGATGTTGTTGTCGCCCTCGAACGTGACGTAGATGTCGAGGTCGGCACGGAGCCCCACGAGACGGTTCTCGAACAGGAAGCCCTGACCGCCGCAGGCCTCGCGCGCCTCCTGCAGGGTGTCGAGCGCGTGCCAGGTCGACAGGGGCTTCAGGGCCGCGGCGAGGGTCTCGAGGTCTTCGCGGTCGGCGTCGGTGTCGAGCTCGCCGCTGAAGACGCCGTCGAACTTCTGCAGGAACTCGTCGTGCGCGAAGATCTCGGCGTAGGTGGTCGCCAGGCGCGGCAACAGGCGGCGCTGGTGCTTGCCGTAGTCGAGCAGCGTGACCTCGGGCGTGCCACTGCCCGAGTCGAACTGGCGGCGCTGGTTGCCGTAGGTGATGGCGATGATGAGGCCGATGGCCGACGCCCAGGCGGCCGCCCCGTCGAGCGACACGCGCCCCTGGACGAGGGTCCCGAGCATCGTGAAGAACCGGCGACCGGGGCTCGCGATGTCGCTCGTGTACGTGCCGTCGGGCGCGACGTCGCCGTACCGGTTGAGCAGGTTCGTGCGCGGAACACGAACGTGGTCGAAGTGCAGGCGACCGTTGTCGATGCCGTTCAGGCCGCCCTTGAGGCCGTCGTCTTCGCCCCCGATCCCCGGGAGGAAGTTGCCGTCGTCGTCGCGCAGGGGCACATAGAAGCAGTGCACGCCGTGGTTGACGCCGTTGGTGATGAGCTGGGCGAACACGGTCGCGGCCTTGCCGTGGAGCGCCGCATTGCCGAGGTAGTCCTTCCATGCGCCGCGGAACGGCGTGTGGATGACGAACTCCTCCGTCTCGGGGTCGTAGGTCGCGGTCGTGCCGATCGCGGCGACGTCCGAGCCGTGGCCGGTCTCGGTCATCGCGAAGGCGCCGGGGATCTCGAGGCTCATGATGCCGGGCAGCCACCTGTCATGATGCTCGGCCGTGCCCAACTGGAGCACCGCGGAGCCGAAGAGGCCCCACTGCACGCCCGACTTGATCTGCAGGCTCGGGTCCGCGGCGACGAGCTCCTCGAAACCGGCGATGTTGGCGCCGTTGTTCTCTTCACCGCCGAACCGCTTCGGGAAGGCGCGGTGCACGGCGTTGTTCTGCACGAGCAGGTGCAGCTGGCTCAGGGTGCGCTCGCGGTGAGCGTCCATTCCCAGGCTGTCGTCGCGCCACAGGGCGGGATCTTTCAGCATCTCGCGCGCCTGGCGGCGTGTGTCGCCCCAGGTGCCGAGCAGCAGGTCGGTGACGCGGTCGACATCGATGCGCGACTCGGCGGCCTCGGCGGCGGAGTGCGGAGCGGAAGGGGCACCTCCCACGGGCGTGCGCGTGCTCGTGGCGGGCGTGGTGGGACGGACGGCGGCGTCGGTCATTTCGGCACCTTTCGACGTTGCAAAGGGATGCCACCACGGTAGAAGTCCCACAACGCAGCGGCAAACGATGTGTGCGGTGTCCACAATGCGGTCGCGCGCGGGGTACCGGGGTCGTTGTGGGTGGTCAACATTCCCGTGCGGGGGCTGCGAGGCCGGGCGCCGCGCGAAAGACCGGGGGCTTCGACAGGCTCAGCCACCTCCCGCGGAACCAAGGTCCCTGAGCTCGTCGAAGGGACCGGAGCCCGCGCGTCAGTTCGCGGCGACCACCGTCAGGATGCCGTCGCCGTACGCCTCGCGCTTCTTGGCACCGATGCCGGTGATGCCGTCGAGGTCACCGATCGACGCAGGACGCGCGGCGGCGATGGCCCGGAGCGTGGCGTCGCCGAAGACGATGTACGCCGGGACACCCTGCTCCCGCGCCTTCTCGGCACGCCACGCGCGCAGCGCCTCGAAGAGATCGCGGTCGTCGGGGGCCACGTCGTCGGCGCTCGACTTCCGCGGGCGCGAGGAGCCGCCGCCGGTACGGCCCAGGACATCGCGACGAAGCGGCACCGGCGTCTCGCCACGGAGCACTCCGGCCGACGCCTCGCTGAGCGCGAGCGTGCCGTAGTCGCCCTGGGCGACGATGATCCCTCTGGCCAGGAGCTGGCGGATCACGCTGCGCCAGTCCTGATCGGAGAGGTCGGCGCCGAGCCCGTAGGTGCTGAGGCGATCGTGCCCCTGCTGCGAGATGCGCTCGGTCTTCGCCCCTCGGAGGATGTCGATCAGGTGCCCCGCCCCGAAGGCCTGGCCGCGCTCGCGCTGCAGCCGGACGATGGTGGACAGCAGCTTCTGCGCGGCGATCAGCCCGTCCCACGTGTCGGGCGGAGTGAGGCACGTGTCGCAGTTGCCGCACGGCTCGGACTTCTGCCCGAAGTAGTCGAGGAGATTCTGGCGGCGGCATCCGACCGTCTCGCACAGGGCGAGCATGGCGTCGAGGTGCTGGCCGAGTCGCATCTTGTAGGAGCGGTCGCCGGGCGATTGGTCGATCATGCGGCGCTGCTGCACGACGTCGCCGAGGCCGTACGCCATCCACACGACCGACGGGTCGCCGTCGCGGCCGGCGCGGCCCGTCTCCTGGTAGTAGCCCTCGACCGACTTGGGCAGGTCGATGTGGGCGACGAATCGCACGTCGGGCTTGTCGATGCCCATGCCGAACGCGATCGTGGCGACCATGATCACCCCGTCTTCGCGCAGGAACCGGGACTGGTTGGCGGCACGCACGGAAGCGTCGAGACCCGCGTGATAGGGCAGGGCGTCGAGCCCCTGCGTCGAGAGATAGGTCGCCATCTGTTCGACACTCTTGCGACTCAGTGCGTAGACGATGCCCGCCGAGCCCTCGGGCTGGCTCTTGATGAACTGCACGAGCTGGCGGCGGGGGTCGACCTTGGCGTCGATGCGGTACTGGATGTTGGGCCGGTCGAAGCTCGCCACGAACCCGCGGGCGTCACGCAGCCGCAGCCGCTCGACGATCTCTTGCGCGGTGGCCGGGGTCGCGGTGGCCGTGAGCGCCATGCGCGGCACCCCGGGGAAGCGGTCGGCCAGATCGCCGAGCGCGAGGTAGTCGGGGCGGAAGTCATGGCCCCACTGCGACACACAATGCGCTTCGTCGATCGCGATCACGCTGAGGCGGCCCCGCGCGAGCAGGCCGAGGGTCTGCGCGCCGTTCAGCCGCTCGGGAGCGACGTAGAGCAGATCGAGCTCACCCGACAGGTAGGCCTGCTCGACCGCCTGACGCTCGGCCGGCGCCTGCGTGGAGTTCAGATACCCGGCGCGCACACCGTTGGCGATGAGCGCCTCGACCTGGTCGTGCATGAGCGCGATCAGGGGACTGACGACGAGCCCCGTCCCGGGACGGACGAGCGCGGGCACCTGGTAGGTGACGCTCTTGCCACCGCCGGTGGGCATGAGGACGACCGCATCGCCCCCATCGACCACGTGCTGCACGATGTCGGCCTGGTCGCCGCGGAAGGCGTCGTACCCGTAGACCTCGTGCAGCACCTCGCGCGGGTCTCGTCCGGTGAAGTCGCGGACGGCCGGCAACTCACGCGCGGTTCCGGTCACCGCGACCGCGCGCGCGAAGGGAGATGAGGGGTCGACGGGGGGCGGCGGTGCGTCGAAATCCTCCGGCGGGGCGAACTGGTCGGGGTCCCAGTCGGCACCGGCGTAGGGATCGTCGTAGTCGCCGAACGGCTCGGGCGGCGCGTCGGCGTAGGACTCGGGGGCGGCGCCGGAGGAAGTCACCCGTCCACGGTAACCCGGGGTCCCGACAGCCGCGCGGGTCACCCGGGCATCTGTGGACGAGGACTCAGGAATCAGGGGTGTGCAGACGAGCCAAGTACCGCTCGACGCGGAAGGGAGCCCCGGCGCGATCGCCCAGCGACACCCCGACGATCACCCCGGTGGTCAGGGGAATCGTCCAGGCGGCGGGCTGAGCGAGGACGGCACTCCACCCGCCGGCATCCGGAATCATCCCTCCGGCCACGAACGCCGCGCCGCACGCGAAAGCACCCACCGCCATGCCCGCGATCGCGCCCCGCGCGGTCAGGCGCGGCCACCAGACGCCGAGCAGCAGGACGGGCGAGAGGGTGGATGCCGCGAACACGAAGACCGCGCCCACGCTCGAGACGAGACCCGCGGGTTCGGTCAGCAGCGCGACCGCGAGCGGCACCACCGTGCAGAGCACCGCCGACAGGCGGAACGAACGGACGCTGCCGCCGAACACATCCTGGCTGACGACTCCGGCGAGAGAGACGACGAGACCGGACGAGGTCGCGAGGAAGGCGGCGAAGGCCCCCGCGACGATGAGGGCCGTGAGCAGTTCGCCGACCACGCCGGGCAGAAGGCGCGAGGGCAGCGCGAGCACGACCGTATCGGCGAGGCCGCGCACCGCCAGGTCGGGCGCCACGGCCCGCGCGATGAGACCCATCGTCGACGACACGGCGTAGAACGCGCCGATGAGCACGATGACGACGACGGTCGTGCGCCGCGCCGACCCGCCGTCCGGACTCGTGTAGAAGCGTACGAGCACGTGCGGGAGCCCGATCGTCCCGAGCAGGAGGGCGAGGAGCAGCGACACCGTGGCATAGGTGTCGACGGCGCCGGGACCGGCGGAGGCGGGGAAGATCGAGACGGGGTCGAGGTCGCGCCCGCCCTGCGACAGCACGACGAGGAGGAACACCGCGGGCACGAGCAGAGCGGTGAGCTTCAGCCAGTACTGGAAGGCCTGCACGGCGGTGATCGCGCGCATGCCTCCCGCGGCGACGATCCCCGCGACGAGGGTGGCCACGACCACGGCACCGGCCCAGCCGGGCACCTCGGCCACCACTCCGAGGGCGAGGCTCGCCCCGTGCAGCTGCGGCACGATGTACAACCAGCCGATCATCAGCACGACGACACTCGTGACCCGTCGGGCCGCGCGCGACTCGAGCCGCGCCTCGACGAAGTCGGGGATCGTGTACGCGCCGCTGCGCCGGAGCGGCGCGGCGACGAAGAGGAGGACGAGCAGATACCCGGCCGCGTACCCGATCGGGAACCAGAACCCTTCGGAGCCCGAGAGCAGCACGAGGCCCGCGAGCCCCAGGAACGTCCCGGCCGAGAGGTACTCGCCGCTGATCGCCGAGGCGTTCCAGACGCTGCGGACGCTGCGCGAGGCGACGAAGAAGTCGCCGGTCGTGCGCGACAGGCGCACACCAGAGAAGCCCAGCACCGCGGTGACGGCGATCAGCAGCCCCACCGCGGCGAGGTCGAACACCGGGTTCACCCGTCGGGCCCGGGGTCGGCGAGGTGGCGGTAACGCCGTTCGTTGCGCGCCGCCGCGCGGACGAAGATGAGCGCGAAGACCAGGATCAGCGGATAGAAGCCGTAGGCCTGCGCGAGCCACGACAGCGGAACGCCGAACAGCACCGGGTCGTCGAGCGCGGGAAGCGCCGCGATCACGACCGCGAACGCCCCCGCCACGACGAGGAACGCGGCGACGCAGCCGATCGCGAGCCGGAGCTGCGCGCGGACCAGCCCGCGCGAGAACACGTCGTCGGCTTCGTCGGGAGCCTGTCCCGGCAGGGCGAAGCCGCGCGTCGCCGGGCGCGGCACCCGAGCGGACCCGGATGCCGTGACCCGGACGCGCGGAAGGCGCGACGTCTCGTCGGTCATGGCCTCCCATCGTGGCATCCGGACCCGTCGGCGTCGATGCGCGTCTCGCGCGCTCAGACCTCGCGCGACAGCGGGACCGGGGGCGTCGCGGCGGCGGGATCGAGGTCGACGCGACGGGCGCGGCATCCGGTGCACCGCACGTAGCGCACGCGCCCCTCACTCGTCGCGTGGACCGATTCGGTGATCCACGCATGCTCGTGAACGGATGCCGAGAGACGAAGCGAGAGGGTGTCGGGGGCGCTCATGGAGCCAGCGTGCTGTAATGCCCTTATGCATCTCAACCCTTACGGCGAGTACGCGGTCCTGCTCGCGGCGTCGCTCGCGAACGACTGGCCCGCCGATCGCGACGGGATCGAGGAGAGGGCGAGGGAGCTGGGCATGTCGATGGAGTTCCCCGTCGGCGCCGACGATCACGAGCGCACGCGCGAGGTCATCGACGCGTGGTTGCGGGTCGTGGACGAGCCCGATCACGACGCCCGAGCCGCTTTGCTGAACGCGCAGATGGCCGAGGTCACGGCCTACCCCCGGCTCACGAACCACAACGGCGAGGGGTGGCACCTGCACTACCGCGACGAGAACGACGCCCTTCCGCGCGTGCTCGCCGCGGTCATCTCGGTCGGCACCGCGCTGCATCTCGTCACGCGCGGTCAGGATCGCCTCGGTCGATGCGCGGCGGAGCCGTGCGTCAACGTCGTCGTCGACATCACGCGCAACGGACGCCAGCGGTACTGCTCGGTGCGCTGCGCGAACCGCGCGGCCGTGCGCCGCCATCGCGCGCGTGCGTGATGCCGGCGCACCCGAGAGCATGTCCCACTCTTTGCCGCCTGAGACCGTCCCACGCAGCACATTTCGGGACATACTCCGCGAAAAGAGGGGCGCCTCAGCGCAGCAGCGCGTCGCGCACCGACGGCACGAGCCGGCGGCTGATCGGCAGCTCGATCTCGGCCAGGACGACCGAGGGCGCCGCACCCGACAGGCGCACCTCGACGATGGCATCCCGATGCACGAGGGTCGAGCGGTGCACCCGCACGAAGCCCACCTCGGCCCACCGGTCGGCGAGCTCCGACAGTGGCACGCGGACGAGATGAGCGGATGCCGCCGTGTACAGGCGCGAGTAATCGCCCTGGGCCTGCACCCACCGCACATCGGCCCGGCGAACCATCCGCGTGACCCCGCCGACCGTGACGGGGATCGCCTCGTCGGCGGCCGGCGTGGGACCGGCGTCGATCGTGCGGTCGAGAACGCGGTCCAGAGCTCGGCGCAGCCGCTCGACGCGGACGGGCTTCAGCACGAAGTCGACGGCCTCGACATCGAAAGCTTCGACGGCCCCCGCGTCGTCGGCGGTGACGAACACGATCGCGGGACGTTCACGCAGGCGCGCCACACCGCGGGCGAGGTCGAGTCCCGACAGCCCCGGCATGTGGATGTCGAGGAAGGCGACCGCGACGTCGACCCTCTCGAGAAGGCGCAGCGCCTCTGCCCCGCTCGAGGCCGCGTGCACCTCGGCGACGCGCGGATCGGCCGAGAGCAGCGCGACCAGTTCGGCGCGCGCCGGCGCCTCGTCCTCGGCGACCAGGACCACGACGCTCACGGCAGCGCCGTCTCGTGCCGTGGCTGCGACTTCGGCACCCGGAGGCGCACGGCCGTGCCCGAGCCGACGTTCGTCTCGACCACGAGGCCCCCCGCGGGGCCATACAGCTGGCGCAGTCGCGCGTCGACGTTGCGCAGCCCCACGTGGGTCGACGCGGCGTCGAGGTCGAGCAGGGTCGCGAGTTCGTCGGGGTCCATCCCGATCCCGTCGTCGTCGACCACCACCTCGGTGTGCGTGCCGTCGTCGATCGAGGTCACCGTGATGACCCCGCCGCGCTCTCCGGGTTCGAGGCCGTGCCGCACCGCGTTCTCGACGAGCGGCTGCACGGAAAGGAACGGGATCACCGTCGCGAGGGTCTCGGGGGCGATCCGCAGGCGCACCGACAGCCGGTCGCCGAACCGCGCACGTTCGAGCTCGAGGTACGAGTGGATGCTGCGCAGTTCCTCGGCGAGCGTCGTGAACTCCCCCTGCCGGCGGAACGAGTAGCGGGTGAAGTCGGCGAACTCGAGCACGAGATCGCGGGCGCGGGGCGGGTCGGTCGAGATGAACGAGGCGATCGCCGTGAGCGCGTTGTAGATGAAATGCGGACTGATCTGCGCCCGGAGGGCCCGCAGCTCGGCCTCGGCGAGAGCGGCGCGCGAGGCGTCGAGGCCGGCGAGTTCGAGCTGCGCCGCGCACCACGTGGCGACGTCGCCGGTCGCCCGCACGAGCGGCCCGCGCACGGGAGACGCGAAGGCGATCACCGCACCCCAGACGCGCCCGTCGACGACGATCGGGGCGCCCACCGCGTCGCCGTCGCTCTCGGTGAACACCTGCCGGCGTCCGGTCTCGCGCACGCGCGCGGCGATGCGGCGCGCCGACGCGGCCAGCGTCTCGGGGCCGTCGAGCGCGACCCGGTCCGCGGCGGCATCGACGATCGCCACCGCGTCGGCCGCGAGGAGCGTCCGCAGATGCTTCGCCGCGCGGGCGGCATCCGGCTCCTCCCGTCCTCCGCGGAGGGCGGATGCCGCCGCGGCGGCGAGGTGCAGAGTCCGATGCGTCGCGCGCTCGGCGTCGCTCCCGAGGTCACGCGGGGCGAGCGCGAAGCGACGCGCGAAGACCAGCGCGAGGGTCAGCGCCGCGCCGACGACGACCCCCGCCGCCCCGGCGAGCAGCGGCGCGTCGATCATGCTCGCAGCCTAGTCAGCAGCAGCGCGCACCGGGATCGGCATCCTGATCCGCCGCCCGCTGCCGCCAGAACTGCCGTTCGGTCAGCGGCTCCTCCCCCGGGTGGTGCACCCGGTGGTGCGCGACGTACACGTCGTAGGCGCGGTCGCCCATGAGTGTCGTGACGTACCACCGGATGCCGCGCCCGAGCCGCGCGAGGCGCACCCCGAGGCGGGTGAGGGCCGAACCGGATTCCGCGCGTACCAGAGCCATGACGACCTCAGTGGTGCGACGACGCGGTCGGGCGGGCGGGGTGGTCGGCCGGCAGAGCCTCCCACTCCTTCTCGATCTCGCGCTCGGCCTTCGTGGCGAGGAAGCCGGCGGGCGCGAAGCGACGGGATGCCACGGGGGCATCCTCGAGGTCGTCGCCGCCGCCGTTGCGCAGGGCCTTCACCGTCACGATCACCGCCATGAGGATGACGACGATCGCCAATGTCACGAAGATCACCGACAGCACTCCCTGGACGAACGTGTTGCGGACGACGGCTTCCATCGCGGCGACCGTCTTCGCGGTGCCGAACCCCGTCTTGCCGGCAGCGAGCGCGTCGCGGAACGCGAAGTGGTTCGCCCAGTATCCGACCGCCGGGACCGGCGAGAAGATCTTGTACATGGATGCCGTGATCGTCACGACCGCGGCGAAGGCCAGGGGCAGCGCCACGATCCACAGCCAGCGGAAGGACGAGCGTCCGCGCTTGGCGACGATCGCGAGCACCACGGCGAGCGCGATCGCGGCGAGCAGCTGGTTGGCGATGCCGAACAGCGGGAAGAACGTGTTGATGCCGCCGAGCGGGTCGGTCACCCCGAGGATGAGGATCGATCCCCACCCGGCGACCATGACCGCCGTGCAGATCCAGACGCCGGGGCGCCACGACAGGTCCCTGAACTTCGGAAGGACGGTGCCGATCGAGTCCTGGAGCATGAAGCGGGCGACGCGGGTGCCGGCATCCACCGCCGTCAAGATGAACAGGGCCTCGAACATGATCGCGAAGTGGTACCAGAACGCCATCATCGCCTGACCGCCGAGGGCCTGCTGCATGATGTGCGCGAGGCCGAGCGCGAGGGTCGGGGCGCCGCCGGTGCGCGAGACGATCGAGGTCTCACCGACGGCCGCGGCCGTGGTGGTGAGCATGTCGGGCGTGAGGGTGACGCCCGCGAGCCCCAACCCGTTCACGAACGCGACCGCTCCCTCGACGGTGCCGAGCGTGGCTGCGGGCGAGGCGTTCATCGCGAAGTAGATCCCGCGGTCGATCGACAGCGCGGCGACGAGTGCCATGATCGCCACGAACGACTCCATGAGCATGCCGCCGTACCCGATGAAGCGCGTCTGGCGCTCTTTCTCGACGAGCTTGGGCGTGGTGCCCGAGGCGATGAGCGCGTGGAAACCGCTCAGGGCACCGCACGCGATCGTGACGAAGAGGAACGGGAAGATCGGGCCGCTGAACACCGGACCCGTCTGACCGCCGGCGAACTCGCTGAACGCGGGGACCGAGATCTCGGGACGCACGAGCACGATGGCGCCGGCGAGCATCACGATGACGCCCACCTTCATGAACGTCGAGAGGTAGTCGCGCGGGGCCAGCAGCAGCCAGACCGGCAGGACCGCGGCCACGAAGCCGTAGATGATGATGCCCCACGCGATGACGGAGCGGTCGAGGTGGAAAGCCGCGTAACCCCACTCGGTCGAGGCGACCCAGCCGCCCGCGATGATCGCGCCGATCAAGAGGACGAAGCCGATGATCGAGATCTCGGTGATGCGGCCCGGGCGGATATAGCGCAGGTACAGGCCCATGAAGAGGGCGATGGGGATCGTCATCGAGACGCTGAAGACTCCCCACGGGCTCTCACCCAGGGCGTTCACGACGACGAGCGCCAGGATCGCGACGATGATCAGCATGATCAGCAGGCTCGCGAGGATCGCCGCGGTGCCGCCGATCTTTCCGAGCTCGTCGCGGGCCATCTGCCCGATCGTGCGGCCACCGCGGCGCATCGAGAAGAACAGCACGAGATAGTCCTGCACGGCGCCGGCGAGGATCACGCCGACGATGATCCAGATCGTGCCGGGGAGATAGCCCATCTGGGCGGCGAGCACGGGTCCGACGAGGGGACCGGCGCCGGCGATGGCGGCGAAGTGGTGGCCGTAGAGCACCCGGCGATCGGTGGGCACGAAGTCCTTGCCGTCCGCCTTGCGCTCCGCGGGGGTGGCGCGGCGGTCGTCGGGACGCGTGATGTAGCGCTCGATGACCTTCGAGTAGAAGCGATAGCCGATCAGGTAGGTGCAGACGGCCGCGAACACGAACCAGATCGCGTTCACGGTCTCGCCGCGCACGATCGCGAGCATCGTCCACGCCAGGCCGCCGAGAAGGGCGATCCCGACCCACAGGGCGATCTTCGCCGGCGTCCACTTCCTGCGGAGTCGGTCGGGAGGGACGGCGACCGGCGGAAGGTTCGGGTCGGTGACGACGTCGTCGTCGACGGAAGCGCTCATTCTGTCTCCTGCTCGCGGCGTTGCGGACTCCGACAGTGAAGCGGATGCCGCGGGCTCGACGCCGTGGCATCCGGTCATCGTGCGGTGAGCGGCGGGAACGGTGCGGTGAACGGTGCGACGAGTCCGTGAGCCCGTCGGATGGACCGGGGCTTCGACGAGCTCAGCCACCTACGCCGCGACGGAGGTCCCGGAGCCCGTCGAAGGGACCAACCACGGACGGGCCCTAGACCTCCCTGCAGACATGAGGACTAGATTCTGTAACCCGGTGCAGCGACCTTCACTCCCAGCTGGTCGGGCACGACCCGGGCTCGTTCGGCACGCGGCGGCGACACGTTCGGATCGCTCACGAGGGCTTTCATCTGCAACGCCGGATCAATCCACCGCGCGCGGCGACGCAAGAGCCCGCGGCGCGGCAGGTTCGCCGCCAGCGCGTCTCGGTCCGCCGGCGGCGTAGAGAGCTCCATGAAGGCGAATGACCCGTGATGTGTGACGCCGACCGTGCGCGGGTCGATCAATTGCGCGTAGTGCGAGCCGAAATACGTCCACCAAACGGGATGCGGTGGGAGTCCCATCCACCCGTCTCTCCAGAACGTGGAGTACTCCATATCAGTCGCACGTCCTTCTGGGAGGGGCCACCCACCCACACTGACATTGCGTATCACCTGAGCCGAGGCGAAGAAGCAGTCCAGCTGTCTCGCGAGATCGACGAAGAAGGCTCGGACCGCGAGACGTGTGATCTCGTCATGAAGGCTTGCGGCGAGGATGCTTATGCATACGCGCGTGCCCCGTTCGTCGCGGCGACTGATCGAGCCGGCGTCCACGGGAGCGGCGCTGTCGAAGAAGAGCATGTGATCGTCGGCCGCCTCTCGGATGAAGCGGTCATCCCCGTCGCGCTCCAAGCGGTAGGTGTACGGCTCGTGCGGGCCGAACCGACGAGGCAACGCGACCGGCAGATGCCGACGTGACGTGTCCAGATACGCCTCAGCAACCCCATCGCATTGAGCGGTGTACCAGTCGAGTTTCACGAGATCGACGGGCGGCGCGGGTACCCGGGCCGCCCGGCTGTGCGCGGGTCGTGGGAACCATGCTCCGGTCTGCTGGTCCCAGCTGACGGCGTCAAGGGAACGTGCGATATGACGGACGAGCTTGCGGGTGCGTTCGATCGCTGCGCGAGCGCTGCCCTCGACGCTGATGTCCATCTGAAAGCACACGGGCGGCGAGAGGCTCGAGAGCTCATCCGGTAGATCCTCCTCGTCAACCGGCACAGCCTCGCCGATCGAGCAGCAGTACAAGCCTCTCCCCCGCTTGACCACGAGGCCCGCGCCGTCGGTCTCGACAGCGAGGTCGGCCTCTGCGGCAATGAGGTCGGAGAGGCGGCTGGCCGGGTCCTCCTTCAAGAAGACCACCAGGTCGTAGGACATGAGAGGGAGTCTGCCACCCGCGCGCGACGGAGGTCCCTGAGCCCGTCGAAGGGACCGGATGCCGCGGTGTCGAGGGGGTGCGGAACACCGCACGCGCCCCGTACGTTGCTGCAGAGACCGACGACAGGAGCCGCCATGACCGACGCACCGACCGTGACCCGCAATGACGAAGCCCGCCGCTACGAGATCCACGTGGGCGATGAGCTCGGAGGCTTCCTCGAGTTCCGCCCGGCCGGCGAGGGCCGGGTCGTGCTCCCGCACACCGAGATCGACCCCTCCTTCAAGGGACGCGGCCTCGGCTCGACGCTCGCGAGCGACGCGCTCGCCGATCTCGCCCGTCGGGGCGACAGCATCATCCCGTCGTGCCCCTTCGTCGCCCACTATCTGCGCGAGCACGACGTTCCCGGCCTCGTGATCGAGTGGCCGCAGGACAGCGACGCGGCCGACTCGGCCGACCCCAGCGAACCGGCATGACCCGCCTCGACGTCGCCCCCGAAGCTTCCGAGGGCCCGATCGCGTGCGACGGGCCGCGCGCTCTCGTGGTCGAGGCGCGCGAGGTTCCGCTGGGCGGCGTGCGCGGCATGGAGGTACATCGCACCCTTCCCCATCGCGGGCTGCCGATGGTCGCGGCGTGGTGCTTCCTCGACCGGTTCGGCCCGCAGGAGACCACCATGCGCGTCGAACCGCACCCGCACATCGGACTGCAGACGGTGACCTGGCCGATCATCGGCGAGGTGCGCCACCGGGATGCCGTGGGAAGCGACGTCGTGGTCCGTCCGGGCGCGCTGAACCTCATGACCAGCGGCGCAGGCATCGCTCACTCGGAGTACTCGCTCGGCGAGGGGCCCGTCGCGCTCGACGCCCTGCAGCTGTGGGTGGCGCTGCCCGAGTCTCGCCGCCACGGCGCGCCCGCGTTCGAACGCCACGAGGACCTTCCCGTCCTCGACCTCGGCGAGGGCGCCGATGCCGTCGTCGTGATGGGCGAGCTGGGTGACGTGAGTTCGCCCGCGACGGTGCACACCCCCATCGTCGGGGCCGAGCTTCGGCTCCCCGCGGGTGTGCCGGTCCGGCTTCCCCTCCGTCCGGAGTGGGAGTATGCGCTCTACGGCATGACCGGCACCACCGATGTCGAAACGGGAATGGATGCCGTCGACGCCGACGCCGAGAGGCGTGCGGAGCCCCTCTCGATCACCGGGCACGGCTCGGCCTCGGTGGACGACAGCCGCTTGCTCTACCTCGGGAGGGGACGCGACCACGTCGACCTCCTGAGCCTCGAGGGCGCGCGGGTGTTCCTTCTCGGCGGAGAGCCGTTCGAGGCCGACATCGTCATGTGGTGGAACTTCGTGGGCCGCGCGCACGACGAGATCGTCGAGGCCCGTGAGGCGTGGGAAGCGCGTGCGCCCCGCTTCGGCCAGGTCGTGGACCACGGCCCCGAACGCATCCCCGCTCCACCCCTCCCCGCCGTCCGCTTGACGCCCCGACGCAGGCGCGGCGTCACCC
>NZ_LDRT01000269.1 GCF_001476655.1 Microbacterium testaceum | reverse complement strand
TCCCGGATGCCACGGCCCCCAGGTCACCCTCTGGGCCGACCCCGCGCGCGGCGCCTACGTGAAGCTCGTCACCGTCGAGGGCGTGCTGACCGGCTTCGTCGCGGTCGGGATGCCGCGCACCGGCGCCGAGCTGACCCTGCTGTTCGAGCGCGGATCGGAGCTTCCCGCGGACCGTTCGTCTCTGCTGCGCCTGGACGCCGCGGATGCCGGGATGGCGGTGGTCACCGATCCCTTCGCCGCCGACGCCACGGTGTGCTGGTGCAACGGCGTGAGCGCCGGGGCCATCCGCGAGGCGGTCGCCGCCGGGGAGCCGACGGTCGCGTGCGTGAAGGCCGCGACCCGCGCCGGCACCGGCTGCGGCGGGTGCGTGGGCCGGATCAGCGAGTTGCTGGCACGGGAGGCCGTGCCGGCGTAGGGGGCGCGCTGATGCCCCCGGCGGTGTCCCGGGCTCCGGAGCTCTCCGGCGTTTTCGCCCGCGCGGGGCTGCCCGACGCGCGCCGT
>NZ_LDRT01000268.1 GCF_001476655.1 Microbacterium testaceum | reverse complement strand
CCATGGTCGCCGAGATCGACGCGGCGAAGAAGGACGGCGACACCCTCGGCGGGGTCGTCGAGGTGCTCGCCTACGGTCTGCCTCCGGGGCTCGGCTCCCACGTGCAGTGGGATCGTCGACTGGATGCCAAGCTCGCCCAGGCGCTCATGAGCATTCAGGCGATCAAGGGCGTGGAGGTGGGCGACGGCTTCCTCACCACCACGCGCCGGGGGTCGCAGGCGCACGACGAGCTCTTCGCCACCGGGGAGGGCATCACGCGCTCGTCGGATCGGGCGGGAGGGACCGAGGGCGGAATGTCGACGGGCACCGTGCTGCGCGTGCGCGCGGGCATGAAGCCGATCGCCACGATCCCCAAGGCCCTGCGCACGGTCGACGTCTCCACCGGTGACACCGCGGCCGCACATCACCAGCGTTCCGACGTCTGCGCCGTACCGGCAGCCGGCGTGGTGGCCGAGGCCATGGTCGCGATCACCCTCGCCGACCAGGTCCTGGAGAAGTTCGGCGGCGACAACATCGCCGAGACCCGCCGCAACCTCCAGTCCTACCTCGCGAACCTCCCCGA
>NZ_LDRT01000267.1 GCF_001476655.1 Microbacterium testaceum | reverse complement strand
GGGCGGGTGCGCGCGGGGGTGGGCTTGGGTGGATGATCGGCCTGTGGAGCGTGGGGCTCCTCGTCCACGCGTTCGCCTCGGTTGCGCGCAACGGATTTGCGGATGCTGACCTCTGAGGAGCACCGTCTCGTCGAGTACGCGTGCAAGACGTGGGCGGACGGACATGTCAAAGCCAGCTTGGCGGTGTTCGCGATGCTCGCCCTGAGCAGCCGGCCGCAGTGGGTCGGTGACGTGCAGGAGAGCGTGCGCGAGATGTCGCGCGGCGCCATGCAGCCCGACGCGCAGACCCTCCACCGGATGATGCGTCGGCTCGACCGACTCGGACTGGTGAGATGCGTGCGGTACGAGTCGCGGGGTCCGGGCGCGGCGCGCAAGATCGGCGGGGAAGCGTGGGCGGTGTTCTACGTCGAGGTCGCCGACATCCACGCCACCCTGCAGGCGGCGGCTGAACAGGGTGCCAAGACCGTGCGGCCGCTCGTCGACAACGGGGCGATCCTCTTCGCCCATCTCGCCGACCCGGCCGGCAATCGTTTCGGGGTGTGGCAGCGAAAGCTCGTCGCCTGACACGGCGCGGAGGGGCGCTCCCGCCGGCGCGTGTCCCACACGCCCCGGCACCGCGTCCGCGCCGCCGGGACCCCCATCGAGTGTCCAAGAAACGCCGCAATCGCGCGGGGCGATGCGGCGTGTCCTGGACACTCAGTCCGCCGGCGGGACCTGGCTCTTATACCCCTCTCCGAG
>NZ_LDRT01000266.1 GCF_001476655.1 Microbacterium testaceum | reverse complement strand
TTGTGGCTAATCGAGTTGTGCGGGTGTCGGGGGGTCAGGGAGTGGTGTAGGAGGGGGCGCGGCGTGGGGCGGCGGGGTGGGGAGGAGCGGGGTTGGGGGGGGGGGCGGGGGGGGGGGGGGGGCTCACGGCATCGCGGCCTTCGCCGCCAGAATTCGCGTCACGGCGGCGTTCACCTTCGCGGCGAAGTCCGCGTCGCTCTTCGCGCGCGCGAGCACCGCCTGATGCATCTCCGGGTAGACCGACGAGTCCGCCGACACCAGCAGCAGGTCGATCCCCGCCTCGATGGCGAGCGTGGCGCGGTCAGCGGGCGACCACGCCTGCACCTGCTGCGCCGCCGAGAGGTCGTCGGTGGTCACGACGCCGTCGAAGCCGACGGTGTCGCGGAGCACTCCGACGACGGTGGGCGAGAACGCCGCGGGTGCCGAGGGGTCGATCTTGTCGTAGATCGCCGTCGACAGCATGACCACCGCCGGTCCTTCCGGCACCACCGTCGCGTACACGCCGACGTCGGCGCCGTCGGCCGTGACGAAGTCGTCGGTCACCCCGGCGGTCGTGTCGGTGTTGTCGCCGACGTGCCCGAGGCCGGGGAGGTGCTTGAAGGTCGGCAGCACCCCACCGTCGCGCATCCCGGACGCGAACGCGCCGGCCTTGGCCGCCACGGTCGCCCCGTCGTAGCCGTACTGGCGGTCCAGCTGGCCGATCGGAGGGTTGCTCTGCGCGGTCTCGGGGCTCGTGACGACGTCGGCCACGGGCGCGAGGTTCATGTTGACGCCGGCCTGGGCGAGCTGCCCGCCCCAGGTCGCCGCGTTACCGCGCAGGGTCGCGTCGTCCTGTTGCCCCTGATCGACGGCGGAGGGGATCTCGTCGAACCCGGGGCCGCTCAGCACCTGGACCTCGCCGCCCTCCTGATCGGTCGACACCCACAGCAGCGGCTGCCCCGCGGCCTGCGCCGAGGTGAACGTGGACACGAGCGAGGCCGTCGCCTGAGCCCCGGCATCCGACCGTCCGTGCAGGAAGATTCCGCCGATGTGGTCGTCGGCGACCGCCGCCAGGGTCGTCGGGTCGGCCCCGTCGACCGAGGTCCCCACCATGAACATCTGTCCCACTCTGTCGTCGAGGCTCATCCCGGCCAGCGGATCCGCGGTGGGAGTCGGGGTGGGGGTCTCCGTCGGGGA
>NZ_LDRT01000265.1 GCF_001476655.1 Microbacterium testaceum | reverse complement strand
GCGGCGGGGTGCGCGTACGACCACAGCGGGAAGAACGCGAGCTCCTCGGCCTGCTTCGCCGCGGCCTGCGCGATACGGCGGCGGCCGTGGCCGGCGTTGACGACGAAGAGCCCGGCGAGCCCGTCGATGTAGCGCTTGCCGGTGGAGTCGAAGATGTGGTGGCCCTCGCCCTTGACGATGATCGGCACGCCGGGGCCGTCGGTCATCACCGACTGGCGGGAGAAGTGCATCCAGAGGTGGTCGCGGGCCTTCGCCTGCAGGGCGGCGTCGTGGTCGGTGTCGAGAAGGGTCATCGTGTTCCCCAGTTGTAGAGCTGACGGTGGAGCTTGAGGTAGACGAACGTCTCGGTCGAGACGACGTCGGGAAGGGCGCGGACGCGGTCGTTCAGCAGGTCGATGAGATCGTCGTCGCTCTCGCAGACGACCTCGACGAGCAGATCGAACGATCCCGCGGTCGAGACCACGTAGGTCACGCCCGGTAGTTCCGCCATCTCGGCCGCGACGACGCGGGTGTCTCCCGACACCCGCACGCCGATCATCGCCTGACGGGCGAAGCCGAGTTGCTGTCTCTTATCGACATCTCACGCTGCCGACGAGCCTAAGCGGACGTATACGATCACGCGTCCGTGCTAGCACACAGCAACGGAGAACGTCCACACGTTCACCAGCGAGATCTGATCATTGTCAGCACTA
>NZ_LDRT01000264.1 GCF_001476655.1 Microbacterium testaceum | reverse complement strand
GCCCCGCCGCAGACGAAGACGAGCTTGCGCGCGCGGAGCCCTTCAAGGGGGTGACGGCGAGGACCACGCCGCTGACCATGAAAAGGAATCCCAGGACGCCGATGGCGATGCCGAGGAAGCCGGTGTTGAAACCGATCGACACTCCCGCGACGAGGGCCCCGAGGCCCGCCAGGACCAGGATGGACCCGTAGACGATGTTGCGGTAGCTGAGGGCGCGACTGGGGGCAGTGACGACGTCGGCGTCGTGACTCATGAGATGGCGCTCCATCTCGTCTAGCAGACGCTGCTCCTGTTCGGAGAGTGGCATGCATCCCCCTCTGTTGCTAAGTACGGACGATTCTACGCGGGGCGTGGATCACTAGGCTAGGCCTGTGGCGACCTCCCCGGAACCGATCGAAGCTGTTTCCCAGCGACTCGACAAGTTCCTCTCTGAGCAGCTATCGTACGCCTCCTCGCTGGGCCCGGAGGCGGAGACGATGAGCCGCGCGGGCGCGGCATCCCTGCGGGGAGGCAAGCGCCTGCGGGCACGGTTCTGCCTCACCGGATGGCGCGCCGTGGCGGAGTCCTCCGTGGCCGGTGCCGTCGCTCCGACGACGGCGGCGA
>NZ_LDRT01000263.1 GCF_001476655.1 Microbacterium testaceum | reverse complement strand
GGCTCGCCGGTGGCTGCGATGAGCCGGGCGGTGGGGGCGGCCCTCGGCCGCACGGGCGCGACGATCGTGCTCGCGATCACGGGCATCGCTTTCGCTCTCCCGCTCCTCGCGTTGCTGCTGTTCACGTTCCGCGTGTCCGGCAGCCCGAACGCCCTGACCCTCGCGCACTACGCGGCGCTCGTCGACCCCGGGCAGGAGTACACCTACGACGGTCTGTTCCGCGGTCTCACGAACTCCCTCGGTATCTGCGCCGTGACCGTCGCGATCGTGCTGCTCGTGCTCGTGCCCACGGTGGTGCTCGTCGAGATGCGCTATCCCGCGATGCGCCGTGTCGTGGAGTTCGTCTGTCTCCTCCCGCTCACGGTCCCCACGGTCGTCCTCGTCGTGGGCTTCGTGCCGGTGTACAAGGTGGTCTCGGGAGCCTTCGGCAGTGCCGCGTGGACACTGTCGTTCGCGATCGGCGTCATCGTGCTGCCCTACGCCTACCGCCCGATCCAGGCCAACAT
>NZ_LDRT01000262.1 GCF_001476655.1 Microbacterium testaceum | reverse complement strand
CGTCCTGGTGATCATCGGCGGAATGGTGGGCGGAGGTTTCGCCCTCTGGAACACCTACGGCGAGCGGGTGCAGGCCTTCTTCGGCACGGGGGAATCTCTCGACTACGAAGCCGGAATGGCCAACGGCGAGGCGCGGGTGACGATCGTCTCGGGAGACACCGGCGAGTCGGTGTCCCCGAAGATGTTCGACGCCGGGGTCACCAAGGCCTCGAACTCGCTCTACAAGTACATGGTCAACAACTCCGTGGGCTTCACCTTCCAGCCGGGCGTCTACAAGCTGCAGAAGCAGATGACGTCCGAGGCGGTCATCGCCGCCCTCCGCGACCCGGCGACCCGTCTCGACAGCTCCGTGCAGCTGCGCGAGGGACTCACGCTCAAGCAGTCGCTCGACGCGATCTCGGAGCAGGCCGGCATCCCGCGCGCCGATCTCGACGCCGCGGTCGCCGATCCGTCGCAGTACGGGGTCGCCGCCTCGACGCTCGAAGGCTGGATCTTCCCCGCGACCTACGATTTCGACGACGGCGTCACGGCGAAGGACGTCGTCGCGCGCATGGTGCAACGCACCGTGCAGTCGCTCGATCAAGCGGGAGTCCCCGAGGCCGACCGCGAGCGGATCCTCACCATCGCCTCGATCATCGAGCGCGAGGCCCGCGCGCCCGACGACTTCTACAAGGTGTCCCGCGTCATCGAGAACCGCCTGCAGCCGGACAACGTCGAAACGCACGGACTGCTCCAGATGGACTCCACCGCGCAGTACGGCGTGGGCGAGATCGGCGCGGGGTCCTCCTCGTCGTCCGAAAACGCGCTGACGAGCGACAACCCGTGGAACACGTACATCCATCCGGGCCTGCCGATCGGACCGATCGCC
>NZ_LDRT01000261.1 GCF_001476655.1 Microbacterium testaceum | reverse complement strand
AAGGGTGAATGCATCACCGTATCCGTGATGCTTCCGGCAGCAACGGTGAAGGCATGGGGCAAGAACGACTCCGGACAGGTGGGCGACGGATCGACCACCGACCGTTGGACGCCCG
This sequence comes from Microbacterium testaceum, assembly GCF_001476655.1. Classification (GTDB taxonomy): domain Bacteria; phylum Actinomycetota; class Actinomycetes; order Actinomycetales; family Microbacteriaceae; genus Microbacterium; species Microbacterium testaceum_C. The sequence goes on along the minus strand of NZ_LDRT01000261.1, from coordinate 748 downwards.
TTTCGGTGACCGGGCTGAGCAACGTGTCCGTCATCTCCGGCGGTGCCGCGTCTGCGTACGCGCTTCTGGCCGACGGCACGGTCAAGGCCTGGGGCAACAACAGCACCGGCTCGCTCGGCGACGGCTCCTCCACCAATCGGAGCACGCCGGTCTCGGTCATCGGACTGTCCGGTCACACCATCACCGCGATCGGGCAGGGTATGCGCAACTTCAACCAGTACTACATCACGGGGTGATCAAGCCGCGGTGAGCCGGTGCGGCTTCTTTCCGAAGAGGGAGAGCCTCTGAACGCCCTCCGTTTCCATCGGCGGCCGCCGAAGGCGCGAGGCCCCCGTCTGTCCATGAGACAGGCGGGGGCCTCCGCGTTCTTCGTCGAACGTCGGCATCCGCGCGGGAAGGGAGCGGCATACGCCGTGCCATGCCGGCGGAAAGGGCGCCGTGTGGGGCCGTAATGACAGCGGCCAGTTAGGAGACGGTACGACCATCGACCGAGCCTCCGCCCAGTAGATCACAGGTATCACGGGTCACAACGTGTTCGGTCTGGGGAAAGGCGGGCGGCGGATGGAAGGTTCTCCTTCCCTGATCTGACGGCTCTGACAGATCCTGCGAGCGTGCGCGGAGTGCTCCTGGGATATTCGTTCGTTGTTCCGCGGGTGCGAGAAGTGAGCGGCATGCCGCGCAGGGGCTTACCCACGTGACTCCCCGCATGAGTGGCCAGCACTTACCCTCGGTCTCATCGTTTCTGTCG
>NZ_LDRT01000260.1 GCF_001476655.1 Microbacterium testaceum | reverse complement strand
AGGATGCCGGCATCCTGCAGTTTCTGCACGCGCTGGCGCGTGGCGGTCTCGCTGAGACCGACGGCTTTGCCGATCTCGGCGTAGGAACGCCGCCCGTCTTCCTGCAACTGCTCGACGATCGCCTTCGACACGCGGTCGAGGGAGACGCTGCGATCAGTCGCGGAACTCATGATGGGCGACGGTATCAGCGGAACAACAGGGATATCAATGATGAATCCGGAATTTAAAGTGCCGAAACACGGCGGAAACCGTCGTGGGGTGCCGAGTCTGCAACGCGCGGGCACGCCGAAGGGGCCGGACGTCTCCGCCCGACCCCCCTTCTCGCTTCTACGCCAGGCTCGCCATCACGTGCTTGAGGCGTGTGTAGTCCTCGAAGCCGTATATCGACAGGTCTTTGCCGTAGCCCGAGTGCTTGAAGCCGCCGTGCGGCATGTCCGACACGAACGGGATGTGGGCGTTGATCCACACGCAGCCGAAGTCGAGGTCGCGGCTGAACCGCAGCGCGCGGCCGTTGTCGCGCGTCCAGACCGACGCGGCCAGGGCGTACGGTACCCCGTTCGCGAGCTCGAGCGCCTCCTCCTCGGTCTCGAACGACTGCACCGCCAGGACGGGCCCGAAGACCTCCTGCTGCACGAGTTCGTCGTCCTGGCGGAGGCCCGTGACGACCGTCGGCGCGAAGAAG
>NZ_LDRT01000026.1 GCF_001476655.1 Microbacterium testaceum | reverse complement strand
CGGCGGGAGGCCGTGGCATCCTGTGTCGGCACCGCACCGGTCGCGGCCAGCGTCGCCATGCCCGCGGGGACCGAGACGGTGGCGAAGTCGGCCTCGCTCGCCGCCACCCGCTCCGTGGTCGTCATGCGGGTCAGGGGCCGGTTCGGCAGGAACAGGATCGCGATGAGACTGACGACGGCGACCGGTACCGCGATGAGGAAGGAGTGCGCGATCGACTGGGCGTAGATGTCCTCGACGATGACGCGCACGCTCTCAGGCAGAGTCGACACCTGCGGGATGGTCCCCGACTGGAGCGACTGCGCGACGGCAGCGCCGTTGGCGCCGAGACCCATGATCGCCGTCTTGAGGTCTTCGGCCCGGTCGGTGAACAGGGTCGTCGCCATGCTGGCGAGGGCTGCGCCCATCACTGAGACGCCGATCGTGCCGCCGAGGCTTCGGAAGAACGTCACACCGGAGCTGGCCGCCCCCATCTGCGTCGGGTTGGCGGTGTTCTGCACGATGAGGACGAGGTTCTGCATCGTCATGCCGACACCTGCGCCGAGGAAGAACATGTAGAGCGAGACGAGGGCGAAGTTCGTGTCGTAGTGGATGGTCGACAGCAGGAACGACCCCGCGATCAGGAGCGCGCCACCGGTGATGAGGAACGGCTTCCAGTGGCCGAAGCGCGAGATGAGAGCACCCACGACGATCGACGAGACCAGCAGGCCGCCGATCATGGGGATCGTCATGACGCCGGCCTCGGTCGGCGTGGCGCCGCGGGCCATCTGCATGTACTGGCTCAGGAACACCGAGGTGCCGAACATCGCCAGACCCGTCGCGATGGAGGCGATCGTGGCGAGGGTGAAGGTGGCATCCCGGATCAGCGTGAGCGGCACGAGGGGCTCGGACGAGCGCAGTTCGACGATCACGAACAGGACCGCGGCGACCACCGCGCCGCCGACCATGAGCGTGGTCTCGACGCTGGCCCAGTCGAAGGACTTTCCGGCGTTGGTGACCCAGATGAGGATCAGCGAGACCGCGGTCGACAGAAGCACGATGCCGAGGTAGTCGATCTTGACCTTCCGCTTCGCGCGCACCGGGAGGTGCAGCGTGCGCTGCTGGATCAGGAGCGCGGCGACGGCGAAGGGAAGGGCGACGAAGAAGTTGAAGCGCCAGCCGAACGCGTCGGTGATCACTCCGCCGAGCAGCGGCCCGCCGACGGTGGCGACGGCCATCACGGCGCCGAAGAGGCCCATGTAGCGACCGCGCTCGCGGGGGCTGATGATGTCGGCCATGATCACCTGGCTGAGCGCGGCGAGACCGCCGGCACCCAGACCCTGCACCGCGCGGAAGGCGATGAGCATGTCGGTGTTCTGCGAGAACCCGGCGGCGGCGGTGGCGAGCACGAAGATCGCGATCGCGATCTGGATGAGCACCTTGCGGTTGAAGAGGTCGGCGAGCTTTCCCCAGATGGGGGTCGAGATCGCGGTGGTGAGCAGGGTCGCGGTGATGACCCAGGTGTAGGCGTTCTGATCGCCGGACAGGTCGTGCACGATGACCGGCAGCGACGTCGAGACGACGGTCGAGGCGAGCATCGACACGAAGGTGCCGAGCAGCAGCCCGATCAGGGCGGGGAGGACGCGCCGCGGAGCGGCGGTCTCGGGGGAAGCGGTGGTCATGCGGAACTCCACGGAGGGGACGGATGCCGCGACGACGATGGCGCGATTGGTTGACTTGCGTCAACGATACGCCTGATGATTGACCTGCGTCAACTATTAGTCGAGGAGCGCGAGGGCGCGATACCTCTCCGTGGGTTCCTGTCGCGCCGGTGCGGGGCGGCGTGCCTCCATGGTGCGGCGGTACAGCTCGTCGATGAGGGCCGTGGCGAGTCCGACGAGTTTGGCGATCTCGCGCTCGTCGCGGTCGACCCACTGGCAGCGCGGCTCGTCGTGCAGGGGGACGAAACCGTCGTGCTGCTCCCACGCGACGAGAGTCCGCTCCGCACCGAGAACGTGCTGCTGCCACCAGATCTGCCGCATGTAGGTGCGAGGGATCGAGCGCCAGGCTTTGTTGGTGGTCTTGATCTCGGCGAGGACGATGCGTCCTTCGCCGTCGACGACGACGCCGTCGGGGGTGGCCAGGTGTCGCTTCTCCACGACCGCGTGATACAGCGCGGAAGACGGCTGGATGCCGTGCGTCGCGGCCACCCAGGCGGCGATCTCGGGTTCGCGTCGACGGCCGTGCGCGGTGAAGGCGTTGCCCGAGAAGTTCGAGCCCATGAGCTTGGCATCCGCTGCTCGAGAGATCGCGTTGGCGCTGGTCAGGGTGGCCACGTCGGTCGCCGTGATGCCGCGCGAGCGCGCGCGGATCCACGCGACGCGATCGCGGGAGTCGGCGACGATCCGGGCATCGAGGTCGGCGCTGCGAGAGGCGACGAGCTCGGGGGACATGCGTTCGACCCTAACCCCGGTCGGCGGTGGAGCGGATGTGAGGCTCGGCGCGTCGGCATCCGGGGTCTTGTCATCCAAGTAAGGGTGACCTAAGTTGAGGGCATGACTCCGGATGCCACGTCTCTCCGTCGCCCCGACGGCGGCCGCTGGTGCGATCTCGAGGGGGCCGTGTTCCTCGGCGGCGACGCGCGCAATTTAGGCGAGATGCGGCGGATCGCCGCGGCGCTCTCGCCGGAGACGCATCTCACGGTGGCGGTCGAGGTCTGCGGGTGGGAGCAGGTGGGCCTCCTCGACGCGGGCGATGGCCGGGTGAGCTGGCTGGATCGCACGATCGACGGCACGCTGCGCCCTCGCGGCGAGCGTCTCGCCGCCGCCATCCACGCCTGGTGCGCCGAGTGGGCGTGCGGCGACGACCCCGTCTGCACGGTGTGGCTCGGCGCGCGCACCCCCACGCGCATCGTGCGCATGACCCAGGCGCTGCTTCCCGAGGCGCGCGTCTCCTGACGCGGTGTCTGGGGGTGGTGCCTGGGGTGGTGCCTGAGGGTCGGTGCCCGGGGGGCGGCGCCGGGCACCGGGCGGGCCCGCCGGGTGGTCTCGACAGCCGCGGGTACGCGAGATGACCGGCTGTTCGCGAGATGACCGGGCAATCGCCGTGATGACCGGTCATCTCGGCGAACAAGGGTCATTTCGGTCCGGGGGGCTCCTGCACAAGCGGAGGCGGTGCAGGGGCTGTCCACGGACGGGGCGGCAGACGAGCGGGCGGGCGCCAGGATGCCGGAACATCGGGGAATGCGGTCGGAGCAGCTGACGTGGGGCCATGCCTCCGGAATGTACTCGCGCGAGCAGTTGCTCTCTCGCGGCGTGCCCGCGAGCGTCCTGTCACTCGCGTCGCACGCGGGGCCGTGGTTGCGTCTGCAGCCGGGTGTCTACGTCGACCGCGAGGTGCATCTCGGACGGCTCCCCGCACAGCGACACCGGGTCGCCGTCGAGGCGGCCATGTCCGCGACGCGCGGCGGGGCCGCGGTGGTGTCGCACCTGTCCGCGGCGGTCGTCCACGGACTGCCGCAGTACCGCTTCGCCGACCGCCCGGTCGAGGTGACCCTCGCCGGCCGCACCGGAGGGTCGAGCCGCGCGGGTCTCCGGCGTCACCTGGATGTGCTGCCGGACGAGGACATCGTGTCGGTCGACGGGATCACCTGCACCAGTCTCGACCGCACGGTGTTCGACGTCGCGCGGACCGCGCCGCGGGAGATGGCGCTCGTGTGCGCCGATGCGGCATTGCGACGTGAGGCGGTGGCGGCGCGTCGCTTCGACCCGGTGGCCCAGGAAGGGTGGCGTGAGCGGATGCGGGAGCGCGCGCATCGTGCAGCGGGGGCGCGGGGCATCCGGCGGGCGCGCGAGGTGATCGAGTTCGCCGACGGCCGCGCAGAACTCCCCGGCGAGAGCGTCAGCCGGCTGCAGCTGCACCGCATCGGGTTCTGCGACATCGATCTCCAGGTCGCCGTCGCAGGGCCTCACGGTTCCACATACTTCGTCGACGTCGGCTTGCGTGACGTTCGGACATTCTGGGAGTTCGACGGCGAGGTGAAGTATCGGGACCCCGAGATGCGCGGCGGCCGGTCGATCGAGACCGTCCTGATCGAGGAGAAGCGCCGCGAGGACTGGATCCGCGGGACGACGCAATGGCGGCTGTGCCGAGGCGGGTTCGCCGACATCCGCACGCCCGAGACGCTCGCCGCTCGGCTCGCCTCTTTCGGCGTAAGCCCTCCGCGCTGAGGGTCGTGCCCGGTCCGGCGGAAGCCTCGGGCCGGGCCCGGTCGCGTGCCGGGTCGCCGTTGTATCGGCCGCCGCGTGGCGGCCTGTGTCGCGTGGGCGGTCGCTGCGGGTTGGTCTGTGTCGCGCCGGCGGTCCTCGCGGTCGGCGTGCATCGTCCGGCTGGTCGCCGAGATGACCCGGGATCGCCGAGATGACTCGGGATGCCCGCGAATCGCGGGTGATCTCGGGAAAGGCCGGTCGTCTCGGCGCCTGCGCGCGGGCGCGGCGCCGGAGGGGCGGGCGGGCGCCGGCGCACGGGCTGGCTCTT
>NZ_LDRT01000259.1 GCF_001476655.1 Microbacterium testaceum | reverse complement strand
CGAGAAGCTCGGCATCCCCGAGGCGGAGCGCCAGCGCCTCGTCGCCGGTGTCGCCGCCCAGTACGAGTCCGAGGTGGTCTACCACCAGATCCGCGAGGACCTCGAGCAGCAGGGTGTCATCTTCATGGACACCGACACGGCGCTCAAGGAGCATCCCGAGTTCTTCGAGGAGTACTTCGGCACCGTCATCCCCGCCGGCGACAACAAGTTCGCGGCGCTGAACACGGCCGTCTGGTCGGGCGGCTCGTTCGTCTACGTCCCGAAGGGCGTGCACGTCGAGATCCCGCTCCAGGCGTACTTCCGCATCAACACCGAGAACATGGGGCAGTTCGAGCGGACGCTGATCATCGCCGACGAAGACAGCTACGTCCACTACATCGAGGGGTGCACCGCGCCGATCTACAAGAGCGACTCGCTGCACTCGGCCGTCGTCGAGATCATCGTGAAGAAGAACGCCCGCGTGCGCTACACGACGATCCAGAACTGGTCGAACAACGTCTACAACCTCGTCACCAAGCGCGCCGTCGCCCACGAGGGCGCGACCATGGAGTGGGTCGACGGCAACATCGGCTCCAAGGTGACGATGAAGTACCCCTCCATCTACCTCATGGGCGAGCACGCGAAGGGCGAGACCCTTTCGGTCGCGTTCGCCGGTCCCGGTCAGCACCAGGACGCGGGCGCGAAGATGATCCACATGGCGCCGTACACGCAGTCGTCGATCGTCTCGAAGTCGATCGCGCGCGGCGGCGGTCGCGCCGGGTACCGGGGTGAGGTGCGGGTGGATGCCAACGCGCACCACTCCGCGAACACCGTGCGCTGCGACGCGCTGCTGGTCGACACGATCTCGCGCAGCGACACGTATCCCGCGATCGACATCCGCGTCGACGACGTGCAGCTCGGTCACGAGGCGACGGTGTCGAAGGTCAGCGAGGAGCAGCTCTTCTACCTGCAGTCCCGTGGACTCCCCGAAGACGAGGCGATGGCCATGATCGTGCGCGGCTTCATCGAGCCGATCGCGCGCGAGCTCCCCATGGAATACGCCCTCGAACTGAACAAGCTCATCGAAATGGGCATGGAAGGCAGTGTTGGTTAAGTGACGACTGCGACCGAAACCCCCGCAGCCGCCGAGGGTCACATCGACCCGGCAGCCCTCGTGGCATCCGTCGTTCCGGTGCAGACGCGCTCGGAGCGGAAGACCTCGTTCGACCCGGCCGACTTCGGCACCCCCACGGGGCGCGAGGTCAACTGGAAGCTCAGCCCGATCGACCGGCTCGCGCCGCTCTTCGTCGATGAGGCCGGTCCCACCGGCGTCATGACCGTCGACGTCGAGGCGCCCGCCGCGGTCGAGCAGCTGCGTCTCGCGGCCGGCGACGCGCCGCGCGGGGAGCACTTCCGTCCGGAGGACCTGCCCGCCGCCCTCGCCTGGACGCACGAGGCTGAGGCTCCGCTGCTGCGCATCCC
>NZ_LDRT01000258.1 GCF_001476655.1 Microbacterium testaceum | reverse complement strand
GGACGCGTGGGACATCGACGAGACCTACCGCCGGCACGCCACGTCCCTCGACACGGCCGACGCGGTGCGCCTCGACGGCGACGCCGTGGTGGTGGAGCGTTCCGTCGGCGACTCCACGATCGTCACGCGCATCGCGCTCGCCGAGGGCTCGCGCGCCGTGCGGCTCTCTCTCGATGTCGACTGGCACGAGCAGCAGAAGCTGCTCAAACTCGGCGTCCCCGTCGACGTGCACACCGACCGCGCGGCATCCGAGATTCAGTTCGGTCACATCGTGCGCCCCACCCACACGAACACGTCGTGGGACTCGGCGCGATTCGAGACCGCCGCGCACCGCTGGGTGCGGGTCGCCGAGCCGGGCTTCGGCGTCGCGGTGACGAACGACTCGACCTACGGCCACGACATCACGCGGCACGCGCGCGAGGCCGGAGGCACGTACTCGCTCGTGCGCCTGTCGATCATCCGCTCGGCGATGTTCCCCGACCCGGGCCAGGACCAGGGTCTGCACCACCTCGAGGTGGGCATCGTCGTCGGCGCCGAGGTCGTGGACGCCGTCATAGAGGGCTACCGCACGAACCTGCCGACGCGCGTCGTGAGCGACGCCGCCGAGGAGTCGGTGGCCCCGCTGGTCTCGATCGATCAGCCGGGCGTGGTCGTCGAGGCGATCAAGCTCGCGCAGGACGGCTCGGGAGACGTCATCGTGCGTCTCTACGAGGCGCTCGGTCAGCGCGCGCACGCGCGCCTGGAGGCCGGGTTCGACCTCGCCGGCGTCACCGAGACCGATCTGCTCGAGCGCGAGGTCGATGCGGCAGCGGTGTCGAGCGTCGACGGCGGCTCGATCGAGCTCGACCTGCGCCCCTTCCAGCTGGTGACGGTGCGTCTGACGCGCTGACGCTCGCGATGTGTCGCGCCCCGTCGCGCCG
>NZ_LDRT01000257.1 GCF_001476655.1 Microbacterium testaceum | reverse complement strand
AGCTGGAGGGAGGAGACGCCGAGATCGAACAGGATGCCGTCGACCTTGTCGACACCCGCGGATGCCACGGCCGCGGCGATCCCGTCGTAGACGGTGTGCACGAGGGTGACGCGATCGCCGAACCGCGCGAGCCGCTCCCCCGCGATCCGCAGGGCGTCGGTGTCGCGGTCGAGGCCGATGAGACGCGCGGTCGGGAAGCGCTCGAGGAACGCCTCGGAGTGCCCGCCCATACCGAGCGTGCCGTCGACGAAGACGGCATCCGGTCGCTCGAGGGCGGGAGCGAGCAGTTCGGCGCAGCGCTCCAGAAGGACGGGGGTGTGGATGTCGCGGATGTCCATGAGATGTCGGGGCCGATCCTCGGCTCTGATCCCCATCCGCATCGACCTGGCGCCGGGGAAGTGCGTCAGGGCATGCGGCTGGGAGTCACAGCCGAGGGTCAGAACAGTCCCGGGATCACCTCCTGCTCCATCTCGGCGTACGTTTCTTCGTTGCTCTCGGCGTAGGAGTTCCACGCCTCGGCGTCCCAGATCTCCGCGTGGGCGCCGACACCCGTGACGACCAGCTCGCGACCGAGGCCAGCGTACGCGCGGAGGGCCGGGGGCACGGTGATGCGGTTCTGGCTGTCCGGCTTCTCGGCGCTGGCCCCCGAGAGGAACATGCGCAGGAAGTCGCGGGCCTGCTTGTTGCTGAGCGGAGCCTCACGGATGCGCTCGTGCACGCGCTCGAACTCCTCGGTGCTGAACACGTAGAGGCAGCGGTCCTGCCCGCGCGTGATCACCACTCCGGCGCCGAGATCGTCACGGAACTTCGCCGGCAGGATGACCCGACCTTTGTCGTCGAGCTTGGGTGTGTGCGTTCCGAGCAGCATTCGGGCGTCCACCCCCTTCGTCCGGCCTGCGAAGTTTCCCCCACTTTACTCCACTGCCCTCCACTTAGCCATAAACCCACGCCCTCTTCTGGGCGCAGTGAGGTTCGTGTACAGTCCGCGTGCGCCGCGATCGGCGCCGGCGTCCCCCGAAATGGCGCGGATTCTCGGGGCCTGCAGCACGGCCGAGGCCCTCCGTGGAGGAAAAGGGAGGACTTTCGCGGCTCCCCCGCTCGCGAGGGCCCGATCCCGCGCCCGGGCGCACGAAAAAGCACCGGCTCCGAAGAGCCGGTGCTTATCGAGGGTGAGGGCTTAGCGCTCCTCGTTGCGGCGGTCCCAGCGATCGTTCTGTCCCTTCATACCATCTGCCGCTGCCGACGACCTTACGTCTGTCATTCTCGATGTAGCAGCGTATAA
>NZ_LDRT01000256.1 GCF_001476655.1 Microbacterium testaceum | reverse complement strand
CCTCCACACCCCGCACCCGCCACCCCACGCGGACCACCCCTCGACACGCCGGACCGCCCGTCTTCCCATGGCATCCCTCGCCGCTACGGAAACGGCCTCCCTAAGCTGGCCGTATGAAGATCCTCCCCGCCGTCCTCCTTCGAGCGGGGATCCCCCTCGTGATCATGACCGCGGTCGGGGTCGCGCTCCTCGTCCAGGGAAAGACCGAGGACGGTCGCGCCACACTCGCGGTCGGCGTCATCGCGGGAGCCGTCTCGGGAGCGTCGGTCGTCTACCAGATCGCGACATGGAGCTTGAGGAAGCAGACTCTCGTCCACTTCGCGCTCATGACGGTCACGGTTCTGCCCGCGCTGCTGTTGAGCGGCTGGTTCGCCCTCGACAGCATCTGGGGCTACATCGGCGTGATCGCGACGTTCCTGGGAGCAGGCATCCTGCTCTGGGTGTTCTTCTTCGTCCTGTTCACGATGGTGCCGGCGCGCCGGAGCAGGCCGCGCACCTCCCGGTAGGGAGCCACGAGGGCTCCCCCGCG
>NZ_LDRT01000255.1 GCF_001476655.1 Microbacterium testaceum | reverse complement strand
GCGCGGGGGTCTCGACGCGCGGCGGAATCGGTTCGGCCGGGCGCAGGGCGCGCGTCGCCGTCGTGACCGCGGCGGCGGGAGGGGGCGCAGCGGTCCGCGCGAGGGCGGCGATCAGGGCGGAGCGCATCTCGTCGGCATCCGCGTATCGGAGATCGGGATCCTTCAGCAGAGCGCGTACCACGACCCTGTCGAGCGCCGGCGGGATGCCGCGTCGACCGACCGAGGGGACGGGCGGGGGCGCACTCAGGTGCCCCCTCATGACTGCGGCGCGGTCACCTCCGCCGAAGGGTGCCCGCCCGGTGAGCGCGAAGTACAGCAGGCCGCCCACCTGATACAGGTCGCCCGCCGGGCCGACGGCCCCGCCGGACAGCTGTTCCGGAGAGGCGAAGTGCGCGTTGCCGACGATCCCAGCGGTCGCCGCGGTGACGGAGCTGCGCAGGACGTCGTCTCCGTGGGTCGTCTCCCCCGCGGCGTCGGCGAGGCCGAAGTCGAGGAGGGTGGCCCGCAGCCCCCCATCCGAGGATCGGACGAGGACGTTGGCCGGCGACACGTCGCGATGGACGAGACCGGCCCGGTGGACCGCCGCGAGACCGGACAGGACGTCCGAGGCGACCTCGATCGCCTCGTCGACGGCGAGCCCCTCTCCGGGGGGCACGAGCTCGGCGAGGCTCGTCCCCTCCACGAGCTGCTGCGCGATCCACGCGATGGGGGTCCCTCCGTCCACGAAGGTCCCGAGGTCGACGATGGTGACGACACAGGGGTGGGACAGAGTGGCGATACGCCGCGCCTCATCGAGGAACGCCGCGCGGACGGCGGGACTCTCGGAGAGATGCGGATGCAGGAGCTTGACCGCCACCTGGCGCCCGGTCGCGGTGTCGACGGCGGAGAAGACCGACGCCGTTCCCCCGGAACCCAGCAGGCCGCCCAGGCGGAACCGCCCGGCGATCACGCCTGCCCGGTCGTCGTCACCCACGACGACGCCCGGGCGGTCGGTCGAACGGCGCGAGAGGGCTCACGTGGTCCGGTCCAGGACGCGTGAGCGCCGCCCGGAAGCGGTGCCGATGCTCACGCCGTCGACGACGTTCGCCGTGGCGAAGACCTTCGCGGCGGTCCGCCCGGCGGCGGATGCCTCACCGGCGGATTCGTACCACCGCGCGGTGGTCATCACCGGGAGGCCCGCGCTGCGCAGGACCCACGCGTGCTTCGTGGAGCTGGGGCCGCGGACGGCTGTCAGCTGGAGCTGGCCCACGCGGGCCTGGTCTTGGCGTGCGGCCTCGACCGCCGCAGCGGGCGACGCGAACACCGCCGCACACCGCGCCAGTTCCCGGTTGTTGGTGGCGAGCAGACGCCAGACCCCGAAGACGCCGAAGGTGACGACGCTCGTCCCGGCCGGGGAGGCCTGCGCTTCGAGCTGCCCTCCCGCAAGCTCGGGGAGCAGCTGGGACCGCAGCAGGAGCCAAGCGGCCAGGCGCGGGTCGTAGGTGGAACGGAAAGTGTCGAAGATCACGCGCCCGAGGCGGGCGCGCGTGACGGAGAGTCGATCGCTCACGGAAGGCCCCTGTCTGGCGGACGGTGCGCCAGACGTTTCGGGTCGTCAGGCGGTCGTCCGCAGAACAGAAAGTGCCCGCGTTCTGTTTCCACCGCGCGAGCAGGGGGTGAACGACCGGTTCACCAGCCCGCAACGATTCGCGACATAGGGTGATTTCTCCGAAACGAGCGCGCCGCGCCCGCGACGTGCGTCAGAGCGTGCGGCGACCTTCGAAAGCGCGTCCCAGGGTGACCTCGTCGGCGTACTCGAGGTCGCCTCCGACCGGAAGACCGGATGCCAATCGCGTGACGCGGATCTCGAGCGTGTGCAGCAGACGGCTGAGGTAGGTGGCCGTCGCCTCGCCCTCGAGGTTGGGGTTCGTCGCGAGGATCACCTCTTGCACCGTGCCGTCAGCCAACCGTTGCATGAGCTGCGCGACACGCAGGTCGTCGGGGCCGATACCCGCGATCGGGCTGATCGCGCCACCGAGTACGTGGTAGAGACCGCGGAACTCCCGGGTGCGCTCGATCGCCGCGACGTCTTTCGCGTCTTCGACGACGCAGATGAGCGCGGGGTTACGGCGCGGATCGCGGCAGATCGAGCAGCGCTCCTGCTCGGAGACGTTGCCGCAGATCTCGCAGAACTTCACCTTGTCGCGGATCTCGCCCAGCAGCGTCGACAACCGAGACACGTCGAAACTCGGCGACTGCAGGATGTGGAACGCGATGCGCTGCGCGGACTTCGGACCGATTCCCGGGAGCCGCCCGAACTCGTCGATCAGGTCTTGGACGATGCCGTCGTACATCAGGTGAACCTCGTCGGGGGCTCATAGGGCTCGTCGCGCAGGTAGGTCGCGCCGAGCATCTGGCGGACGACCGCCTCGCCGTAGCGCTGCACACCGCCCCGCAGCGGGGGCATCCGGGGAACGACGACGGGCGGGACGGGCGCGTCCGGGGCTTCGTCGGCGGGCGGAATGACGTCGTCGTCGTCGACCTCATCGGGGGCCGGGACGGATCGAGAGACCTCGGTGGGCGGCAGGACGCCCCCTTCGCGCGCGCGCGGCGCGACAGCGGGCGACGGGCGTGCCTCTTCGGGTTCGTCGTCGACGGCGAGAGCCGTGGCGGGGGCTGTCGCTCCCGGCGCGGCTCCGGGGATCGGGGCGACGGCCCAGTCGGTGACGCTCGCCGAGTACGGGGCCGACGCGCGCGCGGGGGCCGCGGGTTTCGCTCCCCCGCGGGGCGGGGCGGAGGGACCGCCTGCGGGAACAGACGGCCCGGGGCCACCGGGGCCGTCTCCGTCGAGGCGCGCGAGGTACTTCACCCGCACACCGAGGACGGCGAGGATCGCCTGACGAAGGTCTTCGCTCGGACCCCCCTCTGCCGTACGGGTCTTGAAGGACGTCAAGTCGCCGGCGGTGCGGAAGAGGAGCGTGAGGACGTCGTCGTCGAAGGCGGCGACCGTCGAGGTCGACACGATGAGCCACGACGAGCGACTGGCCACCTCGAGCTGAGCGAGGATCTCGGGCCAGGCGTCGCGCACATGCCCGAGTTCGATCGGACCGACGGGGGCCGCCGGGGGCGTGGGGGCGACCGGCTCGAGAGGCGAGGGGTCTGCACCGGCG
>NZ_LDRT01000254.1 GCF_001476655.1 Microbacterium testaceum | reverse complement strand
AGGTCATGGGCGAGGCGGCGCGCGCGGTGTACGAGGGCACCCCCCTGACGGTCGTCGAGAAGGCGTTCGCTCCCCTCGGACTGCCGATGGGACCGTTCCAGCTGATCGACCTGGTCGGCTGGAAGGTCGCGGCGCACGTCCAGGACACGATGGCGCACGCCTTCCCCGACCGGTTCTTCTCGTCGGAGAACTTCCACGAGCTCGCGGCCCTGCCGGAGGTCGTCGAGAAGGACAAGAGCGGCCGCGTGACCGGCTGGACCAAGGCCGCGCAGAAGGTGCTCGCCACCGGCAAGACCCCGGTCGCGCCCGAGACGATCCTCGCCCGCGTGCAGGACGGTCTCGCGCAGGAGATCAAGATCATGCTCGACGAGGGCGTGGTCCCCGAGGTGCAGGACATCGACCTGTGCCTCATCCTCGGCGCCGGGTGGCCGTTCATCGACGGTGGGGCCTCGCCCTACCTCGATCGCGAGGGGGCGTCGGAGCGCGCCTTCGGCGACACGTTCCACCACCCGCCCATCCGCGGCATCGGAGCCTGAGGCCCCGCACACGACGACGGCGCCGTCCCCGAGGGGGCGGCGCCGTTGTCATCTGTGCGAGGTGAGGGGCAGCGCTCCGCGACAGGAGATCGTCCGGGGACAGGACGGGGCTCGGTGGGCGAGGCGTGTTCTGGAATGATCGCCTGTTCTCGCGCGGTGGGGCTCGTGAGGAAGGGGCCGGGATCTCAAGATCCCGGCCCCTTCCTCACGCCCTTACGGCCGGGACTTCTCCCACTCCTCGATCGTCGGGATCGAGCCGGTCGGAGTCTGCCGCGCCATGGGGATGCGGGTACCGAGGACCTGCGCCACGACGTCATGGGCGATCTTGGATGCCGTGAGACCGGCATCCTCGAGGATCTTATCGGCCG
>NZ_LDRT01000253.1 GCF_001476655.1 Microbacterium testaceum | reverse complement strand
GAGCTCGCCCGCCGCATCGCCGAGGTCGCACCCGCGGGCATGTCGAAGGTGTTCTTCACCAACGGCGGAGCGGATGCCAATGAGAACGCGGTGCGCATGGCGCGCCTGGTCACGGGCAAGCGCAAGGTGCTGGCGATGTACCGCAGCTACCACGGCAACACCTCGACCGCGATCACCCTGACGGGCGACCCGCGCCGCTGGGCGAACGAGCCGGCCGACGCCTCGGTCGTGCACTTCTTCGGCCCCTACGCCTACCGCTCGGCGTTCCACGCGGCGGACGAGGCCGAGGAGACGGCTCGGGCACTGGAGCACCTCGAGCAGACGATCATCCTCGAGGGCGCGTCGACGATCGGTGCGATCATCCTCGAGACGGTCGTGGGCACCAACGGTGTGCTGGTGCCGCCGCCGGGCTACCTGCCGGGCGTCCGCGCCCTGTGCGACAAGTACGGCATCGTCTACATCGCCGACGAGGTGATGGTGGGCTTCGGGCGCATCGGCGAGTGGTTCGCGATCGACGCGTTCGATGTCACCCCCGACCTCATCACCTTCGCCAAGGGCTCTCCCTTATACACATTCCCGAGCCCACGGGACAGGCAGAAACAGCGTATGCAGCCTACTGCTTGAAAAAAAAACACCACGGTGAAGAACTGGAAGATGGAAAGCCCGTTGAGACGGGCCAGCAGGGGGTACACAACGAACCCCACTATCGCAAAGACAAACTACAACAACATCA
>NZ_LDRT01000252.1 GCF_001476655.1 Microbacterium testaceum | reverse complement strand
GGAGGGGGACCGTGCGGGGGTCAGGTGGGGGTTGGCCTCGTAGGCCGAGCGCGGCAGCGAGCGGAACGGGGCGCTGCGCTTGACGGTGTCGAACCATTCCTCGACGTCGATCGAGCCGAGTGCCGCGGCCGCGACGGTCTGCTGCGCGAGGATGTCGAGCGGGTTCTGCGGAACGGCGATGGCCTCGATCTTCCCGGCGAGCATCCTCTCGGTGACGACGGCGGTGTGGAGCACGTCGCTGCGGTGCTTGGGGAAGAGGGCCGCGCGGCTCACCTCGCCGACCTGGTGCCCCGCGCGTCCCACGCGCTGGAGACCGGATGCCGCGCTCGGGGGCGCCTCGACCTGGATCACGAGGTCGACCGCGCCCATGTCGATGCCGAGTTCGAGGCTGCTCGTCGCCACGACGCAGCGCAGCGCCCCGGACTTCAGCTCGTCTTCGACCTGGGCGCGCTGTTCTTTGGAGACCGAGCCGTGGTGGGCTTTGGCCAGGATCGCGGAGACACCCGCGGACGACCCCGCCTGCGCCATCATCGCGGCGGGGACCGTCGGCTCCGGCACATCGATCCCGACGCGTTCGGCGTAGATCTCGTTGAGGCGCCCGGTGAGGCGCTCCGCCAGGCGCCGCGAGTTCGCGAAGACGATGGTGGAGCGCCGCTCGAGGATACGGTCGACGATCGCCTCTTCCACGTGCGGCCAGACCGACCCGGCCATCTCGGTGCTCTCAGGACGCTCGGAGAACCACTCGCCGTCGGTCGCTTCATCGGGGGCGGGGGAACCCGG
>NZ_LDRT01000251.1 GCF_001476655.1 Microbacterium testaceum | reverse complement strand
GCCATGCGCGAGATCCCCACCGGAACGGCGTACGCCGTGTGGGTCGGAATCGGCGCCGCGCTGACCGTCGTCTTCGCCATGGTCACGGGCGCCGAGCCCCTCTCGGTGGTCAAAGTGCTGCTCGTGCTCGGGCTGGTGGGGTGCGTGATCGGCCTCAAGCTGGTCAGCGACGCCCACTGACCAGGGACTTTTCCTGAAAGTCAACCGGATGGAACGTTCGGGTTGATCCGCTACGATCTGGCTTCACTGCACTTGTCCGGGCCCGACACCGTCGTCACTCGCCCACATCTTCCCCTGTGAAAGGTTCCGAGTGAGCGCACCGCCGAGCGAGCTTGCCTCCCCGACGCGTCCCTCGCGCGTCATCGAGCGCCCGAGTCGATACCGCCGTCTCGACCGGTTGCGCGGGTCGCGCATCGGCCGCGCCCTGCGCCAGTACGGCGAAGACGTCCTGCGTCCGCCGCAGGGCGCCGTGCCGGTGGAGCGCGGATCCTTCACTCGTGTGCTGCTGCTCTGGGCCGTGGCCCGCGCGGTGAACTTGGGCTTCCTCTGGGGCTTCTACTCGATCGCCAAGGCGGCGCGTTGGGGCTTCGGGCCCGACAGCGAGCGACTCGGAACGTTCTTCGACTACCTCACCGGGTGGGATGCCGACCGTTACGGGCAGATCGCGGCGCAGGGGTACCCCATGTCGCTTCCGATGAACGTCTCGGGCGACATCCTCCCGAACAACTGGGCGTTCCTCCCGGTCTTCCCCGGCCTTGTCCGGGTGCTCTCGGATGCCACGGGTCTGGGTTGGCAGCCGATCGCGATCCTCCTCAGCCTCGGTGCGAGCCTCGGCGCGACCTGGCTGCTCTTCCTGCTGCTGCGCACCGTCACCAAGCCGCAGCCGGCCTGGTGGGCGGTCGTGTTCTTCTCCTTCGCCCCGATGTCGTTCCTCTTCGTGATCGGGTACAGCGAAGGCCTCTTCATGGCGCTGATGTTCGGGGCGATGCTGCTCGCGATCAAGCGCAAGTACCTCTGGATCCTGCCGATCGGCCTCGTCACCGCGTACACGCGTCCGGGCGTGCTGGCGCTGGGCCTGGCTCTCGGGATCGTGTTCCTCGTCCGCTTCTTCCGACGCCGCGTCGACCCCTTCCCCGTGCGGGAGTGGGCGTCGCTCATGGTGACGGGTGGAACGATCGCCGTCGCGGGACTCTCGTGGAACCACATCGCGCAGTACGTGACCGGCACCCACAACGCGTACATCCGCACCGAGTTGGGCTGGTGGCTGGACTACGTCGGCAACGACGCCTTCACCCCCTTCACGCCGTGGTTCCGTCAGGCGGGAACGCACCTGGGCGTCGTCGGTATCGTGTTGGTGATCGCGCTGATCATCGGTTTCCTCGCGCTGATGTGGTCGCGACCGGTGCGCCGACTCGGGCTCATGGTCGTGTCGTATGCGTTCAGCTACGGGGTCTACATCTTCGCCGTCTTCCTCCCTCAGCAGAGCACGTTCCGTCTCCTCATGCCGATGGCGCCGATGATGGCCGACGAGCGGTGGTCCTCGACGCCGCGACGCCGTGCGGCGATCCTGACCGGATGCCTCGTACTCCAGGTCGTGGCGATCCTCCTGCTCTGGACGCGCGGGAACCCGTGATCCGCTGACTCCTTGTGCGAAAGGGGGGCGACGCCGTCATGGCGCCGCCCCCCTTTCCCTTCCGAGAGGTCACTCGGGGCTGCCGCCGGGGTCGACGGCGTCGATC
>NZ_LDRT01000250.1 GCF_001476655.1 Microbacterium testaceum | reverse complement strand
GAGGCCAAGCGCGCGGCCTCCGAGCCCGATCGGCAGGCCTCCTGGCTGTACGCGCGCGACATCGTCGACGGCGTGATCGACAATCGCGACGCGATCGACGAGCAGATCACGACGTTCGCGAAAGACTGGTCGCTGCAGCGCATGCCGGCCGTCGACCGTGCTCTGCTGCGGATCGGCGCGTGGGAGATCCTCTACAACGACGATGTGCCCACGGCCGTCGCGATCGACGAAGCCGTGGAGCTCGCGAAGGAGTTCTCGACCGACGACTCCGGCTCGTTCGTGCACGGCGTTCTGGCGCGCATCGCCCGTTCGTCCTGAGCGCGGCTGACGCGATTCGACGCGGTCCCGGCTGTCCGCCGGTGACCGCGTCGCGGCGTTTCCGGGTGGAGTACGGGGGCGCGAGGGGGGACCACGTTTCGCGGGATCTCGAGGTCGAGGGCGTTTCTCGGCGCGAACGGAACGGTCTCGCGCGGCAGGGGAGCCGCCCCCTGTCGGAGGTTCACGGCAGGATGCTCCCGTGACCTCCTGGCGCGAGCTGCTTCCCGGGAGCGAGACGGCCGCGTTCGAGCCGCTCGCCCTCGGCGTCGAGCTGCGCCAGCGCGAGGCGTACGACCCGTCCCGGTGGGAGGCCCGTGCCGTCGTGCCGGTGACGCCGCGCCTGCTCGCCCAGCGCCAGGACGACCTGCAGCTCGTCGCCCGTCCGCTCGTCCGAGGCGCACGCGAGGCGTGGATCAAGGCGGATGCCACGTGGGATGCCGTGCGTCGGTCCACCGGCCGTTTCGACCCCGCGCAGGTGCGCTGGTTCGCCGAGCTGCACGCCCTCGCGCAGGCTCTGCGGACGACGGGACCGTTCGCCCCGTCCGGCGACACCGTCGCCCTCGACACCGTCGACTCGCCGTTGCTCTGGCCGC
>NZ_LDRT01000025.1 GCF_001476655.1 Microbacterium testaceum | reverse complement strand
GTGCCGCGGGGTCGGATGGCCGCGGGGTCGGATGGCGCGTGGGCCGGAGCCGTGAGCCTAGGCGCGGCGTCGTCAGACGCCGTACAGCTCGCCGACCGGTACCGCCACCGGCAGCACGTTGCCGGCCGGGGCCAGGGGGCAGGCCCACGCGGGGTCGTAGGCGCACGACGGGTTGTACGCGAAGTTGAAGTCGATCACGAGGGTCTCCGGGGTCGCGCCGCGCCCCAGGTCGGCACCCTTGATCGTGTCGATGAGGTAGCGGCCGCCGCCGTAAGTGCCGCCCGGTCGCCCGGCTGCGGCATCCCGCACCGGAATGAACAGGCCGCCGCCGTACGAGGTGAGTCGCCACACATCGAGCGATCCGGTGTCGGGGAGCTCGACCCGCCCGATGCGTTCGAACCCCACCTCGCCGTCCGTTCCGGTCATGGCGACGAACGAGGCCTCCTCCGCCTCGAGCAGTGGCGCCTCGAAACGCCACGCCGCGTCGTACGGCGCGAGCGGCAGGCCCTCGAAGGTCGCACGCTGTTCGGGGAGCAGTGGCGTGGCGGGGTGACCGGCGAACAAGGCGTCACGCTCGATGCGCCAGAGCTCGTGCGCGTCCTCGGGGTCCTCGGCATCGCGCACGGCCTCGTAGAGGGCGAACACGCGGCGGCGCCAGTCGGCGATCTCGAGGGCGGTGCGGGCGGCGGGAGAGGTCATGCCCCGAGCGTAGGCGTCCGGTCGCAAGGTCGGTCTCCCCTTGCGAGGTGACCGCAACGTCCCCGCACGCCCGCCTCCGCGGCGCAACGGGGCAGACACGGCGGCGACCGGCGCACTAGCGTCGGCACATGGCATCCCCTCGCATCACGCTGATCGCGCCCGGCCCCCACGGAGATCGGGAGATCGGACTCTCGAGCCCCGATCGCGTGGTGTGGCCCGAGCTCGGGATCACCAAGCGGGAGCTCGCGGAGTACTTCCTCGCGGTCGCGGAACCCTTCCTCGCCGCGAACGGACACCGCCCGGTGTCGCTCGAGCGCTTCCCCGACGGCATCGGCGGCGAGAGCTTCTTCTCGAAGAACCCGCCGAAGGGAGCCCCCGACTTCGTCGAGGCGGTGACGGTCACGTACAACAGCGGGCGGCGGCATCCGCAGCTCATCCTCAGCGAGATCGGGTCTGCCGTCTGGGCCGCGCAGATGAACACGATCGTGTTCCACCCGTGGGCCTCGCTCGCGACCGATCCCGACCATCCGGTCGAACTGCGCATCGACCTCGACCCGCAGCCGGGCACGGGCATCGCCGAGGCGGTCCCGGCGGCGCGCGAGTTGCGCGCGGTGCTGCGCGAGGCGGGCCTTGAGGCCTGGATCAAGACCAGCGGGAACCGCGGCCTGCACGTGTTCTGCCCGATCGAGCCGACGCACGAGTTCCTCGACGTCCGGCACGCGGTGATCGCCGCGGCTCGGGAACTGGAACGACGGATGCCGGATGCCGTGACCACCAACTGGTGGAAGGAGGAGCGGGGCCGGCGCATCTTCGTCGACTTCAACCAGGCGAACCGCGACCGCACGATGGCCGGGGCGTACTCGCCGCGCGCGCTGCCGAGCGCGACGGTGTCGACGCCGGTCGGGTGGGACGAGCTCGACGGCCTCGACCCGAGCGTGTTCACCGTCCGGTCGATCCCCGAGCGCCTGGCATCCCTCGGCGACCCGTGGGCGGACTTCGCCGCGGAACCGGGCCGCATCGACACCCTGCTGGACTGGTGGCAGCGCGACCTCGACAAGGGCCTCGGGGAGCTGCCGTTCCCGCCCGAGTTCCCGAAAATGCCCGGCGAGCCGCCGCGCGTGCAGCCGTCGCGGGCGAAGACCCCCGCCGATTAGCGGGCTCCGTCTTGGCTGATTTCGCGCGGGCAACCCCGCTGGTCGGCGGGGGTGAAGCATGCCATGAGCGGGCCGCTGCGAGTCACCCCGGCGGGCGATGTTCATGAAGTCGTCGCGCGAGCGATCAAGAGTTCATCTGAGGCTACCCTTACCTTCCCTCATCCGTTTCGCTGTCTCGTCAGGCTCGACAGCAGCCGGTCCCGGCACCGGTCCAGCCATACGAAACGGAAGAGAAGAAATGAACAAGCGCACGACCGGACGCACGCGCCGTCTGATCGTCCTGAGCACCGTCGCGGGCGTCGCCCTCGGTGCGACCCCCGCCTTCGCCGCCTCGGCGGCTCCCACGGAGACCCCCGTTCCGAAGAACGTCATCGTCCTCATCTCGGACGGTGGCGGATACAACCAGTTCGATGCCGCTCGCCTGTTCGAGACCGGGAAGAGCTACCAGCAGGTCGAGGTCGCCCCGGGCTCGGGCGTTGCGACGAAGATCCCCGGCACCCCGAGCGAGGTGTACGACAACTTCCCCGTGCAGGTCGCGCAGTCGCACTACTCGGACAACGGTCGCGCCTCGTACACGCCCGAAGAGGCGTGGGGAGACTTCACCTGGGTCGCCTCCGGTGCGACCGACTCCGCTGCCGCGGGCACGGCGCTCGGCACCGGTGTGAAGACGAGAAACGGCACGCTCGGCTTCGACGCCCAGGGCGGGAGACTCCTCACCGTCGGCGAGCAGGCGCTCGACGCCGGCAAGAAGGTCGGGCTCGTCACCACGGTGCCGTTCAACCACGCCACGCCGGCAGGCTTCATCGCCCACAACGCCAGCCGCAACGACTACCACGGGCTCGCGACCGAGATGATCGACTCGGGAGTCGACGTGCTCATCGGTGGCGGACACCCGAACTACACGGATGCCAACACCTCCCGCGCCTCGCACTTCGGCTCCGGCTCGTGGATCTCGCAAGCCGACTTCGAACGCGTCACGCAGGGCAAGACGCCGTTCTCGTACATCGAGAGCAAGGCGGACTTCGAGAAGGTCGCCGCGGGCGAGAACGTGCCCGACAAGCTGTTCGGTCTCGCGCGCGTCGCGGAGACGTTCCAGTACAGCCGTCCGGGCGTGCAGAACAAGGCGGTCGCGCCGTGGACCGACCCGGTCAACGCCGATGTCCCCTCGCTCGCGACCTCGGCGCAGGCCGCGTTGAACGTGCTCGAGAAGGACGAGGACGGTTTCTTCCTGATGGTCGAGGGCGGCGCGGTCGACTGGGCCGGGCACGCCAACCAGACCACGCGCATCGTCGAGGAGCAGCTCGCGTTCAACGACTCCGTCGAGGCCGTGACCGACTGGGTAGAGGCGAACTCGAACTGGGACGAGACGCTCGTCATCGTCACCGCCGATCACGAGACCGGCTACCTCGCCGGCCCCGGCGCGGGCCCGAGCGCGGGATGGACGGCGCTCACCGGCGCGGCCGGTCGGCTGCCGAACGTGTCGTGGCACTCCGGCGGGCACACCAACGCCCTCGTTCCGCTGTACGCCAAGGGCGCGGGCTCCGAGGTGCTGCAGGCGCGCGCGACGAAGTGGGACTTCGCGCGCGGCGCGTACCTCGACAACACCGACATCGGAAAGACGCTGTTCGACCTCATCGGACACGGGCGCGCCGCCGACGGAGCGGTGGGCGTGGAGGCGTCGGTGCCGCTTGCCGCCTCGGCCGGACGACTGAGCCTGGCGCTGCCGGCGCTCGAGGGGCCGGTCGTCTTCGAGGACGGTGCCGCCGCGCTTCCCGAGGTGACGGTCGAGGACACCCGCAACGAGGCGCAGGCCCAGGGCCGCGGGTGGACCCTGTCGGGCTCCGCGTCGGCGTTCGTCGCCGGCAACCGCTCGTTCGGCGCCGAAAACCTGGCGTGGACGCCGCGCGTGGTGAGCTCCTCGGCGGGCGCCGTTGCCGGCGGCACGGCGACGCTCGAACGTCCCGCCACCTTGGCCGATGCCGGCCGTGTGGAGCGTGTGGGCCAGACAAGAGTGAGCGCCGACCTCGCTCTCACCGTCCCCGTCGACGCCGAGAGCGGCCGATACGGCAGCGAGATCACCCTCACGCTGTTCGCCAAGGACTGACCATCCGGCCGGTGCGCCCCGCTCTCGATGCCAGGGGCGCACCGGCATCCTCCCTGTTCCGAAGGATTTCGTCGTGTTCCCCCGTCTTCTTCCCGCGCTCGCCGGCGCGGCCCTCGCCCTCACCGTCACCGCCGGTGGCGCTTCCGCAGCGGTCGCCGCTCCCGCTCTCCCGACCGCTCCCGCGGCCACCTCCGCGGGTGCGCCGCAGTGGTCCGTCGCTCCCGCGAACGCCGACGGGCCCGACGGGCGCATCTCGCTGCGCCACACCGTCGACCCCGGCGGCAGCGTCACCGATGCCGTCGCGGTGACCAACCTCGGCTCCGAGCCGACCTCGTACACCGTGGCTCCCGGCGATGGGATTCTGGGTGACGACGGCGCTTTCGACATCGCCGCGGGGGACCCGAACGACGCCGGCGCGTGGGTCTCGATAGAAGGCCTGGATGCCGGCACCCTGACCCTCGGGTCGGGGGAGACTCGTGTGCTGCCGGTGCGCGTAGACGTGCCCGCCGACGTCACCCCCGGTGATCACCCCGCCGGCATCGTGGTGGGTGTGAGCCGGAGCGAAAGCGGTGTCACGGTCACCAACCGCATCGGTGTACGCCTGCACCTGCAGGTGGCCGGCGAGATCACCGCGGCCCTCACGGCAACCGAGGTGACCTCGAGCTTTCGCTCCTCGTGGATTCCGTTCGCACCCGGTGTGCTGCGTGTCGAGACGCGCGTGAGCAACGTCGGCAACGTCCGGCTGGGAGCGCTCACCGCCGTCACGGGCGGGGTCATCGACACGGCCTCGTCGGGGACGGAACCCGTGGAGCTTCTTCCGGGCGATGCCGCCAACGTGGTGACCGAGACGACGGCATGGCCCGTCTTCGCGCTCTTCGGCACGACGACGGTGCGTCCGGTCGTCCTCGGCGATGATGCGATCGCGGCTCCCACGGTGACCGAGCTGCCCTTCGTCGCTCCCGCGGTGTCGTGGTCGGGACTTGCGGCGCTCGTGATTCTGGTGGGGACGGTCGTCATCGTCACCGTGCAGCGGAGGCGTCGAGACCACCGGGGCGCGTCGATCGCGGACGCGGGGGCGCCCTCCGCGCCGGAGGGGACGCGCGTCGAGGCCGGCGCGAGGTGAAGGCACCGGTCGCGGTCGTCTCCGCGCCGCTTCTCGGTCTCGTCCTGGCCGGGTTCTCCGTCACACCTGCTCCTGCGCATTCGGCCGCCGAGCCGGGCCCGTCCTCGGCCGTCAGTGAGGCAGTGTCGTCCGCGGTGCGCTATGGCGCGCCGTGTGGAGAACCGAGCGCGGCGTCGCGCGCGGGCGAGAGGAACGCCGCGGGTAAGGGGGTCGTGCAGTTGTGCGTCGACGTACTCCGGAGCACACCGGTGCCGTCCGGATCACCCCGCCCCGCGCCGATCGCTTCGCCGGGCGCAGTGATCGGCGGCGCGGACGACGATGACACCGCCGACGCGCCCGCGGATCTCGCCCTCACGGGTGCTTCTTCATGGGTTCTTGCCGTGTCTCTGGGACTCACGGCTGTCGTCGTCGGGGTCGTGGTGAGGCGGTCTCGGCGCATCCGGACGTGATCCGCCCGAGAACCTGTCAGTCGAGAACCCGTCAGTCCAGCACGCCGCCCAGGTCGTAGGCGCTCACGGTCTCGAGTTGCGCGAACGTGCACGAGCGCGCCTCGCGGTCGGGGCGCCATCGCTCGAACTGGACGGTGTGACGGAAACGCATGCCCTCGAGCTGGTCGTACCGCACCTCGAGGACACGTTCTGGGCGCAAGCGGACGAACGACACATCCTTGGATGCCGAGAACCGCGAGCGATCGGTCTCGCCGACGACCGCTTCTCCCTCGGCATCCCTCTCGACGAGCGGGGCGAGTTCGTCGATCAGCTCGAGGCGGCGCTTGTCGGTCCACGCCGAGACGCCCCCGATGCCGTGAAGACGGCCGTCGTCGTCGTAGAGCCCGACGAGGAGCGAGCCGACGCCCCGACCCGACTTGTGGATGCGGTACCCGAGCGCGACGACGTCGGCCGTGCGCGCGTGCTTGATCTTGAACATCGTGCGCTTGTTCGGGGCATACGGCTGGGCGAGCGGCTTCGCGACGACCCCGTCGAGTCCGGCGCCCTCGAACTCGGCGAGCCAGCGGCGGGCGAGGTCGGGGTCGTCGGTCGTCCGCGTGACGTGCACGGGATGCGGCACGTCGCCGAGCAGATCTTCGAGCTGCGCGCGGCGCTCCGCGAATGGCTCGGCCTGCAGGTCGCGGTCGCCGCGCGCGAGGAGGTCGAACGCGATGAACATCGCCGGGGTTTCTTCGGCGAGCATGTTCACGCGGGATGCCGCCGGGTGGATGCGCTGCGACAGCGCCTCCCAATCGAGGCGCTGCGCGCCCGGTTCCCCGCGGGCGACGACGACCTCCCCGTCGATCAGGCACGGCTCGGGGAGGATCTCCGCGAAAGCGGCCACGAGCTCGGGGAAGTAGCGGGTGAGGGGCTTGGCGCCGCGGCTGCCGATCTCGACGTCGGTGCCGTCCCATGACACGAGTGCCCGGAAGCCGTCCCATTTGGGCTCGTAGCTGAACCCTCCCTCGACCTTCGCGTGCTCGGGAACCGCGGGGACGGCCTTCGCCAGCATCGGTGCCGGGATGTCGTACGCCATCGCGTCAGTCCGAGCTCTCGTCTCCGGCGAGGGGCACGGGGTTGTGGCGCTTCTTTCGGCGCGCCCACTCCGCGGGCTTGTCGGGGCCGTTCCAGACGGTGATGATCCCCCAGACGACAGCGGTGAGCGGCACCGCGAGGAGGGTGCCCAGGATGCCGCCGATCGCGGTTCCACCGGCCAGCACCACCAGGACGACGAAGGAGTGCAGCTTCATCGAGCGGCCCATGAGCACGGGCTGCAGGAAGTTGCCCTCGAGCTGGTTCACGAGCACGACGATGCCGACGACGATGAGGGCGATGATCGGGCCGTTGGTCACGAGCGCGACCAGCGCGGCGAGGACGCCCGCGGTCACCGCGCCGACGATCGGGATGAACGCCAAAAGGAACACCAGGACCGCGAGCGGGAGCGCGAGCGGCACCTGCAGGATCGCGAGGCCGATGCCGATGCCGATGGCGTCGACCGCGGCGACCGACGCCGTTCCGCGCACGTACGAGCCGAGCACGGTCACCGTCTTGTCGCCGATGCGGCGCGCGCGGTCGTAGTCCTTGCCGTGGAAGGGGCGCAGGACGAACTCCCACATGCGGGGTCCGTCTTTGAGGAAGAAGAAGAGGATGACGACCATCAGCACGAAGCCGGTCACGAACGAGGCGACCGCGCTCACGCCGGCGAGGGCGCTCGTGCCGAAGTCTGAGCTGGTGAGGAAGCCCTGGATGCCCTGGATCGCCTGATTCACCTGGTCTTGCGAGATGGCGAAGGGAAGCGTGTGGTACCAGTCCTGGGCCTTCTGGAACCCTTCGACGGCCTGCGAGCTGAGGTTCGGCCACTGGTTGATGACGGCGTTCACGACGAGCCAGCCGAGCGCGCTCAGCACGACGACGACGGCGAGCAGCGTGAGCAGAGTCGCCAGGATGGCGGGAACGCCCTTCCGCCGCAGCCACATGGTGATGGGCCCGAACGCCGAGGCGAAGATGAGCGCGAGCACCAGCGGAATGATGACGAGCGTCACCTGGCGGATGCCCCAGATGACCCCGGCGACGAGCGCGACCACGACGATGATCTGCACGGCGCGCACCGCGAGGCGACCGAAGCCGTCGGCCCACAGGCTCTTGGGTGGGGGCTGTACCGCTTGAGCGACGGAGGCGACGGCGTCGCGCGGCGCGGGATGGCGAGAGAAGAGGCCCATGCGACGACGTTAGCGAAAGCCTCCGACATCGGCTGCGCGGCTTGCGCGGCTCAGCGGCGCGCGTTACGGCGTCGGCCGGCGGGGCGGTGCCGCCGATCCCGCGCCGAAACCGCACGCCGTCGCCGAGACCGCACGCCTCGTCGAGACCGCGCGCCATCGCCGAAACCGCGCGCCGTCGCCGAAACCGCACGCCGTCGCCGTACGCCCCATACGGTTTCGGCAATCACGTGCGGGCTCGCCGTCGCAGCTGGTGGTCCCGGCGCGCAGCGCGCGGCCTCGCGGGGGCAGCGGCTGCAGCGGGAAGGCGTCGCTCAGACGAACGCGCTCATCCCGGTGATGTCGCGCCCGAGCAGGAGCGCCTGCACGCTCTCGGTTCCCTCGTACGTGTGGATGGCTTCGATGTCGGCCATGTGCTGCATCACGCCGTTCTCGAGCAGGATGCCGTTGCCGCCGAGCAGATCGCGCGCGATCGCGGCGACACGGCGCGCGGCGCGCGTGTTGTGGTACTTCGCCAGCGACGCCTGCGTGGGGCGGAGACCGCCGGATGCCTCCAGGTCGGCGAGACGACGGCAGTAGAGCTGCATCGCGGTGAGCTCGTCGAGCATCTGCGCGAGGCGCTCCTGCACCATCTGGAAGGTCGCGAGCGGCTTGCCGAACTGTATGCGCTCGGTGGCATACGTCCGGGCGATCTCGTAGCACGCGGTCGCGTGCCCCAGCGCCGACCACGCGACGCCGGATCGCGTGGCGAACAGCACGGTCGATGCGTCTTTGAAGGTGTGGGTGCCGGGGAGGACGGCATCCGGAGCGAGGAGCACGTCATCCATCGCGATATGAGCTTGATGGATGCCGCGCAGCGACACCTTCCCGGTGATGACGGTGCCCGTGTAGCCCGGGGTGTCCTGCTCCACGAGGAAGCAGCGGACCTTGCCGTGGTCGTCGCCGCCCTCGTTCTCGACGCGAGCCCAGACGAACGTGATGCCGCCGGAGGCGCCGTTACCGATCCACTTCTTCGTGCCGCTGAGCGACCAGCCCTCGGCCGTGCGCGTCGCGGTGGTCTCGAGAGAGACGGAGTCGGAGCCGTGATCGGGCTCGGTCAGAGCGAACGCTCCGAGCACGGTGCCGTCGGCGAGGGGCTTCAGCCAGCGCGCCTGTTGCTCGGGGGATCCGAAGAGAGCGAGGGTGCGCAACGCGAGACCGCCCTGCACGGCGAGAGCGGTGGCCAGCGAGCCGTCGTGACGCGACACCTCCATGTTCACCAGGCCCGCGGCCAGGGGGGAGCTCTCGGGCAGCGCGGGGTGCTTGATGCCGTCGGTGAACAGCTCGAGCTCGCCCATGCGTCGAAGCAGCTCGACGGGGTAGGTCGCGGCATCCCATTCGCCCTGCATGCGCGTACCTACCTCGTCGCAGAAGGCTTTGGCGCGATCCCAGGCCGCGCGGTCCGCGGCGGGGATGTCGGCGAAGACGGCGTAGTAATCGGTGTCGCGGCGGCCGAGCAGGTCGTAGTGCGAGACGCGCTCGCCGGGCAGCGTACGGGCATCGGCATTGATGGTCATGGTCCCCAGTATCGCTCATGTTGGTACTGAGTGTCACGCGCGTGGGTGACTTTCGTCGGCCACGGGTCCGGCGATCGTCGCCCATTGGGTGTCCACGACACCCCGACGAATTCTCGAGGCGCCCGGATGTTCTGGACACTCACCCGTGGGGGAGGCGCGCGACGCGCTCGTGCGGACAGGCGGCGGCAGCAGGGGACAGGTAGGGTCTCGGGCGTGAGTGCGCTGACTTTCCTCCCCGCCGCCGAGAATCCGCACCTGCTGGCCGCGCCCGTCGCGGCGGCGCTCGCCGAGCTCGATACCGCCACGGCCGCGCGCATCGAGGTGGCCGCCGTCGACCCCGCCCTGGCGGACACCGCCGCGTTCTGCGAGGCCTACGGGCAGGGCCTCGACATCTCGGCGAACTGCCTCGTCGTGCAGGGCACCCGCGGGGGTGTGACCCACACCGCCGCCTGCCTCGCGCTCGCGACCACGCGCCTCGACGTCAACGGCGCGGTGCGGCGCCTGCTCGACGCGCGCAAGGCGACCTTCGCGTCGATGGACGACGCCGTGTCACAGACCAGCATGGAGTACGGCGGCATCACCCCCCTCGGCCGCCCGGCGGAGTGGCGCTTGCTGATCGACGCGCGCGTGGCCGCCCTGCCGCGGGTGATCGTGGGCGCCGGGATCCGCGGGGCGAAGCTCTTCCTACCGGGCGAGGTGCTGGCATCCCTCCCCGGCGCCGAGGTCGTCGAGGATCTCGCGAAGCCCGTCGCCTGACCGCGCGGCCCCGCTGCATCCGCGGTGGGGGCCCGCCCTCCTCCGTTGCGTGTCCAAAACACCCGGACGATTTCTTCGGGCGTCCGGGTGTTCTGGACACCCGACGCCGCGAACGAGGGCGCGGGGGCTACTCGCCCAGCGACGCGCGCAAGCGCCGCGTCACCTCGGCGGCGGGCATGCGGCGGGGGAAAGCCGCGACGATGAGATCGTCGCCGGCAGCGGCGTCGCCGTCGGGGTGCACGCCGTACCGGCGGAGCACGTCGTCGAGAGCACGACGGAGAACGGATGCCGGAACGCGGGCCCCCCGCATGAGTCGGCGCAGCACGTGGTTGTGCACCGCGGTCACCAGGGCGGCGAAGCCGACGGCATCGAGGGGGTCGAGTCCCGGGAGCGCGTCGCGCAGGTACTCGTCGAAGAGACGCTCGTAGCGGAACACGGTGATGATCTCGCGGTCGCGCAGCCCCGGGACCTGGCGCACGATCGCGTAGCGGCGCCGCGCGAGCTCGGGGTCGGCCGCGAAGTGGCGGAACACCCGCACCGATGCCTCGCACACGGCGGCCCAGGGGTCGTCGTGCGGTTGCGCGAGATAGGCACGCGTCTCGTCGAGCAGGACCTCGTGGTCGGCGAAGACCACGTCTTCCTTGCCGCCGAACTGCCGGAAGAAGGTGGAGCGCGAGACTCCCGCGGCCTGGGCGATCTGCTCGACGGACGTCTGGTCGTAGCCGCGCTCGGCGAAGAGGTCGATCGCGGCGGCCACCACGGCCGTGCGGCTCGAGGGGGCGGCGGCGTCACTCACACCGGAAGCCTAACGGCGGCGTCACTTCCGCCGGGTACGCGCGCGCACGACGACGATCACACCGACGCCCAGGAGGACCAGCACGGCGGCACCGATCACCAGGGGCAGAGTCCCGGAGGCATCCCTTCCACTGTTCGCCAGTCGTGACGGAGCGGTCGCGGAGGGCGACGGGGCGGGTGTCTCCGTCGCCGTCGGCGTGGGGG
>NZ_LDRT01000249.1 GCF_001476655.1 Microbacterium testaceum | reverse complement strand
TTTCTTGTCGGTCTTCGTGTTTCAGATTGGTTTTTGTGGCAGATGAGCCCACGTCGGAATTGTACACGCGTAAGATCGTCGGCCGCGTCAGACGTGTAGAAGGGACAGCGCCGCCAGGCCGCCCCGCCGCGCCCGCCGCGCCCGCAGCGAGGTCAGCGTCGGAGGCGTGGGGCGAGACCCGCGATCGCGGCTCGTACTGTCTCCGGCCGGTAGAGAATGTCCTCGGCGATGAGTCGAAGGGTGAAGTAGCCCGCTGCGGCGGCCGCGCGATCCCGGCGTCGGTCTTCGCGCTGCGCCTCCCACGAGGAGTGATGGGCTTTGCTGTCGCACTCGATGATCAGCCACTTCTCCACGACGAAATCCACGCGACCCACGTGCGGAATCTGGACCTGCGCGTCCCAGCGCAAGCCGAGGCTTCGCAAGGTCAGTCTCACGAGCGTCTCGGGACCCGACTCCGCAGACGGATCCACGAGATGCCGCAGGCGTCGAAATCGCCTCGGCAGGAGCTGGAACGCCTCGGCGACATCGTCTTCCGCGATCAGGCCTGCGTTCCAGGCACTGTCGAGCGCCGCGACGAAACTGCGCGGCGGCTGACACGTCGCCGATTGGACGAGGGCCTCGACGAGGGGGGTGTGGGTGGCCCGGGGATGCGCAGCGCTCGACCTCCAGTGCGCACGGACGTCGACATCGCGCGGGGGAGGCGACTGGCACCCCGATCCACCTGCACGTGGAGACGATCCCGGTCATGCGTGAAGACTCCGTACGCGCGGAGCACGGACAGACAATCCAGCCGAGCCCCGAGTCGCACAGCGCGAAGAACATCGTCCGGCACCCCCGCGGGGAGATACGTGTCGCGACGCGCGCGGAGCAAGGTACCCGCACGGATCGACCTGTCTATGCCCGCACGCGTCATCCCCTCGGCGCGGAGCTCGCGATACGTTGCCGACGTGGGGATCATGTGTCGAGAATCGTCGTCTTCGAGGGGCCGAAACCGGCGCTGGCGCGATCTGGGGATAACTCGTCGACACGGGCGCAGCACAGATCCTGCAGATTCCGCCTGAGAGGGCCAGGAGACGCCCGCGGCCGCGGGAGTGCA
>NZ_LDRT01000248.1 GCF_001476655.1 Microbacterium testaceum | reverse complement strand
CGGGGATGCCGAGCTTCTCGTACGTGTTGCGGATCTCCTCGGGGAGCTCCTCCCACGAACCGGCCTGCTTCTCGGTCGAGCGCACGAAGTACTTGATGTTGTCGAAGTCGATCTCCGACAGGTCCGCGCCCCACGTGGGCATGGGCTTGCGGCCGAAGAGCTGGTAGCCCTTCAGACGCGTCTTCAGCATCCACTCGGGCTCGGACTTGAGGGCGGAGATCCCGCGCACCACGTCCTCGTTGATCCCGCGCTGGGCGACCGCGCCGGCGGCGTCGGTGTCGTGCCAGCCGAACTCGTATTGCCCCAGGCTTTCGAGCTCGGGTCGGTCGATGAGTACATCGGACATGGTGATCACTCTCCTTCTCGGGCCTCAACGGTGTCATCCGCCCCGACATTCCAGACTCCGGTCGAAGTCTCAGGAAGGTCGCTGGTGGGCCCGCTCGAAGGCGCTGGCTGCGCGCCTAGACTGTCTCTGGTGCCGAACGCGTGAGCGCTGCACCCGGACCCTTTGATTCTACAGGCAAGACCCGCTCCTGGCACGGCAGCACCGCTGCCCCGACGGCCCCGAGCGGCCCGCTGCCAGGAAGCCCGACGCATGTCCTCCGCCTCGTCCTCCCCCTCTCGCTCCCGCGGCGCGGGTGTCCTCAACCGCTTCGTCGCGTGGCTGCCTCATGACGTCGACCGTCGCGTGCGCGTCTTCGCGTGGCTGTCGTTCGTGGCCGAGGTGCTGATCATCGGCACGGGCGGTGCCGTGCGGCTGACCGGTTCCGGGCTCGGCTGTCCCACATGGCCGCGCTGTACCGCCGATTCCCTCGTGAACACGCCGGAGATGGGCATCCACGGGATCATCGAGTTCGGCAACCGCACGCTCACCGGGCTCGTCGGCATCCTCGCTCTCATCGTGGTCGTGCTCGTCTGG
>NZ_LDRT01000247.1 GCF_001476655.1 Microbacterium testaceum | reverse complement strand
CTCGCACGTCGTCCTCAGCCGCACCCTCGACTCGGCGCGTGAGGCGCTCGACCTCGCCGAGTCGGGGGAGGTGGGGGAGGGAGGCGTGATGTGGGTGCGGCGGCATCCGTTGCGCCGGATCGTCGCCGCCCTCCGCGGGGATCACCGCCTCCTCGCCCACGCCGAGTCGATGCTCGCCCCCGTCCTCGACCTCCCGACCGCGCGGCGGGACGACCTCCTCGACGCCCTCGCAGCGGTCGTCGCCCATCCTGGCAATCGCACGGCCGCGGCCACCGCGGCGCACGTCTCGCGCTCGGTGTTCTACCAGCGTCTGGACGCGCTCGAAGAGGTGCTGGGGGTCCGTCTCGACGAGGGCGAGGTGCTGGCAGCCCTGCACCTCGCCCTCGTGGTGCATCGCGCGCACGGAGGGGCGGCGGCATCCGTGGTTCGGCGCTCCTGAGAGCGGGCTCGAACGGCCCTCGTGGTCGAGGCGACGGCGTCCGCGATCGGCGCGGGGGGACGGACGGTGCCCATCGTCCCTCCCCGCCGACATAGGATGTGCCGGAAAGACGGGGGCGCGGTGGGGAAGAGATCGATGCGTGTGTGGCGTGCGGGCGTACGCCTGGCGGCCATCGCGATGGCGGCGACCCTGCTGATCGCGGGAGCCGTCGTGCCCGCGGCGAGCGCCGCGACCGTACCCGGTTGGCTGTCGACCAAGGGGGCGAGGATCGTCACGGCGTCCGGTTCGCCGTACACGATCAAGGCGACGGCCTGGTTCGGGATGGAGACCTCGAACTGCGCCCCGCACGGACTCTGGTCGATCTCTCTCGACGAGGGGATGGATGCCATCGCGGCGATGGGTTTCACCACCATCCGGCTGCCCTTCTCGAACGAGTGCCTCGCCGCGAAGAGCTCGAACTCGATCAACGCGTCGGTCAACCCGGAGCTCGTCTCGCTGTCGCCGTTGAAGCTCATGGACACCGTCATCTCGCGTGCGAAAGCCCACGGACTGTCGGTCATCCTCGATCGGCACCGCCCCGACTCCGGCGCGCAGAGCGAGCTCTGGTACACGTCGCAGTACAGCGAGAAGCGCTGGATCGACGACTGGAAGATGCTCGCGGCCCGCTACAAGAACGAGCCCGCCGTGATCGGCGCCGACCTGCACAACGAACCCCACGGCCCCGCCTGTTGGAACTGCGGCGACGCGTCGCGCGACTGGCGCGCCGCCGCGACCCGCGCCGGCAACGCCGTGCTCTCGGTCAACCCGAAGCTCCTGATCATCGTCGAGGGCGTCGAGAACCAGCAGGGCGGCTCCGCCACCTGGTGGGGCGGTGGCCTCGCGGACGTCAGATCGGCACCGGTCACCTTGTCCGTGAAGAACCGCGTGGTCTACTCGCCGCACGAATACCCCGCGACGGTGCACGCGCAACCCTGGTTCTCGGCCGCGAACTATCCCGCGAACCTCGAGGGCATCTGGGATGCCAACTGGGGCTACCTCGTGCGCGAGAACATCGCCCCCGTGCTCCTGGGCGAGTTCGGCACGAAGCTCGAGACCACGAGCGATCGAGCCTGGCTGAAGACCCTCGTCGACTACCTCGCGAAGACGAAGATGAGCTACGCCTACTGGTCGTTCAACCCGAACAGCGGGGACACGGGTGGGCTCGTCGCGGATGACTGGCGCACGTGGCAAACGGCCAAGCTCACGGCCCTCCGCCCGATCCTGACGCCGGGTGCAACGCCGACGCCCACGCCGAAGCCGACGTCGAGTCCGAAGCCGACGTCGAGTCCGAAGCCCACCTC
>NZ_LDRT01000246.1 GCF_001476655.1 Microbacterium testaceum | reverse complement strand
TGGTGCTCTCGGCGACCTCGGCGCTCGACGAGGCGCAGAGCCCGTTCGACCACGTCCTCAAACAGGCCGTGTTCGCCGTGGTCGGCATCCCGTTGATGTTCGTCCTGAGCCGCGCGCCCGTGCGGTTCTGGAAGCGCATGGCGTGGCCAGCCCTCATCGGCGCGACCGTCTTCCAGCTGCTCGTCTTCACGCCCCTGGGCATCTCGGCGAACGGCAACCGAAACTGGATCCTGATCGCGGGGATCCAGGCGCAGCCGGCCGAGTTCCTGAAGCTCGCGCTCGCGCTGTGGCTCGGGTACGTCCTCTATCGCAAGCAGACGCTTCTGGGCGACTGGCGGCACGTGTTCATCCCGATCGTCCCGGTGTTCGCCCTCGTCGCCGCCACCGTCATGGGGGGCAAGGACCTCGGCACCACGATGATCCTCGTGCTGGTGCTCCTCGGGGCCCTGTTCTTCTCGGGGATGAAGCTGCGGATCTTCGTGCTGCCGGCGCTGGCCGCCCTGGCGGGCATCGCGGTCTTCGCGATCACCAGCGCCGACCGGATGCGCCGCATCATGAGTTTCCTCGACCAGGACTGCATCGCCAACTACCTGGGCGACTGCTACCAGCCGCTGCACGGCATCTGGGGGCTCGCCGCGGGGGGCATCTTCGGCGTGGGCCTGGGCAACTCGGCCGAGAAGTACGACTGGCTCCCGGCGGCCGCGAACGACTACATCTTCGCGATCGTGGGGGAGGAGCTCGGTCTGATCGGCTGCATCGTCGTCCTGGCCCTGTTCGGGCTCTTCGCCGTGGGTGCCTTCCACGTCATCCGGCGCACCGACGACCCGTTCGTGCGCATCGTCGCGGGCGGCATCACGATCTGGATCGTCGGCCAGGCCATGGTGAACGTGGCCGTCGTGCTCCGCGTGTTCCCCGTCCTCGGCGTCCCGCTCCCGTTCATGTCGCAGGGCGGCACGTCGCTCCTGTCGGTACTCATCGCGTGCGGCGTGCTGCTGTCGTTCGCGCGGACACTGCCCGACCGTCGCGCCGCCGCGCCGGTCGCACGCCCGCGCGCAGCCCGCCG
>NZ_LDRT01000245.1 GCF_001476655.1 Microbacterium testaceum | reverse complement strand
GCCGAGCGCGCTCGGCGTCGGAGGGCGACGAGGCATCCGGCCGCGAGGGCTCCTCCGCCGAACAGCGCGAGCAGGAGCGCCGAGGTTCCGTCGCTTCCCGTCCGGGGGAGATTCGCGCCGGCGTTCGGCACCGGGGACGCGCTCGACGTCGGATCGGGCGACGCGGTCGGTTCCGGCGTCGGTTCCGGATCCGGTGTCGGGGTGGGATCGGGCGTCGGGGTGGGCGTCGGTGTCGGCGTGGGCACCGCGGCGAGCGTGTCGACGGCGTCGATGAGTCCGCTGCCGATCACGTTCGCGTCGACGGGGCCGGTATAGCCGGGAGGGCCGTCGATCGGACGACCGCTCTCGGTCAGCGCGTCACGGATGACCTCCTGCGTCGCCCCGGGACCGGCGAGCGCGCGTGCCAGGGTGGCGACGGCTGCGGCGGTCGGTGCCGCCGACGACGTGCCCGAGAAGCGGAAGATCCCGGAAGGGTTCCCCTCCGCGGTGAAGAATGTCGTGCGCACGCCGTCGACCGAGACGAGGTCGGGCTTCGAGGTGACCTGCGGCTCGGCGAGGCGTTCCGAGGGGGTTCCGTCGGTGCGCACGGGGGCGAACAGGTACGTGGCGGGACCGACGCTGGAGAAGTCCCTCAGCAGTCCGGGCGCCCGGACGTCGGCGGCGCCGACGGAGATCGCCGCCGGATCGGTGGCGTGCCCGAACACCACGGGTCCGACGGTCACTCCCTCTCGCCACGACGCGTATTGCAGTTCGAGCACCCCGGAGCGCCGGATCGGGAAGGTGAGCTTCGACCGGACGTCGTGCCGCTTGTCCGCGCGCACCATGACGATCCGGTAGTCGCTCGTCTTGTAGACCCCCTCTTCCACGCCTGTCTCCCAGGTGGCCCACGCAACGGGCGCACCCTCCTCGAGCCCTTGGCCGACCGCGATGACCGCTCCGTCGGCATCCAGGACGACGGGAACGATCGCCTGATCCTGGGGCCCGTATGCCGGTATCGCCCAGTGCGTCAGCACGCCTGCCGACGAGCCGTACGTGCGGATCTTCACCCGCAGTTCCGCGTTCGGTTCGCCGTCGGCGGCGAAGTTCATGCAGTCGACCTGGTCGGCGGGTGCCTTCGTCGCCTCGAGCGCGGCCTGCGGGCATGGCATCCCGGCGAAGCTCTCCGACTCCCACGACGAGGTGAATGTGCCGGCCGAGATACCGCCTGCCTCGCCGGTCGACGCGTAGTTGCCGGCCGAGCTGAGGTAGGTGGCACCGTCCGCGACCACGTCGGCCACCGCGGTGGCGACGATGCCTCGTTGGTACAGGGTTTCGGCGAACATGACGACGTCGTCGACGATGACGTCGGCGCCGTTGGCGCGCAGCTCGCGGATCGCGTCGGCGAAGGTCGCTTGCGTGTGGCCGGCCGTCGCGAAGAGCAGTCGCGCGCCGGGCGCGATGCCGTGGACGTTCTGGAGCATGGCGCGCCCCTCGTCCTCGCCGCCGTCTTGCGCGTCCGTCACGACGGTGACCGCCGTGGTGTACCCGCAGGGGTTGCCGGGACCGGGCAGCGATCCCAGGGCGATGTCCTGCTCCGGCCTCGTCGCGGCGTCGGACGCGCGGTCGTACGAGTCGGAGATGACGCCCACGGTGATGCCGGTGCCGTCGACGCCGAAACGTTCGCGTGCCTCGTCGGAGCGCAGCACGGGGTCGGCCTCGACGGGAATCTGTCGACACGAGGCTTCGACGGTGGGGGAGTCGCCCTCCGTCGACGCGATCGGGTCGGTGCCGGTGTCCGGTCGGATGGCGGGGTCGACCGCGACCACCCCCGGCAACTGGGCGAGGGCGGGGAAGGCGGAGGGAGGGGCCTGGACGACGATCGTGGGAAGCGATCGCGTCACCGCGGTGACGGTGCCGAGAGCGGCGACCGCGTCGACGGCGGCCTGTTGGGCGGCCGCGTCCGCGAAGCGCACGGACACGGTCACGGCGTCGCCGTTGACGATCAGGCCGCCGACGACGTTGACCGGGAGGCCGGCGACGTCGAGCACGTCGGAGGACACGGCGGGGTCGACTCCCGAGGTGGCGAGGGCGTCGAGCCGTGCCGAGAGGACCGAGGCCGTCGGGGACGGTGTCGGTGAGGGCGCCGGTGTTGCGGCGGTGGCGGGTACGGCCAAGAAGAGTGCGGCGGCGGAGCCGAGCGCGACCCCGCGCGCGACTCCGCGCGCGACGAGGCCATTCCACGTGATCATCGAATGTCTTTCTCCCCCGGGGATTCGGGTGCGTCCCCAGCTCTCACATTAGGGGTACATAGAAAAAATTCAGATAAACCACTTCAGAAATGAACCTGATAATTTCGCCATGCTTTCCCGAGGCGGTGGATTCCGGCTTCGAGCACCTCGGTGGCCGGGGTGACGGGAATGCGGATGTGGTCATCGGCATCCACATCCGACGCGAATTGCGCCGACCCCGCGACCGAGACGCCGAAGCCGGCGGCGTGACGGGCGAATCCGGCCGCGGACCCCATCGGCAGTCGCGCCCAGAGCCAGAGGCCTCCGCGCGGCGGCATCCACCGCCAGTCCGGGAGGTGTGCGGCCAGGAGCGCCCCCGCCGTCCTGGCCGCATCGCGGTGGACCGTGGCGACGGAGCGACGCAGGGTCGGTGCGGCAGCGATCAGGTCGAGGGCGAGCAGCTGCGAGGGCACGCTGGTCGACAGGTCGCTGGTCTGGCGGAGTCCGCGCAGGCGCCGCACGAGCACGGGATCCGCCCGCACCCACCCGATCCGCAGGCCCTCCCACGCCCACTTCGACAACGAGTCGACGACGACGATCGGGGCGTCGGGCCGCGCGCTCGCCAGCGACGGCGGGGGCGGCCCGTCGAACGACACGTGCGCGAGCACGCGGTCCTCGACCACTGTCACTCCGTGCTCCGCAGCCAGGTCGGCGATGCGCTGCCGGACGGCGGGACTGGTCTGGATGCCGGTGGGGTTGTGGTTGTGCGGATTCAGGGCGATGAGCACGGGCCGACGCACGACGATCGCCATCTCCAACGCCTCGACGTCGATGCCGTCGGGGGTGAGCGGGATGCCGTGCACCAGGCCGCCGCGGCGGCGCACGGCATCCGTGAGTCCTGGCCAGGCCACCTCTTCGGTGAGGATCGTGTCGCCGGGGGAGACGAGCTCGTCGACGAGGAGGCTCAGGGCCTGCTGCGCGCCGTGCGTGACGAGGATCTGCGCCGGGGTCGTCGGGGTGCCGTCGTCGGTCATCAGCTGGGCGATGAGGGCGCGGAGGGCGGGGAGTCCCGCGGGGTCTCCCTCGACGGTCGTCGCGTCGAGCACGGGGCGGTGGCGTTGCACGATGTCGATGGCGAGCGGCGAGATCGAGGGCACGGCCCGCAGCAGATCGATGCTCGAGGGAAGGGTGGCGTACAGCGCCTCTCCGCGTCCGGCGGCCTGGCGTGCGGCGGTCGGCGCCGCGCCGGCGATGCGTGTGCCGCTGCCCTGGCGGCGGTCCAGGATGCCGTCGTCGTACAGCCGCGCGTAGGCGCTCACGACAGTGCCGCGAGAGACGGCCACGGTCGCGGCGAGAGTGCGTTCCGACGGGAGGCGGTCGCCGCCGCGCAGTTCCCCTTCGCGGACGAGCCGCGCGATGCCGTCGGCGAGGCTCGCCGACAGCGTGGCGTCCGTGTTCACCCAGCGGCCGAGGCGCAGGGCGAGCTGTTCGGCCGACACGATGGCCGTGCGATGGTCCACCAGGGCGGAAGTGGCTCTGTCGGCGAGGGTCATGGCACCTGATTCTGGTCCAATGACCCGTTCGCTCCCGCACCAATCCGTCTTCCATCGTCCACTGAGTGCCGATTGGACCATTGTTCGGCTCCTCGAGTGGATCAGTGACGACGATGCGCGCTGTCACGACGTCCGCCTCCACGCGGTTCTGGATGCCGTCGATCGGGCGCTCCACCCGGATTCCTCCGGCGCGCCGATCGGTGTGGTCGCGCTCGTGCGGTCCCTCGCGCTGCGGGTGTCGGCGGAGCCCGGTTGGGGGGAGCGCACGCTGGGGGAACTCGTCGGAGTGCGCGAGCCCGAGCAGCCTGCTCCCGCCGGAGCCGAGGCTCTCGTGGCGGTGTGAGGCGGTCCGGGGCGCGGGGGAGTGGTCTTTCTTGTGCCGGTGTGGGTGGTGTGGGGTGCGCGGGCGCGGGGGAGCCCTCGTGGCCCCCTACCGGGAGCGGCGGTCTTTCTTGGGCCGGTGGGGGCGGTCTGTGGTGCGCGCGGGCGAGCGGTCTCTCTTGTGCCGGTGTGGGCGGTGTGGGGTGCGCGGGCTTGGGGCGGCGGTCTTTCTTGGGCCGGTGTGGTCGGTCGGTCTGGGGTGCGCGGGCGCGGGGGAGCCCTCGTGGC
>NZ_LDRT01000244.1 GCF_001476655.1 Microbacterium testaceum | reverse complement strand
CGGCGGCGGTGACGTCGAAGGTCTCCTCGAACGCCTTGACGAACTCGGACAGCTCGATGAGCGTGAGCTCCTTGAACGCGTCGAGCAGCTCTTCGGTGCTGAGCTTAGCCATGTTGTATCTCCTTGATCGGGTTAATCAGCCGGGCCGGGTCAGGCCGCGGTGTCCTGCTTCTCGCGCAGCGCGTCGACCGTGCGAACGGCCTTCGACGGAAGCGCCTGGAAGACGTATGCCGCCTTGGTCATCGTCGCCTTCATCGCACCGGCGAGCTTCGCCAGCAGGACTTCACGGCTTTCGAGATCGGCGAGCTTGTTGACCTCATCCGCGGTCAGAGCGGCGCCATCGAAGTAGCCGCCCTTCACCACGAGCTGAGGGTTAGCCTTGGCGAAGGCACGCAGGCCCTTCGCGACGGCGACGGGGTCGCCGTGCACGAACGCGATGGCAGACGGGCCCTTGAGCTCGTCGTCCAGTCCCGTGACCCCCGCGTTGGCAGCGGCGATCTTGGTCAGCGTGTTCTTCACCACGGCGTAATCCGCGTCCTGACGGATGTCGTTGCGCAGCTGCTTGAGCTGGGCAACCGTCAGACCGCGGTACTCGGTCAGCAGAACGGCGGTCGAGTTCTCGAAGTTCTTCGTGAGCTCGGCGACCGATGCATCCTTCTGCGCCATGGCCACTCCTTGTGTGTACGAGGCGCTCCGCGGAGGCGGGGCGCCGGCCGAAGACACCGGGGTCTGGGCAAAAAGAAGAGCTCCGGCGCAGGCGCACGGAGCTCGGAAGAGATTCGTTTACCTGCGTAGGTCCCCTGCTTTTCAGCAGACGCTTCGATCGACATGCAAGCACGACGATGACCGACGGTCTTTGGCTTGGTCTCCACTGTACCCGACGCCGCCCAAGTCCTGTCTCTTATAC
>NZ_LDRT01000243.1 GCF_001476655.1 Microbacterium testaceum | reverse complement strand
CCGTCTCCGGAGACGGCGATGTTCTCGGGCGAGAGCAGGAAGACCTTGCTGGTGACCCGCTCGATGCGCCCGTAAAGACCCAGCGACAGTCCGCTCGCGAAGTCGATGAGACGGCGCGCGTCGGCATCGCTCATCTGCGAGAGGTTGATGATGACCGGGATCCCCTCGCGGAAATTCTCGGCGATCGTCTGCGCGTCGCGGTACTGCTTCGGGTGCACCGTGAGGATCTCGCTGACCGGACCGGCAGCGGGCTGGCGCACCACGGCGGGTCGGTGCAGCGGGGTCACGGGAGCAGCCTTCTCGACCGGCGCGGTCTGCTGCGGCTGCGGCTTGCGCGCAGCCGGCTGCACAGGCTCCTCATAGGTCTCCTCCTCGTCGGCGAGGCCCAGGTAAACCATCGTCTTCTTGAGCGGGTTCGACATCGCATCCTCCGTTCGCTCGTCTGTGTCGAGGCTATCCGCGCACGGGCCTCGGACCCGTGATTGCAGACCCGATCCGCAGGTGTGTCGCGCCCATTGCCACCGCTTCCGGGAAGTCGCCGGTCATTCCCGCCGAGATCCACGTCGCCTCCGGGACGACCGTGCGCACGGCGTCCGCGCTCCGACGGAGACGCTCGAAGGCACGCGCCGGTTCCTCATCGAGGGGAGCGACGGCCATCACACCTCGAACGCGCAGCGACGACAGCCCTGCAGCGTGCACGGCGAGGGCCTCCACGTCATCCGGGACGACTCCCCCACGTCCGGCATCGTCCGTCAGGTTCACCTGCAGGAGAACGTCGAGCGGATCGAGAGAGCCCGCGGCATCCAGGGCGTCCGCGATACGGGGCCGGTCGACCGAGTGCACCACGTCGGCGGCCGCGCGGACG
>NZ_LDRT01000242.1 GCF_001476655.1 Microbacterium testaceum | reverse complement strand
TGGGGAGTGGGGCGGGGCCGTGCTGCTCGTGGCCGAGCAGAGCCCGGACAAGCGGCGCGCGTTCTGGTCGAGCTGGCCGCAGGCGGCGGTGCCCGTCGGCAATCTGCTCGCGACCGTGGTGCTGCTCGTCACGTCGTTCGTCTTGAGCCCCGCGGCCTTCCTCGATTGGGGCTGGCGCATCGCGTTCTGGCTGTCGGCCGTGATCGTGCTGGTCGGGTTCTACATCCGCACCCACGTCGAGGAGGCGCCGATCTTCCTCGAGGCCAAGGCGCAGGTCGAGAAGGAGAAGGCGACGTCGTTCGGGGTCGTCGAGGTGCTCCGCCGCTACCCGAAGGGTGTCGCGCAGGCGATGGGCGTCCGTTTCGCGGAGAACATCGTCTACTACATCGTCGTGAGCTTCTCGATCGTCTATCTCAAGGTCGTGCACTCCTACGACACCAGCCAGCTCCTCCTCGCGTTGCTCATCGCGCACGTCATCCACTTCGCCGTGATCCCGCCGCTCGGCCGTCTCGCCGATCGCG
>NZ_LDRT01000241.1 GCF_001476655.1 Microbacterium testaceum | reverse complement strand
CCCCCGGCGTGCCCCACCCGCAGCGATGAGGCCGCGACGAGCGCGTCCGCGCGACGCCGGAGCGCGGCGGTGCGCTTCGCGAAGGTCGCGAGATCCAGCGGCTTCTCGGGGGCTCCGCGCTCGTGCACGCGCGCCCGGGCGTCGAGGAGCTCGCGGGCGAGCACCTGCTCCTCATGGGCGAGCTTCAGGCTCTTGTCGCGGATCGCCGCCCTGTCCTTCTCCAGCTTCTCCTTGACGTCCTTCGCCACGTGGCGCGCACGGCCCCGGGCCCCGCGGTCGAGCTCTGCGCCGGCGATGTCGACGTGGGCGTCGAGCAGGTCGAGCTCGAGGACGACGCGGGCGAGCTCGAGCCTGGCCCGGGAGAAGGTTCTCCGGCGGTTCCGCTCTCGCGCGAGGTAACGCGCCCACAGCACCAGCATGAAGAGCCCGACGAGCAGCGGCAGCGCCGCGACCGAGACCCAGAGCACAGGCGACCGAGGGCCTCCGTCGAACGCGCGAGACGCCGCCGTCAGCGCCGCGCCGA
>NZ_LDRT01000240.1 GCF_001476655.1 Microbacterium testaceum | reverse complement strand
GACCTGGCCCGGACGGATGATGCTGTCACCGTTAAGGCCGTTCCACGCCTGTAGGCCCCCGACGTCGAGACCGTAGCGCTGGGCGATCGCCCACACGGTGTCGCCGGGCTCGACGGTAGCGGTCGCCGTGACGGGCCCGGACGCACGGGTCACCGGAGAGTGTCCGCGGGGAGCGGGAGCGGGCGGTAGGGCGGTGGTCGGTGGAGCGGGCGGCGCTGCGTGGGCACTGCTCTCTCCGGTGAGAGCCAAGGCGATGGTTCCGACGACCGCGGCGGGGACGAGGACGCTCGAGCGCGGGAAGGTGGGCAGCGCGGGGGAAGGGAGTCGACGCATGGTGGGGGGATTTCCGTTCTTTCGACTGCCAGAACGCTCGCACGGCCTGGGAGGGATGTCAACGCGTGGGGCCTGTGTGACTCGTGTGACGACGGCGCCGAGACGCATCGCGGGCGCGTGCGATGAGAGGATGGGGTGGTGAGCGAAGCCTCCCGTTACGAAACCTCGTGGTTGACGATCCCCGACCTCGTGGAGGTCCTGGGCGAGCAGCACGGACGCGTGCGTCGGCTGCTCGACGAGCACTACCTCGTCGGTTCGCGCCGAGACGGTGTGCTGCGCGTCCCCGCCGTGTTCATCGTCGACGGCCGTCCGCTGCCGTCCCTGCGCGGCACGATCATCGTTCTGCACGATGTCGGCTTCGACGAGGACGAGACCATCGACTGGCTGCTCACCCCGGAGGACACCATCGGAGTCGCGCCGATCGAAGCGCTCCTGGCGGGGCGCAAGAGCGAAGTGCGGCGGGTCGCCGCGACGCTGGCCTGAGCGCCCGCCGCCTCGGCGGGGAGGACTGTCCCTCCACGGCTGCGTGAGCTCGCGCGGCGCGCCGCTCAGGAAGAGCGCTGCGTCGCGGCGTGCGCGAGATCGCGGAGTTCGCCGACGG